>JAVCCF010000142.1 GCA_030765625.1 Candidatus Tenebribacter burtonii
CATATATGCACGTGTAATCTATTCTCATTTCCTAGAGCTAAAACACCATAATAAAGCAATGCTATATTAATGTTTAATAATATATTAGCTTTAAGACTATACCCCCTACTTAACGAGGTCAACAGAATCATACTTAAATTATACTATTCTTATTATTCTTTTTTATAGTTAATATAAATTTCATTACTAATACTAAATTTGAATGTTTTCATGTCACTCTCACAACAATTTTCACAACAATGCAATTTTATTCTATTAAATATTTATGGCTTAAAGTATTATCAGGTTAAAAGTTATGAGGATTGATTGGTCGGGATGAGAGGATTTGAACCTCCGGCCTTTCGCCCCCCAGACGAACGCGCTAACCGAGCTGCGCTACATCCCGACGGTGAACATATTTGAAATATCATTATTTGCTGACAAGTAATATCTTTCTATTTTCTTTTTGATTTCTTAACGATAAATTGACATATTCACGGAAACCCAATTTTTTGTTTTTGAGGTATAAATGAGCATTATATCAGTTTCTAATATATATCACAGCTTCGGAGTTGAAAAGCTATTCCAGGCATTAAGCTTTTCCATAGAGCATAATAGCAAAATAGGGCTAGTGGGTAAAAATGGAAGTGGCAAAACAACTCTTTTTAATATGTTTACTCAAAATTTAATTCCAGACAAAGGAAAAGTTCACAAATCTAAGACTGCATTAATATCCTATCTTACACAAGAACCAGAGTTGGATGACTCACTCACTCTTAAAGAATGTGTGTTACAATCACGTCCTGATCATATTAAACTTAATGAACAGCTCAAAGAGGCTGAAAAGAAACTAACACATAACAATTCTCAAAAAAACTTAAATAATTATGCACACATGCAACAAAAATTCGAATTGGCTGGTGGGTATCATTTTAATACAGAGATGAAGTTAGTTCTGACCAGCTTGAATTTTCCGCAAAATATTTGGAATCAGAAAATCAAGAACTTCAGCGGAGGAGAAAAAACCCGAATTCAACTCGCTACAATATTACTCCAACCATTTGATCTGCTACTTCTGGACGAACCAACAAATCATCTTGATATTGAGATGATTTACTGGCTGGAAAAATATCTTTCATCGCTAAATAAACCATATCTCATCATTTCTCATGATCGGTATTTTTTAGATAATACAGTTACTAAAATCGCTGAAATTAGAAATTATGCAATTGAAACATATTCCGGAAATTACAGCCAATACAGAGAACAATTACAAATGAGGTTGGAATTGCAAGCAAAGACCTTTAAAAAACATCAGAAAAGAATCAATAGAATGGAAAAACAAATCGATCAATACCGGATTTGGGGACGTGCAAGAGATAGTGAGAAAATGTTTGTTAGAGCAAAAGAACTCGAAAAGAGATTAGAGAAAGTTGAGAAAATTAATCTTCCTAAAAAAGAGAAAAAAATTAAACTTAATTTTAAAACTGAAAAACGGAGTGGAAATGATGTTTACACTTTCGAAAACATGAGCTTTGGTTTTCCCGGAAACATACTGGCTTCTAATATTAACTTAAGAATATTTTACCAAAATAAAATTGCAATTCTGGGAACGAATGGTTGTGGGAAAACAACATTTTTAAGACTCTTGAATGAAAAGATCCTACCTCAATCCGGAATAGTAAAAAAAGGTGCAAGTTTAGGCATTGGTTATTATGACCAAATGCATCTTGAACTTGATAATTCATTAACTGTGATGCAGACAATTTGGCAGTTAGTACCACTTGCACCAAAAGGTTACGTGTTTTCTTATCTGGCAAAATATGGATTTACAGGAGATGAAGTTGAAAAGCAAGTTTCCGTTCTTAGTGGTGGAGAAAAAGCCAGATTATATCTGGCAAAACTTATACATGAAAAACCAAATTTTCTTATTCTTGATGAACCAACAAACCATCTTGATATAAACATGATCTCGTATCTTGAAGATGCTTTACTGGAATTTGATGGAACAATTGTTTTTGTTTCACACGATAGATATTTCATTGATAAAGTTGCTAAGAAAAAATGGATATTCACTTCTGGAACAATTAAGGAAACTTCACAAAAACTGGATGATTTATTCTTCCAAAAAGTAAAAAAATTGAAAAGTGAAAATAGCAAACAAAAAAACACTGATATTCGTAAAACAAATCCTATAGTTTTGAATAAATTATCTAATCAAATTGATAAAACTTTAGATATCATCGATTCCAAGATCGAGGAACTTAACATTTGGGAAATGGAATTTTCCAAACCCAATATTTATAGCGATCAACAAAAAGTAAAATCTTTGACAGAGAATATTAAGAGAATAAATAAGGAAATTATAGATTTACAAAAATTACACGATGAACTTGAGAATAAATATCTGGAGTTACTATGAAGATTGGGTTTACCACATCTTTTCCGGTTGAAGTCGTATTTGCAGCCGGGCATACACCTATTGATATGAATAATATTTTTGTAACCGGTAATGCTGCCGGATTTGTAGAACAAGCAGAATTTGACGGTTATCCTCGGAATATTTGCAGTTGGATAAAAGGAATGTACAGTGTTGCACTATCTTCAGGGATGGATGCCGTGATCGGCGTGGTAGAGGGCGATTGTTCCAATACTCATTCATTGATGTCTACTTTGGTCGATCAAAATATTGAAGTTATTTCATTTTCTTTTCCTTATAATAAAGATAGGAAGAAACTTGCAGCCGAGATAGAAAAGCTGGAACATTATTTTAATGTAAAACACTCAGATGTTCTGGAAGTAAAAGTACAACTTGATAAGATCAGGAAGAAATTGATCTATCTTGATGAACTCACGTTTAAAGAAAATAAAGTCACCGGATTAGAAAATCATCTCTGGTTGGTTAATTCGTCTGACTTTAATGGAGATCCAGAAGATTTTGAAAAAAGACTGGATGAATTTATTTTGGAAGCCAAAAGCACAGAATCAATAAATACTAATTTTCGATTTGGATTTCTAGGTGTTCCACCCATCATTACAAATCTTTACGATTTTCTTTTGGAAAATAATGTAAATATTGTCTTCAATGAAATCCAAAGGCAATTCAGCATGCCGTATCTGGAAAATGATATAATTGATCAATATATGCGTTACACTTATCCTTACAGCATATTTGATAGATTGAAAGACATTCAAGTAGAAATGAAAAAACGAAAACTCGATGCTGTGATCAGTTATTCTCAATCCTTTTGTCATCGTCAAATAGACAATATTCTAATAAAAAAATATGTTAATATCCCTGTTCTTACAATTGAAGGTGATCAACCAGGAGAATTGGATGCCCGAACAAAACTCAGGATTGAAAGCTTCCTGGATATGCTGAAATACTAATGTAATTCAAAGTTCCGTCTTTGAGGATTGCAAACATGAAAGAGAAAATTATTATAAGGGAACCAAAAACCGAAGACGAATTCCAGAAGTATTATGATCTTCGTTGGCAAGTCTTACGAGAACCATGGTCTCAGCCAAAAGGAAGCGAACAAGATAAAATGGATAAAGAAAGTACTCATATCATGGCAATATTAGACGATAAAGTAATTGGTTGCGGACGTGGACATTTCAATTCAAAAGAGCAGGCACAAATTCGCTATATGGCAGTTGATAACAATTTTCAAAGACAAAAAATTGGTACTGAAATATTACTTGTTCTGGAAGAAAACTTAATAAAAAAGGGAGCTAAAGAAATTATTCTTAAAGCTCGTGAGAGAGCAGTTTCACTATATAAAAAACAAGATTATAGAATTTACAAAGAAGGTGAAATTCTGTTTGGTGAGATCAAACATTATTGGATGAGGAAAGAAATATAACAAGGAGTAAGATATGCCAGAAAAAAGAGGAATTACTCAACTACTAGCAAATCAACCAATTAAGGAATTAACACCAAAAACGGATTTTTTTAACACAATTCCAAAAGGTGATACTATTGTAAGTTTTATAAATGCTTATACTGAATCATTAAAAGACAACAAATTGATAGCACTTTATGGTGGTTGGGGAACTGGTAAAACTAGTTTAATTTACTATATTCGGAAAAAACTTGAGAGTGACAATTTTACTACAATTTATTTTGAAACTTGGAAGTATGAAAAAGACGATAATCTCGCTCTTTCTCTTGTAGATGTGATAATTGAAAAAGTTGATAAACGGCATAAACGAGTTATTCAAAATTTCAAAAACATAAGTTTCAGCTTAATGAAAAATTTTGCAAAATCTATTTCATTTCAAATCCCAGGAGTTAGCATTGATGCAAATACATTACTTTCAGGTTTAGAAGACGATATTACTTCTCAAAATGATTCAATGTCATTTCATCAAAAATTGAAAATCTTTAAAGCTTCTTATAAAGAAATTGAAAACCGAATTTCAAAAAAAGATAATAAGCGTATTATCATTTTTATTGATGACCTTGATCGATGTGAGCCAGAAAATATTTTAAATCTGTTAACTGCCCTGAAGCACTTTTTTTCAAATGGTGAAAAAACTATTTTCTTCTGTGGAATTGATAAAGATGCGGTTACAAAAGCAGTTAGGTATAAATATAATGATATAGTAAAATCGGAGGAATATTTAGAAAAAATATTTGATATCAGTTTTCAGATGTATCAGCAATCAAACAAGATCAAACTAATAAGTTATTATTTTAAGGATTACCCTAAAGATTTACATAATACAATTGATATATTTTTTAATTATCTAGGTTTTACAAATCCGCGACATCTAAAAAAAGTTCTTAATAAATTCTTAATAGTAAAATTTATTAAAGAAAAATCATTAACAAATCATGAACTCATACCTAAGATAAAAGGTGAAAACAGTTTAAATATTTTTCTTATTTTGTATTTTATTATATTGTTAGAATTTGAACAAGATTTATATACTCAGTTTAAAAGTATAGAAAGCAAAAGGAATAATTTGATTGAAGAATACTATCAAAATCAATTAAAATCCAAACAAAAAGATAACGCAAGATACACATTATATGAGGCTACAAATGAGTTAAATCCATTTCTTCCTTACAAAGGTATGTTAATTAATAATATCTCACAATCAAATATTCAAGAATTTATTAAAACAATAAATTTCTTTCTTCCAACATCTAATAATCCTTTTGTTATTAGTGATATAATAGGATTAAAAAAGTTCAATCAGATTCCTATTCTAAAATATATTGATCAATTTGTAACTACGAATAATAAGTTTCAAATTGGTTTTTGCAAGTTTCTTGTAGAAATGGATGGATTCTATAATAATAGTAAAATGACGGATAGATATAAAATAATGACTTTATTTAAAATGGTAGAGACGATTTTGTAAATTGAGGTTTTAATGCAAAAGATCAATATACTATTAAAAAATGGCTTAGTTCTTGAATATGAAAAAAAACCTGCAATAAACAGTATGGCTATTTCTAACGGAAATATTCTTGAAATAGGAAAAGATTTAGATCAGAAATATATTGCAGGTCAGATCATAGATGCAACCGATAAAATTGTGATGCCCGGATTTGTAAACACACACTCTCATGTGGCAATGAGTTATTTCAAAGGTCTGGCAGATGATCTTCCTTTGCAGGAATGGCTTTCTGAACACATCTGGCCGGTTGAAGCAAAATTTCTATCAGCAGAATTTGTTGAAGATGCTGCATTACACGGTTGTGCTGAGATGATAAAAAATGGAATAACCACTTTCAGTGATATGTATTTTTTTGGAGATCAAACAGCCAGATCAGCTGAGAAAATTGGTATTCGAGCTGTTTTAGGTGAGGGTATCCTGGATTTGCCAGTTGCTAATTACCAGAATGCAGATGAGATATTTACCTACATTAGGAAAATGCATGATAAATATAAGGAGAGCGAACTTATTGATTTTGCAGTTGCTCCTCATGCTATTTATACTTGTGGGAAAGAGAATCTCATCAAAGCAAAATATCTGGCACAAGAACTTGGAATTTTACTTCATATTCATCTTTCCGAAACTAAACAGGAAGTAAACGATTGCATAAAGAAAACAGGAATGCGACCTGTTGAATATCTGAATTCGTTCGGTTTTTTTGAAAGTAATGTTGTTGTAGCTCATGCAATCTGGTTAAATGAAACCGAACAGAAGATCCTTGCAACGAATAAGTCCTCAATAGCAATAAATACAAGCAGTAATTTAAAATTAGCTTCAGGATTTGATACATTTAAAAGTTATTTAGAACATGGAATAAATCTTAGCATCGGGACAGATGGTGTTGCCAGTAATAATAATTTAAGCATTTTACAGGAAATCAGTCTGGCAGCAAAATTACAAAAGGCTTTGAATGACGATCCAACAATACTTCCTGCAAAAGAGATGATACAAATTGCTACAATTGGTGGTGCAAAAGCTTTGAATAAGTTCAATCAGATCGGCTCAATTGAAGTTGGCAAAAAAGCTGATATTATACTAATTGATACGAACAACATCGAAGCGCAACCATTGTACGACCCATATTCTCATCTTGTTTACTCATTAACTTCCGAGCAAATAAAAGATGTGATCATCAATGGAAAAATTGTAATGAAAGACAGAAAATTAATTACTGTTGATGAGAATGAGTTGATAAAGAAATCAAAATATTATCAGAAGAAGATTATGAAATTCAATGGAATACAATAAAAGCATGTTATATCAAATATTGATACTGTTTAAAATTCCTTGCCATTATTTAATAAAATTTAAATTCTCGCTACAAGTTAAAAAATAAGGAGCTGAAAAATGAAAAAAACACTTTTAATTATTTTAATCATGACTTTTGTCTTCACGTCAGTTTTATGGGGACTTAAAATTGGTGGTAAAGTATTACCTGACAACATGAAGGCTGGTGACAATGAACTAATAATTAACGGAGCTGGATTGCGTAAAAAAATAGTGATCAAGGTTTATGCTTGTGCTTTGTATTTACTGGAAAAAGAAAATGATGCAAAAACTATTATCGAAGCAGATGAGCCAATAGCTGTAAAAATGCACTTTATTTATAAAGCTGTCGATCCTGCAAAACTTATAGAAGCTTGGAATACAGGATTTAGCAAAAGCGACATTTCTAACCTTCAGGAAGAAATAACAACTTTTAATTCCTATTTCACAAAAGATGCTGTAAAAAATGATGTTTATGATATTATTTATGTTCCTGAAGTTGGGACTTCCGTTTATATGAATAATGAATTAAAAGGAACAATTGGTGGACTAGAATTTAAAAAAGCAGTATTTTCTATCTGGTTGGGAGAACAAACTGAACTTCCAAAACTGAAAGAAGCAATGCTGGGAATTTAGATAATTTCACTTCCTTCTTATACTTAAGAATAGAGAAATATTTGAGTAAAAAAGTTAAACAGATCAGATGCCGTAATTGCGGCAAAATGGTAAGTTCAAAAGCAAAACGATGCAAATACTGTGGAGCTGTATTGAGAATGTCGTTACCGGGAATTATTATCTCAATTAGTTTTATTTTATTGGTTATTGCCATAGTATTGATTGGAGTTTTACAAAGCGGATAAGAATAATAACCTAATAGATTTTAGAAATATCTTTTGTGAAATAGGAAATAATACATTTGACATCAAAAAACAAAAATAGAATTTTTACAATCGTTATCAGGAGTAAATAATGGAAAGTGGAATAATTTTTGGAAATAAAATATTTGATGTTGTATTCGTTGCTTTATTTACAGCACAAGCATTAAAAGTTATTTTTAGTCTTTTTACTGAAAGAAGAATAAATTTCCGCAAATTTCTGGATACTGGAAGTATGCCAAGTTCTCATACCTCCTCTGTTGTTTCATTAGCTACAGCAATTGGAATCAAACAAGGACTCCAATCACCATTATTTGCTTTAAGTGTTGTATTCGCTGTAGTTGTAATGTATGATGCTACCGGGGTGCGTCGTGCAGCGGGTAAACAAGCTTCAGTTTTGAATAAAATTGTTAGTAACATAAAAAAGCGTGAAGGTTACACAATCATCGAAGAAAACCTGAAAGAATTCTTAGGGCATACACCTCTTGAAGTTTTTGGTGGTGCTGTTCTTGGCATTATTATTGCATTTGTAATGTGCTAATCTTTGCCTGATGTTATTAACTATTTTTTAGATATCCATTAATATTATTGACACATACTTTCCCTTTTCCGAATTTGCTAAAAAAGTAATCGGGATAAATAAGATGAGTAAAGATTTTAATGTAGAAAAGAACTTCAATCTAACCAAAACAAATGTAGGATACACCCCAAGAAAAGAGACTCCATTAAAAACCTATAAAGAACTTGGATTTATTAGCGGTTTAGAAGTTCACCAACAACTAAAGACTAAAGAAAAATTGTTCTGCAGATGCCCCGCAGGATTATATAGCAATTTTGAAGATTACGATGCGGAACTTATCCGTCATATGCGTCCAACTCTTTCTGAAATGGGAACTTACGATGGAACTGCTTTAATGGAATTTCGCACCAGAAAGAACATTATTTACAGAATTAAAAACGAAACTACCTGTACATACGATGTTGATGATACTCCTCCTTTCCCCATCAATAGAGAAGCAGTTGATTATGCAGTTCAAATAGCACTTCAATTAAAACTTAATATTGTTGGTGAATTGCACATTACTCGTAAACAATATCTCGATGGAAGCATTCCCACTGGTTTTCAGCGAACTGCAATCATTGGCATAGAAGGCATTATTCCTCTTAAGAAAAAGAAGATCAGAATTATCCAACTGAGTATTGAAGAAGATTCCTGCCGTGAAATTTCTGACATTGGTCATGAAAGAATCTACCAAACTGATAGGTTAGGAATTCCACTGATTGAAACTGTTACTTACCCAGACATGAAGACACCAGATGAAGTTTTGGAAGCTGCTCAGTATATTCGCTTTCTAAATAGAAGTTCTGGAAAAGTTCGTATTGGTATTGGAGCAGGAAGAGAGGATGTGAACGTGAGCATAACAGGTGGAACTCGAATTGAGATAAAAGGAGTCTCACACAATAAATGGATACCTGAACTTACTCATAATGAAGCTTTCCGCCAAAAAGCACTTCTCGTTATCAAAGATAATTTGAATAAATTTATACCAGATGCTGAAAAATGGAAACCTGTTTTCAAAAATGTTGATTTCGATGTTTCAGATATAGAATATGCACCGATTAAAGAAGCGATGAACAAAGGCTGGAGATTAATTGCCTGTAATCTTCCTGATTTTAACGGAATACTATCTCATTTTCTACAACCTGGCAAAACATTTGCAGACGAACTTGAAGGAAGGCTCAAAGTTATAGCTTGTTTAGAAAAACCAAATTTTATTCATTCTGAAGATATGAATCCTGTATTCAACGAAACACTCTTAAATCAGCGTGCAAAACTGCTCAATTGTAAAGCAAATGATGCTCAAATTGTTTTCTGGGCTTTGCAGGAAGATGTACAAACTGCTTGTGAAACAATAGAAGAACGTTGTAGAATGGCTTTCGAGGGAGTTCCAAACGAAACTCGTAAAGCTCTGAAAGACGGAACTACTATTTTTGAGCGTGTTTTACCGGGTGCAGATAGAATGTACCCCGACACAGATTCTGCTCCAATTCCAATTGAAGATGAATATATTGAAAAACAGAGAAAGGAACTTCCTGTAGATTTGGTTGAAAGATATAAGCAACTCAAAAAATGGCAGGTTCCGGATGATTGTTATCATTATATTCTCAGGAATAATCTTGTTCCTGAAATCGAACGAATTAACAATGATCTCAAAATCGATCCCAAATATATTGCAACGACTTTTGCTCATACATTAAAGCATATTGAAGGACAATTGATCCCGGATGTTCTCTTCCCATACACCAAAATCTACGATATGTTTAAATTTATTTTGGATAAGAAATTATCTTTTGATATTGTTAAATCAATTTTGCCAGTAATTTACCTCTATTCTCAAATGGAATTTGAATCTGTACTTAATTCGTTGGAATTTGAAGGATATACAAAAGAAGCTATCTTGAATAATGTTAGTAGTCTGCAATCAATGTTCTCAAAAATCAAAAAATCAAAAAATCCTAAAGCAGCGGAAAAATGGATCATGGGAAATTTGAGACCGATCGCTCTGGGGAATATCCCTTTAAGAGAACTGAATACTTTTGTTCAAAAATCAATATCTGAAGGAGGTGCCAAATGATAGACATCTTCAAAGGCTACAAAGGTGATGCAGTAGAAATCCTTAAAAAATTCAATATTCGTGTTTGGAGTGAAACTGAAATAAAAACTACACGTGGTGATTTTAGTGGAATCATTCTACCACGTTCCGAAAATGATGATGATAAACATATAGTTTTAAAACTTGTAACAGGTTATAATGTGGGTATCGATGTTAGAACAATAACCGATATGAAAGAGATTGGTTATAAAGAAGCGCATTATAAAATTCCTGAGAAAGAATTCCCTTTCACGGAAGGTCAATCGAAAGTTAAACTATTTGGAACAGGCGGAACAATTGCTTCCCGGCTTGATTACCGTACTGGTGCAGTGATACCAGCTTTCTCACCCGGAGAACTATACGGTGCTGTTCCTGAACTTGCTGATATTTGTAATTTGGAAACTGAAAAACTCTTTGCTGTTTTCAGCGAAAATATGGGTCCAGAACAATATAAAACTCTGGCGATTGCTATTGGTAAGGAAATTGAAAAAGGGATTGATGGTATTATTATTGGACACGGAACCGATACACTGCACCACACCGCAGCAGCTCTCTCCTTCATGATACAAAATCCTCCAGTTCCAATTATATTGGTTGGTTCACAACGTTCTTCCGACCGTCCTTCTTCCGATGCTGCTTTGAATTTGATGCATGCTGCTACTGCTGCTGCAAAATCGGATATTGCAGAAGTAATGGTTTGTATGTTCGGTCCAACTTCAGATGAATACGGACTTCTTCATCAGGGAACACGTGTACGTAAAATGCATTCATCATACCGTTCCACATTCCGAACAATCGGTGATACACCTATTGCAACTGTAACTCGTGATAAAATAACCCCGATCAAGCGGAATTATAATCACAGAAGGAATGATCGTAAAGTTTCGATCCTACCCTATTTTGAAGATAAGGTAGCTTTGCTTTATTACTATCCAAATATGCAGCCGGATATGATCTATTCACTTATTGATAATGGTTATAAGGGTATTGTAATTGCTGGAACTGGATTGGGACACGTAAATAAACCTCTCTATCCTGCCATAAAAAAATGTAAGGAATTAGGAATTCCAATTTATATGACCGTACAGACTTTGTGGGGATATGTTCATATGTTTGTTTATGATACTGGTCGTGATCTGATGAATTACGGAATTATTCCTGCCGAAAACATGTTACCTGAAGTTGCCTTTATCAAACTGAGCTGGGCTTTGGGACAAACAGATGATGTGGATAAAGTCCGTGATTTGATGATGACACCAATTGCTAATGAAATTACTAAGCGAGAACCTTATAACGGTTATCTTATTTATCAAGGTGGAATCCCTGAAGTTGAAGAATTTATTAAGAAAGTACATAAATAGATTTTACTCTACTCCTTTTTGAGATTCTTCGTATGAATTCTGCATAATAGAGTGTTTTTATCATCCTGCCTGCCTGGTAGTATTCAGCATCTGCCGGAGAAGACTGAACGAATCTTGCACATTCTTCTTTGGAGGGCTCTCTACTTATAATGAGATTCTTCGTTAGAAATTACTTCGAAGATTTCCTCAGAAAGACAAGATTGTTTCATTATGCAGAATCCTTAGATTCTTCGTGAGAATAGTAAAAAAAAATTCTCAGAAAGAAAAAAAGATATATGTTATATAATATTTCATACTGAGCGGAGTCGAAGGATAGTGTTGGTATAGTAAATAACATACGAAGAATTCCTCCACACTTCGATGAACTCAGTGTGACAAAAAAGTAAGAGAGAATTATTATGTTAAAAAGATTTATTAAATTTTACAAACCACATAGATTTTTATTTATTCTGGATATGACCGTTGCCTTCCTGGCAGCGATTCTGTCAGTTTTCATGCCGATGCTTACACGTACTTTACTCAAAGTTCATATTCCCAATAAAGATATGAATGGAATAATAACTTTATTATCAGTAATGTTAGGAATCATTATTTTTAAATCTGTTTTTGCTTATATTCGCATTCGCTGGGGTCACATCATGGGTGTACGTATGGAATCAGATATGAGATCTGATATGTTTGCTCATCTGCAAAAGCTATCATTCAATTATTTTGATAATGTAAAAACGGGGCATATTATGTCTAGGATCTCTAATGATCTAAATATGATAGCCGAAGTAGCACACCATGCTCCTGAAGATCTGATCATCTCAATTTTCATGATTCTTGGCTCATTCATAGCAATGTTCTATTATAATGTTTCCCTGGCAATTATAGCCATGATTCCTGTTCCACTTCTAATAATATGGGGATTAACTTATGGTCACCGTATGAAGGGTGGATTTCGTCTGGTAAGAAAGCGGATCGCTGATATCAATAGTTCAGTAGAAAATTCTGTTCAGGGAATTCGGGAAGTAAAGTCGTTTACCAATGAACATCTCGAAATGGAAAAATTTGGACATATAAATTTTTCTTTTCAACGAGCCAAAGAAAAGATGTATAAAATCATGAGCGTTTATTTTGCAGGGATGACTTTCCTTACAGATTTTTATTATCTGGTAGTTATCGGTGGTGGAGTTTACCTGATATTTCTTGGTCAACTTGATGTGATAGACTTGCTGGCATTTACGCTTTATGTAAATTTTATTTTGCGGCCAATTGAACGCTTGGTTCACTTTACAGAGCAGTTCCAACAGGGATCTACCGCTTTTGAAAGATTCATTGAGATCATGGATATAGAACCAGATATTAAAGATAAGAAAAACGCTATTACCCTTGATAATGTGAAAGGATCGATCGATATTAGGAATCTTACTTTTAAATATATTTCATCTAAAAATTGGGTTTTGCAAAACATTAACATGACAATTCCTGCAGGAAAGATCATTGCTCTTGTTGGAGAATCGGGCGCAGGTAAATCCACAATTGCTTCTTTGATCCCTCGCTTTTATGAAGCTCAAAAAGGATCGATCTCCATTGATGGAAACAATATTATGGATTTAAAGCAGAAATCATTAAGGGAGAACATAGGTATTGTTCAGCAGAATGTATTTTTATTCGATACTTCGATCCGTGAAAATATAATCTATGGAAATCCAAATGCCAGTGAAGAAGAGGTTATGGAAGCTGCTCGTAAAGCTAATATCCTTAGTTTTATTCAATCACTCCCTGAAGGATTCGATACACTTACAGGTGAACAGGGAATTAAGCTTTCGGGTGGGCAGAAACAACGAATATCAATTGCAAGAGCATTCTTGAAAAATCCGCCAATCCTCATTTTCGATGAAGCAACATCCTCTCTCGATACAGAATCGGAAGCTTATATCCAGAGAGCTATGGAAGAACTTTCTCAAAATAGAACAACTATTATCATTGCCCATCGTTTATCTACTGTTCGTAATGCAGATCTGCTCTATGTGATCAACGATGGGAAAATCGTGGAGCAGGGAACTCATAATGAATTAATGGCAATGAAAGATTATTATTTTAATCTTTATACAAAAAACATGATCTTCTAAAATTATGTTGAAAATCGTTTTTTTGCTGATACTCATCTGGGTGTTGATTATCCGATAAACCCCAAAGTGGAACGCAGGAGACGCGGAGAAGATTTTTTTAATAATTACATGAAGGTTCTGGAATATGCAGTTGAATCCAAAGCAGATTTGGTCATGCACGGTGGCGATTTTTTCTTCCAGAGTATGATCCCCATTCCCATCTTCGATGAACCTTTAACTTTCTTTTTTAAAAAGAAAAATGCTATAATCGGAATTACCGGTTTCCCTAATATTAGAAATAGAATCAGACTACAATTCGAGAATATTTTAAAAAAGGCTACTGAAGGTAATCCTGAAGTTGATATTAAACTTCTTCTAATGTATCAGACAATTCAGGAATCTAAAATTGAAGGTTATACTTTCCGTTATGGAATTGATATTCTACCTTTAGATATGCTTCCTGCAGATTATTATGCAGTTCTCTCCGGTTACATTCACAGAGCTCAAATCTTTCATTATGAAAAAGCAGGAATCAAAATACCTGTTATCTATCCAGGATCTACGGAACGTACATCAGTTGTAGAAATGGCAGAAGAAAAAGGATTTTATGAACTCATATTTGATGAATCTAAAAATGGTTGGAAACTGACAGAAACAAAGTTTCACATCCTCCCTACCCGACCAATGATTAGATTGGATATAACTAAATTAACTGAAGATGAAAAAGTTCTACGTAATTTATTGGAAGCTGAATTAAGCAAATTAGATCAAAATTCTGTTGTAAGATTACGTTGTGATATCCCAGAAACTAGAAAACTTCTAAAAGCTGAATTGTTAAGAGAATTGACACCGAAAGCAATGACACTTACTTTGGCACCAGTGTATAAAAGAAGGTAACATGTTCACTCTACCACAACGAATAAATTTTGAATCTGTAAAAATTGGATTCGATCTTTAAAATAACTATTGTCTTTCTGAGGTTTCTGATAGCTTTGCTCACGAAGAATCTCATGACAGTTCTTTTAGCTTTACACCTTGTGGCAACAGCTAAGACTCTTCATCGAATGCCTTTGTAAGATTATCTCAGAGAGACAGAAAATGGAGATTCTATGGATAAAAAAAGAAAAACCGAACGATATAAAAGAGTTATCATCCAAATTAAAGAATTAATGCAGGAAACTACAGATCCATTTGCTAGGATGAGTACAATTGCATCTATTCTACATCATAAATTTGATTACTTTTTCTGGACTGGATTTTATCGGTTAGTTAATGGAGAAATAACTGTAAGTTGTTATCAAGGGAGTGTTGCCTGTTTGGTTTTAAAGAAATATGAAGGTGTCTGCTGGGCAGCAATCAAAAAGATGAAAATTCAGATCATTCC
Source organism: Candidatus Tenebribacter burtonii (assembly GCA_030765625.1). Classification (GTDB taxonomy): domain Bacteria; phylum Cloacimonadota; class Cloacimonadia; order Cloacimonadales; family TCS61; genus Tenebribacter; species Tenebribacter burtonii. Next base: position 15,067 of record JAVCCF010000142.1, read on the forward strand.
AGACGTTCACAAATTTCCAGGATATATAGCTTGTGATAGCCGTTCAGTATCTGAGATCGTAATTCCGATATTCAAAGATGAGGAAGTTATGGCTGTATTAGATATGGACAGCAAAGATCTCAATTCATTCGATGATGTGGATGCAAAATATTTAGAAATAATTGTGAAGATGATTTATACATCATGAAGTTATGAGATCAATCACTTTTTGATAGTCATATATTTCTTTAACAATTATATTTTGAAATCCTTTAAATAAAACTAACCTAACTCTCTTTCCCGCTTTTTTATCCTGAAAGATGAGTTCTTCCCCGCTCTTTTTTATTTTCTTTTTAATTTCATTTGAAACAGTATAAGGAAGATTATATTTATCAAGAAGTTCATTGATCTTATTGAACTCATTATTGCTTATCATTTTTTCATTATAGCTATATTCAGCAGCTTTGCGAATTCCAATAGCAACGGCTTCTCCGTGGCTAATAGAATATTCTGAAGCAGATTCTATAAGATGAGCAAATGTGTGACCAAGATTCAATTTCCGCCGTTCATTCGAATCATATAGATCTTTTTCACATAACATCATTTTTATCTGAATAGCCTTTTGCACGATTTCCGGTGTTATTATAAGATTTCCATCATACAAAAGTTCATACAATCCGTTATCATTGATCAATGATACTTTTAAACATTCAGTCCAACCATTTTTTCGATCTTTCTCTGTAAGCGTTTTTAGAAAACCAGAGAATATATGTACTTTTTCTGCAGGATAGAATGTTCCAATAGAATTTTTAACTCCATTAAAATTAAGTGCACTTTTACCTCCAATTGCTGCATCGATCATGCCAAGAAAAGTTGTTGGAATAAGCTGCAGTCTACAACCACGCTTAAATGTAGAAGCCGTAAAAGCTGTGATGTCAGTTGTAATACCTCCACCAATTCCAATAATCACAGTTTCTCTTGTAACATTATTCTCAAGAAAAAAAGAGAAGATTTTTTTAACTTCTTCAATTGTTTTATTGTTTTCTTTTGCATCGAATAAATATTTTGGAGATTCTTTTATATAATCATCCAACTTATTTTTATACAACTTATATACATTTTTATCAATTATAAATACTTTTTTATCAAGTTCTTTAATGCTATCATCAAGATTCTTATCTAGAACAACTTGAGATAGAGTACTAATGGTTAATTTCTGCATTATAATTTTCATTAATTTCCGTATTTTTCTTATATAGACGCAAAATCTTCCCACCATATAAGCGATTAAAAACGTTGTATTCACTAACTAATTTGAGCTTATTCGAATCTAAATCTTCATCAGAAATAATATAAATACCAGATTTTACTTTATCAGGTATCTTGTATGAAAACTTCAGACCTGTTATCAACGCTATCGAGCTCGAAATATTTCCATAAAGTATTATGTTATCATCAATTCCCGATGTTTCAGTAGTTACCTTTTTCTTTATATCCCATGCTGCTGAAATATAAGAATAATTATAATTATTAATATAATCTTCCAGTTTCCACATATTCCACACATTTGCTAATAAAATAAAAAAAATGATAATGAAACTCGAATGCCTAATCAAAGGAATTTGAGATTGGTTTGGAAAGTTGTTGTTAATGAGATTTCGGAAATTAATCGGTAGAGTAGACACAAAAAATATCATAGGTGCCAGAAGAATTACAAAATAACGTGTAGCCTGCGCTATGAAAAACCCTAGTACCAAAAACGATGATAAGAAAAACACCAAGAATATTTTATTCAAATTAGAAATCCTTTTTGTCTCAAAATATTCGTTGATCACAATTAACATACTTAGAATAGAAAACAGAAAGAGACCAATATTATTCAAGATCAACGGATTAGTAAAAAACCGAAGATAATTCTTAAAAACAGTGGCAGGTAAGAAACCCTTAAAGAAGAAAATATTTGAATTAAATATATATTGGGTTGGGATTGATGTTGTTGGATCTATGTTTTTCTTGATAATTAATGGAATTCCAATGATCAATATTACAGCTATCGAAAATAGTACAGCATACAATTGAAATTTCGGTTTTCTTTTTTCAATAATCCAATTGAACATAGCATAAAGGAATATTGTTAATCCAAATATTAATCCGTTAGTTTTAGTAAGAACTGAAATTCCTAATAAAATACCGCATGCAAGAATATACATCCAGGACAACCACTTTTTCTGAGACTCTATACCTTTTAGAAAAAATAATAATGCTGCTGTTCCAATAGCTATCATAGGAATTTCCAGAAATGCCAGACGGCCGAAAATAAAATAATAGTAATTAGTGCTGATAAGAAACAGGAATAATATTACTGATATGATTTTACTTTCCCAATCCATGGTTGTTCTAATTATGATCCACAGTAGCATTAGGACAATTATACAACTGAAGATCAAAGAGGGCATCCTAGCTACTGTTAATGAGAATCCCGCATAATTAAAAGATAGATATTGGATCAAAGGAATAATTGGCCAGATGAAAATATCATTCAACTCATCACAAATCCAGTTCCCCGTTAGATATTTATTGATAGCATTCCCTGACTTCCAACCTTCATCGGTAATAAATGAATCATTTCTATGGCAAATGGATACATCCGTATCAGCTTCGATATTGTGAAATCTGATAAAGAAAATCACAAAAAATAATAGAATTAGTATGATTGATATTACCAATTTAAACTTTTTCATTAATGCTCACTCTCCTGATTTTATTATGTGATATTGTTCGATAATACACATTTTGATAGCTATTGTTTCCTGATTGTATCTTTAAGTCTTGAAAGATCATGTTCCATTAGCAAGAAATATAATCTAGGTTTTTGAAGTAAAGCAATATTAATGCATTCAGTCCAACTATTTTTCATATCTTTTTCCGAAAGAGTTTTAAAAGAATCTATTCTTTATGTAATCGATAAACTCTAAGATCGACAATAAAAACTGATTTTGATGTTATCTTTCTTGATAATCTAAGATCATCTTGAAAAACATTATTAACTTGTATTTCATTAACTATTTTTTTCTTAATCATTTATTCTTCACTTGTAAAAGATCTATTATCATATTTTTATATTCCCGATTCTTTTTCATAAAAAACAATAGTATTAAAAAGCCAATTATTATATATCCCAATTTATAAAACAGTGTATTGACACTTGATTCAATTAGAAAATTCAACCAGGAAATTAAACCAAAAATTATTGTTACAATTAATAAATAAAATGGATTATATCCAACCGCAAAGATTCTTTCTGTTACAAATAAATCATAAATAACTATAAACAGGTATGCCAAAATGGAAGCAATACCTGCTCCAAGCATTCCATATTCAGGAATTAATATATAATTTAATCCAATATTTATAAGTGCTCCAATAATAATACCTGCAGATATCTTTTTTGATTTTCGTAAAATATATAATCCTAAAACAATTATATTGGCAAGACCGTGCATGAATACAGAAATTACACCAATAAAAACATATTTTCCACCTTCTGCATATTGAGGATTGAATAGTAAAAAAATCTCTTGAGAAAAAATGATAATACAATATCCAATCAAACTTCCAATTAAAAGATAAAAATTATATACCCTTTTTAAGTGTTTTTTGGCTAAATCAGAATTACCTAGTTTGAGAATAAATGGGAAAAACACTAGATCAAATACTGAAGTTAATAAAGATAATATCATACCTACTTTATAAGAGATCGCATAAATTCCTGTATCATGAAGTTTATCTGGAGAAAACAAACTTAACATATATCTATCCGCTGATTGTAAAAATAAAATGGATATTGTTGCAGGAATTATTATAATACTAAAAGGTAGTATTTCTTTCAACATCTTCCAAGAAAAAATAACCTTATTTGTACAATTTATATTTAATTCACTTATTATTTGTTGCATATAATAAAAGGCAAAAATTGCTGATATTAGTGAAGAAATGAACAGTATCTTCACTAAGATATCAAGAGTTAGGAAACCTAGTATTGCAGATAAAATAAATAATGGAATAAAAACAATGTTTGTTGAGAGAGAAAGTTTAGAATAACTTTTCGAATTTTGTCTGATATTCAAAAGAGCTAAAGTAATACCCTTAATAACAGTTAGAAGGGAAATTATGCTGAACCAAATAAGAAGATATGTATAACGTGAAGCCAAGACTGAATCTGAACTTAAAATTAGATTTGTTATTTGAGTTCGAAATAAAATAATTAGAGTTGTAAGAAATAATCCATTTAAAATAATTGTAAAATAGGAAGTCTTGACCAACGATGATTTATACTGATTATCATTTGTTTTGTGATAAAAGGTCATCAATGATTGATGTATCCCTACTTGATAAAAAAGAGCTGCAATTGATGAAAATAAAGCCATTAAAGCATAAACAGCATATTCTCCTGGAGCAAGGAAATTTGAAATTACTGGTAGTACTAGAAAAGCAGTTCCTTTATTTATTATAGAAGAAAATGTGTAATGAATTGCTTTATTGAGGAGATTTCTTTTTACCATGGTATATTTCCTGAGTCATCACAATACTTGCATATTGGAATACTCGCTCGTTTTCCTAACCTTAATAACTCTCTTTTATTGATGAATTCTTTACTACTCCAGATATCTTTTATACTTTGGGTATTAATATTTCCAAAAGTTTCTTTTGCATAATAATCCATACAACAAAGCAAAATACTTCCATCCCAATTAATTACAAGTTGACTGGCAGGTCGTAGACAAGGTGTTGTTAGTAATTTTTTTTCATCAAATAGTTCACCTGCTCTATTAGTTTTTTTAAAATCTTTATAACTTCTTAGAATAACATGTCCTGGATATTTATTTCTAAGGAATTCAAAATGCCGGTTTTCCAAATCTTCATAATTAGTTATCAAGAAAATATTAACACCTGCTCTAATTAGTTTTACAAATAAATCTTCACTCAGGAAGTCTCCATTTGTAAATAAAGAAATATAGCTATTCTTACATGATCTTCGGGCATAATGAATCAAATCAGGTAATCGTTTATCCATTAGAGGCTCCCCATAAAAATGAGGCGAAATCCTTCCAGCAAAGTTCATTTCTGATAATTCATTAATGATCTTTTCCCACAATTTAATTGGCATTTCACCTTTTTTTCTTTGAGTAAAACGTTTATTATTAAAGCAAAAATCACATTCCCTGTTACAGTATCCGTAAGTCTCAAGATTAGTTGAAACAAACCAGCCTTTTTTGAATTGTCTTCTTAGTACAAATTTTCGAATAATATTAATACGAATATTATAAATATAATATGTAATAAAAGTAAATCCTAAATTGCGTCTCGATATTTCTAATTTCCTAAATAATTTCAAAGTATTTATTATTCTTTTTATGAGTTTAGACATTTTAAGTTATAATCTCCTGATAAACATCCAAAGTTTTTATGGCAATTATCGACCATATATAACTTGCTAATATTCGTTCTTTCAATTCATCATTTCTTTTTTTATTTAATGAAACCTCTATTGCATTAGTAATTGATTCAACAGAATCTGGGTTAGGATATTCAGCATATTTTACGAAATATTCTTCTGTTCCTCCATTAGGAGTGATCACAATATTCGCTCCGGCAAGTCCCGCTTCCAAAGCTGCTCTCCCAGGTGTTTCATATTTTGTAGGAAGTATAAAAGTATTACAAGCAGCATAAGCTGAAGCGAAAAGTGGATCATCATGATTTAACCATTCTATAAGCTTAATATTCTTACTTTTCTCAATTTCCTTTCTACACCATTCACCCTCTTTATTTTGCAGTATATCAGCAATTATTACAGCCGGATGATCGATTTGCTGCAATGCTTTTATTATTTTCTTACCATTTTTCCTATCTGGTCCTAAATGCCCAACGTAAAGAATGAAATCTTTAAATCCATATTTCTTCTGGAACAAACTTGCATCAGCTTCTGCAAAACGTTTCTCTACACCATTATGGATCACTTGCATTTTATCCTTATTCACGTTCATGCCATTTACCAATAAATTGCTTTCATCAATTGTATTTGGAAGGACTCTTTCGGCATTGTTACATATCCGTTTTGTTATATTATAATCTGATATTGAACGTATAAACAATTTATTCAAAGGTTTTTCCAAATTTTGATACAGTTTAATTTTCCAAGCTGGGTGATTACTGAAGATTATGGGATTAACTACATACTTTGCCCCATAAAGCTTAAGATTAGTAGCTAGAGAATACGTACTAATATTTGCCAGAAAGATATGAACAAGATCATCTTTTGTAAGCTTTACGTTAAAATCCCACATATCAAATAGTTTTACATCAACTCCAATTTCTTCCAATGCTTTCTTTGTATGTAGCAGTTTATATGTCGGACCACCACGGTTTAACATTATTGATTGATAACTGGCTAAATGTATTCTCATATTTATCTTCCTAATTATTTAAAAGCTTTTTTACTTCTTCTCGATTCATGATCATAAAGAATATCTCGCCAGTGAAATTTACGAATTCTCTTTAGATCATTTTTATGCACTAATTCAGGATGCTGATTAAATTTGATTTTATCCATTTGAATATCCCCTTTTAATGAAATAATATATCCTTTTTTTGTTGATATTTTTATAAATACATTTTTAGAATCATATTTAATAGAAAGCTTATCATCAAAATATTGAAATTCAGGCTTAAGTTTGTATCTCTCTTCCCACCATTTACTAAATTCTCTCATGTTCATATTGCTAAAATTATTGGAATTCACATATTGAAAGATCTTATCGAAGATATCAAAATGCTTATGATGTGGATGATGATAAATAATGACCGGTTCTCCAATTTTAACCATCCGTTTTATTAAATCTATGTAATATTGTAGCATTTCATTTTCATTAAAATGGGAACGACGTAATCTTCCTAAACTGATAGGATGAATTGGAATTTGCATTACTTTTGAGAAATGATTATTACAATATGGATAGAATGGAAGATCATCATAATCAAGAGCAAATTCGGAAGAATATGTTAGCTCCATCTTTTGCAAAGCGTTATCTAAAGAACAGTTCCAATCTCCAAAAGGAGCAGCAAATCCAGTTGCACTAATTCCCCATTGTTTCAACTTTTCATCAGCTTTTAAAATGTTGTTATAATTATCATCAAAGTTATCATAAAGATAATGTTTATCGCAATGAATTGCCATTTCTTGATTGCCTAATGTTGCATAATTATTCAATTTATCTTCTGATTCAGTATCCAAAAACCAGGTTGCGGAAATATCATTTTTCTTACAAATTTCATACATTTCATCCGCATCTTTTTTGGAACAAAAATCTGTATCAAGTCGGAAGATAAATAAATTCTTATCAATATAAGGTTGATGCCATAAATGAACAAAAGGTAGATCTCTTTTATGATGCAGATATTCTAGAGATAATTCTACGATCTTTCTTAATTTCCCTTTAGATACCTCTGATACGATCTCAGATGGAAGTTCTTTTCTGTATGCAAAAAATTTCTTTCTTCTTGAATTACTATTCAAGATAAATTCATTAATGTTAAAAGGTAGAATTAAATTCACTCCATGTTCAATTGAAGAGATACTTAATCCTGAATCAATAGTTATAATGTCTTTTGAATTCGGGATTTTGATTGTTGAGTAAATATCGACTAATCCAATTTGAGAAAAGGAAGTGTTCTGCTTTGAACATAAGAATTGAACTTTTTTAAATTTGTAAAATACATTATTAACAACAGCATTATCAGAATAAAGTACTGCTCCACCAGCATTCAGAAATTTTTCAATTATTTTATTTTCCTCGAATGTATGTGGTTCGGTGATAATGATAACAGAGTATTCTTCAGGAGAAATATTATTTGAGAGCGAGAACTGGGAAAAACTAACACCAATCTGCTTTAAAATAATCTCCCATCCGGGTTTATAATTATCAATTCCAATCTTCAGATTCATCTAAAAGACTCAATAATTTTCCTAAGTTGTTCTTCTCTATTTTTCAGCGAGAAATTATTTAAAATATGTTTTCTGAATTGTTCTCTATTATCTGTATTTAACGCCTCTTTAATCGCTTTAGTTGTTTTTGCCGGGTCATTAAAAGGAACATATAATGCTGATTTTCCAGCAACTTCCGGCAAAGCTCCTCTTTTGGTAACTACGGGAATACATTCACACAACATCGCCTCTGCCAGTGAAATCCCAAACCCTTCATGCGCCGATACCTGCACATATACTTTAGCTTCCTGCATATATCTCAATAACTCTTCATCATTTACATAGCCTGTAAATGTAACATTATCTGAAGCAATTGATCTTAGATATTCACTGGATTCATCATAATGCTTCCCAATCAAAATGAATTCCACATCCGTAAATAATGCTGCACTCTTCACAAAAGTTTCCAAACCCTTTCGTTGCAAATTCTCTTTAGTAACATTTCCAATTGTAATAACAATGCTCTTCTTATCTCCCTGAGGATTGAACAAATCAGTGTTAACACCATTATAAACCAGTTTTAATTGTTTGGTTGAGAAATTATTTTCAATCTCTTTTTTATTCGATTCGGAGACGGCAAGTGTAAGATCAACATTGCGAAGTATATACCTTACTTTCTTTACATTTTTAGGCTTCAGCATTCCACCATATTCAATTTCAGGTACATTTGCTACTTCATATCCCCCTACTACAACAATGCACTTCTTATGTAATAAATGAGAAAAGAAAACAGCAAGATAAGCTGGAAGCTCTGCAAACCAACAATAAATGATATCATTTTTACAAATTCCAATGAAAATTCTCAAAACTAATGAAATCATATTAAGAATATTTTTATGTTTTGGAATTGGAATTGAATTCGCATCTGAGAATTTTCCCAGTATATTCCTGTCATTTCGTACAAAAGATGAGTTATAGGCTGAAAGAAATAATATTTTTTTCTTCATCTTTGATCATCTAACGAGAACTATCTTTCCTTTTGATATTTGCCCTTCTGATGCTGAGATTACATAAAAATATATTCCGGAACCGCATTTTTTACCAGTCTTATTCAATCCATCCCAACTGAATTGCTCGTATATATCTTTCTCAATTTCCATTACGAGATCACCATTTAAATCAAATATTCTACAATAAGTATCACCTTTGGGCATTGTGATCGAGCCTTTGTTCTCAATTCTTATAATATCATCTTTTTCAGGATAGAAAGGATTAGGGAATACAATCGTTTCAAAAAGTTCTGTTTCTTCATTCATCTCAGCCGAAATCCCAATCTCTACAGAATTCATCCCAGAATTTGTTCCTATGTATAAAGTACCTGTTATGGGTTCGTAAGCAAAATCTGTAATTGTATTGGAGATAAGTGGAGTATTATCAGTAGTAAGATTTATAAATTTGTCTCTGCTTGTATCAAAGATTGTGATCCCTGCATCTTGAGTTCCGATCCAGATCATACCAAAAGGGTCGATAAAAAGAGCTGTGGGATAAGTTGATATTGATCCATAAAGTCTTTCTTGACCTTCATAATACCAGTACTCCGGATCAGGATTACCCTCATTCCAAAACCAATCGTTACCATCCCATACTTTCTTTTTGATATTGGTTCCGTATTTATACCAATATTCTCCATTATACATGAATAAACCCGCAGAAGATGCAATCCAAGTTTCTTCAATTCCATTAATATTTTTTGCATTTATTCCAAAAACCATACATGAAGAAGAAAGGTCACTAAATGGAGGAACTGTCCAGTAATTATGAAGTGAATCTGGGATTGAAAAGTTCTCCCAGATACGTAATCCATTAAAGAATGACCCCAAACAAGTTCTATTCCCTGAATAATGAGAGATTATTATTTTTTGCTGCTCATCATCTGGTATGGTAAATCTGGAGATCATGTTTGCATCTTCATCAAGTACAGAAACTCCACCATCATATGAACATACCCACATTCTGTTCTCACTATCTTTTGCAATATGAGAAATAGTATTGGTATAAATATTACTTGAATATGCCGTTATCCAACTCCATACAGGTAATTCTGAATCATCCAATACAGAGATACCGGATGCCCATCCAGTTACAGAACTATCAGTTGCCCATGCACCAAACCACTTTCTATTTAATGCATCTACACCAATGGACATTATGTTATCACTTTTAAGTTCGCTATTTAAGTAATCGTAATTAGTCCAATGCGAACCATCAAATCCGGAAACACCCCGTGTACCCTTATTTATCATTCCATCACCAAAATGACCGTTACATACCCATACCTTTGAATTCTGATCTATCTCAATATCAGTAACAACATTTGCACAAATACTATTTGTTTTAGCATTCTCCCAGATTGTTCCATCAAAAAGGAATATTCCTTCCCCCCATGTAAATATTGACACATATCCGTTAATTTCTTTAAATCCTTTAATCTTAGATGTAGTTAATCCATTCTCATTTTTATTCCATGTTTCCACTTCGTTATCCACAGATATTCTTGTAATAGCTATGTCCATAGTATCAGTAAGGATAAGTATTTCCAAATCCCAAATACCATAACTATACCATAAATTTAATTGATCATCAACAAAGACTGGATAAATTGCATGACCTTCATCAATTATACTTATTTGAGTAGGATCAAATATTTTTTCTGTAAGAAAAACACCGTTATCGGTTCCAATCGCTATTTTTTCACCCGATATTGATATTGAAGTTACATTGTTACTTGGTAATAAAGAGTTATCAGTATTCAAGTGGTGCCATGAAGTAATTACATCTAAAGAATCAATGTGGACATAATCAAATCCAGCAATACTTCCAAAGAATATATTCCCTTCTGGAGTTAATTGCATTGATGTAATATCATTAGCAGAAATACCATTCTCCATATTATAGTTATTTAATAATAATGGAAATGGAAAATCAGGATCATCTTTAAAACAGCTTACACCAAATCTTGTAGCCACGAATATGAGAGAATCATTGTGTGCTATTTTGTTAATTATATCCGATTGTAAACCTAACGTCTCTGTAAGCGGAATCAAGAAACCGCTTTCATCAATTCTATTAATACCATTTCCTGCAGTTCCAACCAATATTTGATCCATACCTTCCAAATAATCAAGTGCTCTAATATCATTACTGCCCAGTCCATTGATTGTAGTTAGAGTTTCTCCAAATAAATTGTTATTAAGATCATAATTTAAAAGTCCACCCCAAGTGGCAATATGCAATTCATTTCCAGTTTCAATTATATCAAAAATATGAGTAGTATTTGTATAAACTTTCCAGTTTTTGAGGGCGAATAAACCTGTCGCGATCACGATCATAATGATAATTAGATATTTTTTCATTTTTTAAATTCCTTTTTGAAAATATTATAGACAACAATGATCAAGACAAATAATAGAAATAGTAAGATAGAGAGTAGTACTTTTTTTGATGAAAATGAGAAACCAAAGGCGATGAGACCAAACAGTAATGTGATAAAGTAACAGATCAGTGCAATATTTTTTTGTGATAGACCAATCTCATGCAGCTTGTGATGAATATGTTCTTTATCGGCTTGAAAAATATTTTTCTTCTTATTAACACGTCGAAAGATGGCAAATGCTGTATCCATAATCGGAATAGCCAAGGCAATAATTGGAACGAGAAGTGTCATTGAGGTAATACCTTTGAATTCACCTTTTCCAATTATAGAAATTGCTGCAATATTGAACCCAAGAAAAAGGCTTCCCGTATCACCCATGAAGATTTTTGCAGGAAAGAAATTATACTTAAGAAAAGCCAGATTTGCTCCTATCAATGTTAAGGATGAAAATATAATAATTGTATTAGATTTCAAAAACCCAACTGCCAATAAAACAGTAGCCACAATTAATGCAATCCCAGATGCTAAACCATCCAGTCCATCAGTAAGATTAAATGCATTTACAACTAACAAAAACCATAATATTGTTACAGGGAAAGAAAAATAACCTAATATAATTGTTTTCCCAAATGGATTTGTTAATAGTTGAATATTGAAACCTGCAAAATATATAATAGTAATTATTACTATTTGGAAAATTAATTTGTATTTAGCTTTTAAATTAATTTTGTCATCAAGAAAACCCAACATTAACATCAATAAACTGCCCAATGATAAATATAGTATTTGATAACCTAATTCGGGAAAGACAAAATAAATCAGAAGTTGAATAAGAATTACTGGTATCCCGAATGACAACCCACCCGTTATGGGAGTGGTTATAGTATGTATTTTCCGTTGTTGTGGGTAATCAACCAAGTTCCATTTTTTAGATATCCTAATATTTAAAGGAACTAATAAATAAGTCATTATAAACGAGATCAATAAAACTATTATGTAATAAATATTCATTCTTAATTAAATTCCTGATCATAAACATTTTTATATTTTCTAATAAAATCCATAAGATCAAATTTCTCTTTTATCAATTTGCGGGAATTTTCTCCCATCTTTATAAGCCTTTCCTTCTCATCGGGAAGAGATAATAAAACCGCTGTTAATCTGTCAATATCATTAATTGGGACTAAAATACCATTAGCATCAGATACTAACTCATTATTCCCTTTAATATTGGAAGCTACAATAGGTAATCCAAAAGACATGGCTTCTAAAATCGAAAGTGGTAATCCTTCCCATTTTGAATAAAGCAAAAACACATCAAATTTTTGCAACCATTCGGTTACATTATTTTGCCAACCAAGTATATGAATTCTGTCTTTAAAACCTGAATCATGAACAATTTTTTCAGCAACTTTATAAAGTTCACCATCTCCAATAAAAATAAAATGAATATTCTCATTCTTCTTACAAACCTGTATAGCAGCTTTGATCGTATCAATAATATTCTTTTGTTTCCAGAACCTTAAACAACTACCAATTATAAGTTTATCACTCTTTTCTTTATTATGTAATCTCATCATAGGAAGTTCAATTCCATTATAGATAGTTATTGCCTTTTCTGGTTGAATAAGATGATCTGCAATAGCTGCTTCTCTTTCGTAATTATTCACAAATACTATCTTATCACAAAAGTTAGCAGCAAATTTTTCCATGGATTTATACAAATGAAATATCAACTTACTTTGGTAAGGATGAAAAGGAAATCCATGAACTGTATGAACTATCATTGAAATTCCTGCTAATCGCGCAGCAATCCTACCAAGGAAACCGGTTTTGGATGAGTGTGTGTGTACAATATCAAATTTGTGTTTCCGGAATATTAAGAAAAGATTAATGAATGCCAATCCATCAAGAAATGATAGGTCCCTATGTAATGATGGGACAGGAATGTAATTATATCCTAACTTTTTAACTTTCTCTACCAAAGGTCCACCTGGTTTAGATATAACATAAATATCATATTTATCCTTATCCAATGAGTTCAAAATGGTTAACATTACATTTTGTACTCCTGACAAAAGTGGTAATAATTGTATGTGCACTATCTTAATCTTCTTCATCAATCGGTTAACCTGTCTTCAACAAAATTAAGGAATTCTTTTGTTTGGTTCTCTCTACTGTATTTATAATTAATCTTAAGCTTTTTATTTTTATTATTAAGAACGTCTATCAGCTTCAAGAAATTCTTCGCGATCATCTCAACATCTTCCATTTTACAGATCAGAGCATGCAAATTTTGTCTTAGAATTTTTGTCGCTTCTCCTTCAGGAGGTACCATGGCAAGAATCTCTTTCCCACTTCGTAAATATTCAAATACTTTCCCTGTTAGCACACCCTCCCCTTTATATGATGCAATAAAGAAAAGTAATGCATCACAGTTCATGAGAGATTTAATAGCTTCTTTATGCTCAATTTGAGTATTTATCTTTATGAAATGAGCTACTTTAGAATTTACAATATGATTTATTGTTTCAGCATAATAATTACCTGTGAATTCAATAAGAATATCATCTGGAAGTTGATTACGTGATTGTAATAATTCCATTGCTTCAATGAAAAATTTTGGTGTACGATTCCCATAGAAATTTCCAATATATTTAATGGTCAATTTTTCACTTTTATTAATAACTAAATTGGAGAAATCATCTGTATCCCAACCATTATAAATAACTTTAATCTTGTTTCTTATGTCCTCACCAAATTCACAGATAAGATCATTTTTCATTGCTTTGCTTACCACTGTTATCACTGAAGCAGATTGAAGGATTATATTTTCCCATTTTACCGAATGCTTTTTATGAAATGTAGAAAAAAATGTGATGTATGGATTCAGAGTCCAATGATCACGGTAATCAATTATAAGAGGAAGTTTATTCCTTTTTGCCAGTTTATATGCTGCAATACCACTTGTGTATGGTCCTATTGTTGCCATGATAGCATCATATTTATTTTTTTTTAAGAGTTTCTTTCCTGCATTCATCACAAAAGGCAACCAGCCAATTTTTTCATCGATCGGAAAGATATTCCTTATAATTTTTTTATATTTTTCAGGCGTTTTGAAATAAACAGATTTATTAGTTTTTGGTTTGGATATCTTCACTAAGATCGACATAAGATCAAAAGAAGATGTTCGAATGATCTTATGAGCTTTATCTTCCTTTAATAATTCATTATCTGTTGAATGAAAAACTATATTTTTCACGGTAATAACATCTGTAGAGACATCTAGTTTATTGAGGTATTTAACTAATTTTGCAGGACGTTGAACACCAGGACCACCCAGTGGTGGATAGAAATAAGCGATTAATAATAATCTTTTCATTCCTCTTCCTCAGATTCTGTTTTATGTTTAAGAACAACTTCAATTTTAGAATCCAATTTGATGTTAGAAAAATGGATACTGTTCCCTTCGATTTCAGCTTTAACATGATTAACCTGAATAATATCGTAATTACCAAGAACATTAATTGTAAATTTCTCAGTTTGGGAAGGAAAATAGAGATAAAATCTATCTTCACTTTCAAATATCTCAATACTTTCCCTTTTCTTCCACCACTGTGCAATCTGCATTAAGGTAGCAATAAAAACATTTTTCGATCTAATCTCTTCTATTGTATAATTAAGAAGTTGTTTGTTATAATAAATCTCATCAAAGTTTGAGATAGAATAATTGAACGAAATAAATCCGTTAACAGATTTAATCGATTCGATTAGATGATCTACTACCTCTTGTGCATTCTCATAAGAAATTGTACTTGATTTCGAAAGTTTTAAATGATCATCAAAGAATACGATTGGTAATTCCAAAGAATGCCATCCAAAGCTACTATTTAAATCCTTACTATGTGAACCATATTGATAAAATGGAAATCCTAAACCATTGCGGAAACCATTTTTATGGTGAAAGCCAATTGAGGAATTATATGTAAATCCATTTTTCTTATGAGATTCATGTGTAATTCTTGGATCGTAACTAAAATGGTTATGCCGTATTCCCATAAACTCATTATTGCTTATTTTTGATAATCTATTTTTCTGTTTATGTAGTATATCCTGCTTACCAGAATTTACAGAAGCAAACAAAGCGATCTCATTCCCTTTTACATGGTTATTCATAATCTCTTTCTGCACATCACTGCTCTGGACTGAATAATCAATATCTTTATTTGTATTCGATTCTGTTCCAAAGAAAAAAGTACTATTTAACTGGTACTTACTCTCTATCTGGTCTATCACATCAAAGTTCCAATATTCTTCTATATTCGTTAAAAGATATTTCATTTTACTTAAAAAATTATTAAAAATATATTTAATTTTATAGAAGATCAGAATATCTTCAAATGTATTACTGATCATTCTTCCCAAAGACCATTTCTGCAATTTATCAATATTATAAGAAAAAGAAGCAGCAAAAACTTCAGCAGAAGGCCAGTAAGCTTTCTTAACTAAGAAAGTGGAACCATTTCTTTGTAATGAATCTTTAATGCACCTCTCTATTAACCAAAGCAACATGTTTACATATGGTTCCTGATGAAACTCTAAAAATGGGACATCCTCATCTGAGAGCCAGCCATGATCGTCTCTTTTCACACCCTCGATTCCAATTGAAGATTCCAGATTGAATAGAATATTTCCAACAATATCAAATTTATAGATACCGTAGAACAGGTCATTTTTATGATAATAGTGAATTGGCACTTTGATCTCTTTATTAGAGATTACAGGTACTTTACGTTTTAATTTGATTACTTCGGTTTTCTCTTTGATCTTTTCGAGCGTTAGATTATTCGGTTGTAGCAATTCTGTTAAAACAGGTATGAAAAATAATATCTTATCCATAGCGAGTATGTAGGCTTCTTCAATTGTAGGTTTTATTAATCCGTAGTAGAATAGTATATCATTTCCCTGCAATTGATCTAATTTATGAATATATTTGAATTCATATCCAAGAGTGTTGAAAATAAAGTCAAAAGTGAATTTAATCTTGTTTTCAAATCTTTTTAACTTACTATCTACGTATATTGCTATCATCCAACCTCTTGAGTTCTAACTATTTATTTTTTAGAATATTCAGATAGAAGATTTTGTATTATTCTGTCAACTTGCATATTCTGTAATATTATTGAAACAAACATTAGTTATTATAACTTAAATAAGTTAAGCCCTGTATTTTCATCAAAAGATCTTTCTAATTTTCCATTTAATTCTTCAAGAATAACTTCACAGGTTGCACTTACAATAGCTGTATTTAAGTGTCCGCCAAAAGCATTATACTCATTGTTAGAAAGCGTTATGTGCATATGCAGGTATGGTTGATCTTTGTTCGAAGAAATATTTCCTGTTATTGATAAAATTTCAAAAGCACCTTTTAATGTTTTTGAATGATACTCCTGTTTTATTGAATCAAATAAGCCAATATCAACTTCATTAACTGCACCGATTGCAGATATCTTTCCTGATTTAATTGCTCTTTCATTACAGAATCGGGTAAGAATATTCACAATCTCTTCTCCCTTATCAATACGGATAATATACCTATTCCCAATCTTCTTTGATTCCACAAATAACTCCATTATTATTATTTTATAAAATACAAAAAATAATTGCGATGTTCTTTGTCTAATTTAATTTATAAATCATTAAATTAAATTTTTTTTAAACTGAATTTCATTTGACACATAAACTCAAAAAAAAGAATTGTTATTTTTAATATTTAAGATTAATCTAATCTGTAAATCTTATAGTTAAAATAATATAGGGAGATATAAAATGGATATAAAACGCGTTTATACTTTTGGAAATGGGAAAGCAGAAGGTAAAACTGAAATGAAGAACCTTCTTGGTGGTAAGGGAGCAAATCTTGCCGAGATGAACCTGATAGGTGTTCCGGTTCCTGCCGGATTCACGATCACTACAGAAGTCTGTGCAGAATGGAACAAATTAGGGAAAGAGAAAACAATCGAACTTCTAAGGGTAGAAGTAGAAGCCGGCATTAAAAATACTGAAGAAATTTTGGGTGCTAAATTTGGTGATAACACAAACCCGCTTCTACTTTCTGTTCGTTCAGGTGCACGTGTTTCTATGCCTGGAATGATGGACACAGTTCTAAATCTTGGCATGAATGATAATGCAGTGGAAGGACTTGCAAAAAAATCTAATAATCCTCGTTTTGCCTGGGATTCATATCGCCGTTTTGTACAAATGTATGGTGATGTAGTATTAGATATGAAACCAAAAACTAAACTGGATATCGACCCTTTTGAAGAAATAATCGAAGAGATGAAAGAAAAAAAAGGTATAAAAAATGATACAGAACTTAATGCTGAAGACTTAAAAAAACTTGTTACAAGTTTTAAAATTGCTGTAAAAAAAGCAACCGGACACGATTTCCCAGATAACCCATGGGATCAACTTTGGGGTGCTATTGGTGCTGTTTTTGGTAGTTGGAATAACCCACGTGCAGATTATTACAGAATGATGAATAAAATCCCAAGTGATTGGGGGACTGCAGTAAATGTTCAAGCTATGGTTTATGGAAATATGGGTGATAATTCTGCTACTGGTGTTGCCTTTACTCGTGACGCTGGAACTGGTGAAAATATTTTTAATGGGGAATATCTTATCAATGCTCAAGGTGAAGATGTTGTAGCCGGAATTAGAACACCTCAAGAAATTACTCTTGAAGGTAGTAGAAGGTGGGCAAAACTCGCAGATGTTTCGGAAGAAGATCGCGCAACAAACTTTCCTTCCTTCGAAGAAGCCATGCCTTCACTTTACAAAGAATTATCTAAAATTGAAACAAAACTTGAGAACCATTATAAAAATATGCAGGATATTGAATTTACAGTTCAGGATGGCAAAATGTGGCTGCTTCAAACTAGAAATGGTAAGAGAACCGGTGCTGCTATGGTTCGTATGGCAATTGAAATGTTAGAAGAAAAATTTATTGATAACAAAACCGCTTTAATGCGCGTTGAACCAAATAAATTGGATGAACTCCTTCATCCAGTATTTGATGGTAATGCTATAAAAAAGGCTGCCGTCTTAGCTAAAGGTCTTCCCGCTTCCCCTGGTGCTGCTACTGGTCAACTTGTGTTTTTCGCAGATGAAGCAAACAAATTTAAAAATACTATCCTTGCCCGCATCGAAACTTCCCCCGAAGACCTGGAAGGTATGAATATAGCAAATGGAATTCTCACTGCCCGTGGTGGAATGACCTCCCATGCTGCTGTTGTAGCTCGTGGTATGGGAAAATGTTGTGTTTCAGGAGCCGGTTCTATAAGAATTAATTACAAAGAACGTATAATGGCTATTGATGGAAAAACTTACAAAGAAGGTGATTGGGTTTCATTGAATGGATCGACCGGTGAAGTTTATGAAGGAAAGATCGCAACGATTGATCCTGAACTTTCTGGCGATTTTAGAAAACTGATGGATCTTGCTGACAAATTTACTCGCATGTATGTTCGCACAAATGCTGATACGCCAAACGATGCTAAAGTAGCTCGTGAATTTGGAGCTATGGGTATTGGTCTTTGTCGTACCGAACACATGTTTTTTGAAGGTGAAAAGATTAAAGCAATGCGTGAAATGATATTGGCAGATGATGAAGTCGGACGCCGTGATGCTTTGGCAAAACTGCTTCCATTCCAAAGAGCTGACTTTGAAGGCATTTTTAAAGAGATGTCTGGATTTGGTGTAACTGTACGTCTTTTGGATCCTCCACTACACGAGTTCGTACCTCATCAAACTGCTAACCAGCAGGAAATGGCTAACGAAATGGAAATCTCTCTGGAAGACGTTAAAGCAAAGGTTGATTCTCTTCATGAATTCAATCCAATGCTTGGTCATCGTGGATGCCGTTTAGGAAATACGTATCCGGAAATTACCGAGATGCAGTCTCGTGCGATCATTGAAGCTGCTATTAACGTAAAAGAAGCTGGATTTGATCCTAAACCTGAAATTATGGTTCCTCTAATTGGAACTGTAAAAGAATATAGAATGCAAGCTGCTATTATTAATGAAACAGCTAAAAAGGTATTTGAAGAGACAGGTAAAACTATTGAATATTTAGTTGGAACAATGATAGAAATTCCACGTGCTGCTCTAATGGCAGATTTCATTGCTAAAGAAGCTGAGTTCTTCAGCTTTGGAACAAACGACCTTACACAAATGACTTTTGGTTACAGTCGTGATGATGCCGGTAAATTCCTTCCTATTTACTTAGAAAAAGGGATACTAAAAGATGATCCCTTCCAGGTTCTCGATCAAGAAGGTGTTGGACAACTTGTACAAATGGCATCAGAGAAAGGTCGAGCTGTAAATGCTAAATTAAAAGTTGGGATTTGTGGTGAACATGGTGGTGAGCCTAAGTCGGTTAAATTCTGCAATAAGGTAGGGATGGATTATGTTAGTTGTTCTCCTTACCGAGTACCGATAGCAAGATTAGCTGCTGCTCAAGCTGAAATCGAGCAGAGTTAATAAATTTAAAAAAAGCCTTCCAGTTATTTATGGAAGGCTTTTTATATTCAAATTAATTTACTTTTTTCAAATACATTTTAAATATTGAACCTTTGGGTGTATTATCTTCAATGGAGATATCACCATCCCAGCTCTTCACAGCTTTTTGTACAATATATAATCCCAAACCGGAATGTCCTGTAGCACCATATTTGAAACCTTCATCAAATATCTTCATCTTAATATCATCAGGAATACCCTTCCCGTAATCTATAACCTTAACCTCACAGGTTCTTGCTGAAGATATAATTCTTATATCAATACGATCTGTTCCACTATGCACGACTGCATTCCTAATTAAATTATCAATAACGGAATTTAAAGAATCGTCAGCAAACACCTTACACTTTCCATCAATTGAATATTTAATAGTTTGATAATTATTCAGAATGTTTTCAAACTGTTCACTAATATCGTAGATCTTTAAATTAGTTGAAGCTATAAGAAATTCATGCTCTCTCATTTTCATGATCAGTTCAGCACTTTTTTCGATATATTCTTTAGCAACTTTTAAATTATTATCATCGCCATCCCTTTTATAGTTATTAATAGTACTATTTATTGCGGCTAAGTTGTTTGATAGATCATGTCTTAGGATTTTATTAATAAGTTTTATTTGCTCTCTTTGATGCCTATTCTCTTCCTCAGTTTTCTTCCTTTTGGAAATATCTCTGATAATACTTAATCCATTCCATTGACCATTTATTTTAATACCGGTTATAGATAGTTCTACGGGAAATTCAGATCCATCCTTATATTGAGCATACATTTCTATTGTTTTTCCAATCACATTTCCTTTACCCGTATGTTTAAATTTCCCAAAACCTTTTTGAAATGCTTCCTTATATCCCTCCGGTGTAAGTACGCTATTTAAAGATTTTCCAATAACTTCACCTGATTTTCTTCCAAATATTACTTCTGCTGCTCTATTCCAAAAATTTATTTTCCCCCTATTATCTATCATAACAATTGCATCATTTGCAGAATTAGTGATTGTTCGAAATTTCTCTTCACTTTCCTCTAATTTTCTTTTAATAGTCTTCGCGCTTGTAATATCTATCAATGATACAAAAACAATTGAATAATCTTTCTTATGTTTCTTTGTAACTGACCATTGAAGATAGACATCTAGTTCTTTACCATCAATTGTTTTATTAACACATTCACCTTCGTAATGTGTTGCACCATTTGCTATTAAAACAAGTTGTTCAACAAAAGTTCTCTTAGAATATTCAGTAAATAACGCTTTTAAGTCTGTTAGTAAATCTTCTTTTGACTTTGCGTGATACATTTCAACAGTTGCTTTGTTCACATTCAGTATTTTCACCATTCTGGAACATACATCAACCTTATCGGGATTATTAGCAAAATATTCTTTAAAATCTGTTATTCCATCTTCGCGAAGAGAATTTAAATATTTACATGCATCAGAGAAGTCTTCTTCCCAAATAGATATTGGGGATTCTTCAAATAGACTTTTATACTTAATTTCAGATTCGGTTAAATTCATAATAAATACCCAAAAAAAATAATCTTGAAACGTTGGTTACTTTTATTTATTTTATGAATTTAATTTTGAAAATGTTAATTATTTGTCAATTTTTTAATGTAATTCTTAATTTCTTTGCTTAAATCAGTTAATTTTCGCTTAAAGTTGTATACTATTGTAATGCTAAATTTGTATTATAACTTTGTCCCATAAAATTATTCAATGCTGTTTTTATCTTAGATTCTTCAACAGGTTTGGAAATGAAGATACCGGGTTTAATCTGAGTGGTTTCTTTTTGGGTTATTTTATCAATATTTGCAGAGCAAAACACAATTGGGATCTCATGTTTTACCCCGATCTTTCTAGCCGCATCAATTCCATCAATCTTACCATCCAGTTTGATATCCATGAAAATAATATCCGGTATAAATTTATCAGTATAAACAATTGCTTCCTCTCCTGAAGAAACTATTGCAATAACTTCATGACCAAAATCCTGTAATGTTAATCTCAAATCTTCTGCAATTATAAATTCATCTTCAACTATTAAAATTCTCATCGTCCTATATCCTTCCTTAACACGGGAATCCCGCTCTGATATAACTCAACCCCGAAGCAGTTACCTGCTTCGGGCACTAAATAAAGCTCTGAATAACTTAACTTACTTCTTAACTACTAATATTTCATCATCTATTAAAATGATGAAATAATCTTTATTTTCGAATATTCTCTTCATGAACTGTTCCACTTATTTTAATACAACAATTACTTCGCCTTCAATAATAACAATGATATACTTATCACCTACAACCAGAATTTCATATACTATACCTTCCAGTTCTGCTAAATTCATCTGGGTAATTTCTTCGACATTCTCAATTAAATACTCTTCAATTGTCATTTTATCCGGAATATCCAGATCATCCAGATTAAGTGCCGAAACAATAGAACTCAACATCAAAATCGCCATTAAACTAATAAGAATCTTTTTCATAATTATCTCCATTTTTATTTATCTTACTTTCTATTATTATATGTCAATAATTTAATAATTGTGACGAAGCCACTCAAAAAAAATAAATTATTTTTTTTCTGAAGATATCAATATCTTTTCAAATTCATATATTTTAATAAGTTATGACATTATAGTAGATTTCTATTTTTTTTCAATTTTTCTTATTTTTTTAACCATATCTAATTTTATTAACTCTATAGTTAATTTTAATTTCAGTGTATTTTTTTTTATTTATTATCCTTGACGTTAATTTCCTTAACACACTCATATTGATTTATATTTTTTATGGAGAGTAAAATTGAAATATAATGATAGTGATTTGCATAAATTACAGCAAATATCATATAATTATTCTTTATATCGTACAGGAGATTTCGATCTGTCTGACGACATCTCAATGAAAACTATTGGTGTATTCTTATTAAAAGCCGATAAAATCGAAGAAGATAATGCAATCAAATGGATTGTAAACACCTCTAAGATTCATATTAAATCACATTTTAGAATAACTAAGCATGAACACAATAATATCAAGAAATATCAGCAAAACATACTCGGGAAACTAGATAGCAAACATATCACAGAGACTGATGTTGAATTACGTGATACTTTCAAAGAAGTCTTGAAAACCCTAAATATTGATGAGATGAAAACTATACTTTTTTATTTTCAATGTGAAAAGAAAATTAAAATTATGCATTCTTTACTCGATATTTCCTATGATGCATTAAGAAAGAAAATATCACGAATCCAGAATAAACTGAAAGCAGAAACTTTCAAAAAACTTGGAGTCATTGCAACAAAGAAAATTATAACACCAAAAATTAGTGATCTCATTGTAAAATTCTTAAAAAGTTTCAAAACAAATTTAGAAGAAAATTCACTTGAAAAAATGTACTATTATTTTTCTGAAGTTGATCTGGATAATTACAATCCAACTTATGAAATATCGAAAATATTGGATTACGAAATTGAACTTGTTAATACAATTTATAAATTATGGGTTTTCTTTAAAAATAATTATAGTGAAACAGATTCCATTTATATTGAATTCTTTATTGATGATAAAAACCACTTAAAGATATTAACACCTCCCCAAAAGAGTAAGAAAGTATTTAAGTTTAATGCAGATTCAGAAGAGGGAAAGAAGATCCTGCAAATGATTAATTCTGCAACTGTCGATAAAACCGGCGTTAGTAAATTCTCAACCGAAGAATTGGAAAAGATATTACAACAGATGGGAAAGAAAAAAAACTAACGAATAAATAAAATCATTATTTTTCTGGGGATTTAACCTCACCCTAAATCCCTCTCCTAGCATGAGAGGGACTTTAAAGATGAGCCAAATACCAGTTTAACCATTTGTTTCCAGTGATCGTCTTGCTTCGCAAAACCAATATTAAATGTTTGCGTTGCGTTATTTGAGCAACATACATTTCTTTGAAGCTACAGAATTTTCATTTACTATTATATTATAAAAATATACTCCAGAACAAACAGGTTGATTGTTTTCATCAGTTCCATTCCAGATAGCACTGAATTTTGTTCCTTCTCGTCCTTCGATAAACTCAGGATGACACGAGCTCGGATGAAGATTCTTCACTTTCTGACCTTTGATATTATAAATATTTAGCTCAGTGTTCTCCGTAATCTTTGTGGTTAGATTAAATGATATCATTGTTGTTGGATTAAATGGATTTGGGAAATTGGTTAAATTATATTGAAGTATAGATATTTGTTCATCATGCACTGAAACTGCTTCTGGAACAATTTTAATATCTGTAGCATACAATCCAACAGTGTATTCATTTATTAGATTTTCATTAACATCAAGTACTTTAACTGTAAAATTCTGTCCCCATTCTCCACCAAGTACAAAAAGATTTTCATTATTAGAAGTTACCATTGTTCCACCTGGTGTGAATGGATTTAAGCTATCATAGATTATCTCAAAAGTATCTGCATCATATGCATAAAGTGATGAGCCAAAACCATCGGCTACATAAACAGTATTACTTGGCATTAGAGCAAAATTGCTTGTTACTCCACCAATATCCAGAGTGTTTGTAACAGTATTCGAAATAGGATCAATTATGCAGATTTTACCGAAGATCGTGTTCCAATCTCCCCCACAACTCACATGAATATTCCCATTAATTGCTTTTAAAAATTGCGGGTTAACTTCGATCGAAATCGTTGCCTCAACACTGAATGTCAGCAAATCAATAACACTAACTGAGCAATTGGAATATCCAGTTCCATAATCAGTATTTCCTACATACAACTTTCCATTCAGAATAGCCATTCCAGCAGGATTTCCACCTACAAGAATGGAATTTTCTACAATATCAGTATTAAGATTTAGCTTATAAACCTTGTTGATCAAGCCACCAGTAACATAAGCATGATCTTCATTGATAATAATATCGTAAGGGTTTGAAGAATTTTCAATATAGATATCTGTTATTGTATTTCCTGTATTTAGATCAATCTTTTGAACATTGTTATCCCCTGAATTCACAACATAGGCAAATTCATTGGTAAGCCCAACTCTGTTCGGTGTTGAGCCAAGAGTACAAAAAACTTCCTCTACTTCACCCGTTTCAAAATCAATTTTGGATAATGTCTCACTTCCTGAGTTTACCACAAATCCAACCGTTCCCCATAAATTAAGTGCAGTGATTAAAACTAAAATAACTAAGATTTTTCTCATTTTCTATCCTTATCTATATTTTATATTCTATTCCCAAATTCATTTCCCAATTCAAACCCGGTTGTGGAATATGAACGTAAATCTCATACAATTTATTAAAAATATTGTTAATTCTTATTGCGGGTGTGAACTTAAAATCTTTCCACTCAATTGAATACTGGCTACTTGCATTCAGTAAATCATATGCTGGGAGTTGATGCTCATTAGTTGCTTGAAAGGAATTTGACCATTGTTCACCTGTAAGTTTATAATTTATAATTCCCTGAAATTTTTGAACTTTGATTCTGAGAGTTGTATCTAAGGAATAATCTGGAGTGTAAATTATTTTATTCCCATAATTAGGATTATCCTTGGATTTATTAATTGCTGTACTTCTAGTAAAATTTGTTTTAAAATCTAAAAATTCAAGAGGATGTAAATCCAATTCAAAATCCCAATTTTCAACTTCGGCAGAAGATAGATTTCTGGGCATCCATTTTCCAAAAGAATTTATATCCCAAATAATCAGATCATCAATATAATCATAACGATAAGTAACTTTAAATGAGTTATTCCATATTTCAAGTTTTGAAAAGATCTGCCAGCTCAGTGAACTCTCTGGCTTAAGATCTGGATTGCCCGATACATGAGAATCTCCTTTCCAAAAAAGGCTGTAGTAGGAAGGTAATGTATATCCATTTGCCACATTCCCGCTAAAATAAATTTTTAAATAATTTTCATACGAAAACTCCGGTTCCAGCTTCCAGCTTGTATGATCTTTAAAATCTGTTGTGTTATCCCAGCGTACAGAACCAACTAGACTTGTAGAATAGGGAAAATGCTTTTTCAGTAATTTAGTTTTTCCAAAAACAGCATAATTCTCCCTGAAAACTTTTTCAATGGATTGAGTTGGATAATTCAGATCTGTATATTTAAAATTTTCATATCGGTAATCTCCACCCCAATCAATATAGAAAATATCACTTACGAATTCTGTATATACTTTGATACCTCTACTTAGTTGTCGATTCTTAGCAAGAGTTGCCAGGAACATATTCCCTGACCAGGGAAAATCTAGTCGTGTGTTATCATACAAAGCTTCGTCGAGAGAATAATGAAGATCGGTCTTAAACTTATAATCATCCAATTTAGTAGAATAATTTACGATATGCTTTTGAGATTGTCCACTTAACCTGCTATTTTTATACTCTTCCAATGATTCAATATTACCGGGGAGTTTCTTAAAGAAATCCTGGAAAAGTAATTTGTATGAAATCATCCCAAATGCACCGGAATATCCTATACTAATATTTGCATCATAAATGGATTTATCGTTGTAATCCCTGGTTCTAAGTGTATCGGGATCATCTGCAGGAATATATTCAAAATTATTTCTGGCAAAACTTTTCCTGATAAAAGTATAAAATTGAAATTTAGAATTAGCGGCAGATAATGTGATCGAATGCTTATCCAAACCAAATGAGCCAAAAGTATGACTGAAACTTGTCACATATTTATCCTTTGCTCTTTTTGTATTTATGTTTATAATTCCACCCATTGAACCGCCACCACCAATGCTGCTGGAACTACCCTTCACCACTTCAATACTCTCGATGATCTCAGCCGGAATAGTTGAAATATCAAATGCCGTTCCACTTTTATTTAAAGGAATGCCGTCCAGCATCACAAGCGTATGACGTGCTTTGTAGCCTGGGAAGATGATCTTCTGCTCTTCTCCGGTAAGTGGCATTCCTGATATTTGCAGATCGGTATTATCTCTGAGAATGTCCGCCGCTGAACCTGAGTTGTTATTAGTTTTTATTACTACAATTTCACTTGAACCGATCAACTCTCTTTTCCTCTGCTCGATTATTCTTAAACCTTCAATCGTGATAATATCATCTTTTAAAACTACCGTCTCTTTGATATTACCTGCTAATAATATTATATCTTTATAGGTGATCTTATGAAAATTAATCTCATCTTCTTCAGATACATCCATTATTTTAAAATTTCCATTCTCTTGTGAAATCACAGCTTTATTGTTCACTGTAATAATTACATTCTTAATTGGCTCACCATCAACATTCACAATGCGACTTGTGATGTTCAAACTGATCAATTTCATCGTGACAAAAAGTAGGATGACTATAATTTTAGTTCGCATTTTTTCCCGGATAAATAAGATTTGGTTTTTCTGAAACTGGATTTTTTATAATCTTTAATTCTGCATTGTAAAGTTGTTTTAAATTCTTAGAATTCACAATATCCTCAGGAGTTCCATCAGCAATGATAATTCCTTTTTTGAGCATAACAATTCGCTCGCAATATTCGCTGGCTAAATTTATATTGTGGGAAACCAAAATTATGAGTTTATTGTGTTCCCTATTTATTTCAGAAAGCAGTTGCATGATCTCCAGTTGATGATTTATATCAAGATTCGCAAATGCTTCATCCATCAATAAAACCTGGGTTTCCTGAGCTAATGCCCTGGCAATAGAAACACGTCTCCGCTCACCACCGCTTAGTTGAGAATATAACTTATTTTTCAAGGAATTAAGATCAAGTTGCTCTAATATCTGTTCTACTTTTTTCTTATCTATATTGGTATAGTTTTGCCAGCGACCAAGATATGGAAATCTTCCCATCAATACAAGGTCTTCAACTGTGTAATCAAATTGAAGTTGGAAATCCTGCGGGATTATTGCAATCTGTTTTGCCAGTCCCAATCTTGACCAATCATGAAATTCTTTTCCGGAAATGAAAACTTGTCCTGTTTTTTCAAGTTGAAAATCGATGATCGCTTTGAGTAAAGTAGATTTTCCTGCTCCGTTAGGTCCTAAAAGAGCACAGAATTCTCCTTCATGAAAATCTATAGAAAGATTCTCCAGAACCTTTTTTTTCTGATACGAAACACTTACATTCTTTAAACTTATCATTTATTTTTACCTTTTATAAAAAAATATTTGCCAATTCATACTAATTTAATATGTTATCCTCGAAGGAGATGAAAATGAATATTTCAACGAAGACCGAATATGCAGTACGAGCTCTCTCTGAACTCGCTTTAAATTCTGCAGATAAACCAATTTCCATTAATGACATTTGCAAGAATCGAAATCTTCCGGTGAAATATGTCGAACAACTCTTTCGTAAGCTAAAACAGAATGGACTTATAAAAAGTATTCGCGGAGCAAAAGGTGGATATCAACTTGCTTTGAAAGTAAATAACATCTCACTTAAAGATATTATGGAAGCTGTTGACGAAAACTATGTTGCTCCATTTTGTAATGGAAAACCGGAAAATAATGTACATTGTATTGGTTTACCTTGCGGTTTTAAAGAACTCTGGGATGAAATAAAAAAACATATGGAAAAATATTTTGACTCGATAAAATTAGATCAAATCGTGGCAAGATTATAAGGAGAATTTTATGGAAAGGATATATTTTAATAATTGTTTAACATCACAACCAGCACGAGAAGTTATAGAAATAATAACTGCTTATATGAAAGACAAATATTATTTCCCAGAAAATTTCATCTCTAAGGGAACTGAAGCTTCCAATAACTTGGATAATGCTAAAAAAATCATTGCTGATTCTATGGGAGCAGATGCAAAAGAAATTCATTTTACATCAGGAGGAACTGCTGCTAATAATCTAGCAATAAAGGGTTATCTTACAGCAAATTCAAACAAAGGAACTCACATAATTTGCTCTGTGATTGATTACCCGGATATTCTTACAAACGCTGCTTTCTTTGAAAATAGCGGATTTGATGTGACTTATCTACAAAATGATAATGAAGGATTCATTGATCTCGAACAACTCAAAGATTCTATCCGTAAAGATACAATTTTATTCATGACAACAATGGGAAATCATACAGTCGGTACAATTCAGCCAATAAAAGAGATCAGAGATATATTGGATAGCGCTAAACAAAAAATTGTGATGCATGTTGATGCTTGTGAAGCTTATGCCCGTATTCCGATAGATGTGAATGAATTAGGAATAGATCTGATGTCTATCAGTGCTCACAAAATTCACGGTCCTCAAGGCATTGGTGCTTTGTATCAGCGAAAAGGAATTGTGTTGGGACAGATTCAACATGGAGTAAACAGAATGGATAACCTGCAAACAGGCGGTATGAATATTGCTTCTATCGCTGGATTTGCTAAAGCTGTGGAACTTGCTTTCAACGATCTGGATGCAAATATTGCAAAGATACGCAAACTTTCTGATTATCTGCTGAATAAAATTGAATCCACAATCCCAGATACTTTATTGAATGGTCCACGAGGAATCAAACGTATTTCTCATAATATCAACATTTCTTTTGATTATATTGAAGGTGAGGCAATTATGATGATGATGGATATTAATGGCGTTTCCATTTCTACTGGAAGTGCCTGTGCTTCCCAAGGGTTAAAACCAAATTATGTTATGATGGCTATCGGCAGAAATCACGAGCAATCACACAGCTCAATGAAATTTACACTTAGCAGATATAATACATTCCAAGAGATAGACTATACTGTTGAAAAACTGGCTGAAGTAGTAAAAGAGCTTCGTTCACGAAGTCCACTTTGTAATTAATACATGAAGATAAATAAGAAGATTAGACAGGATCGACAAGATATACTGGATAAAAAATAATGAAAAAAACTTTCGGGAAATTTGGATTTGAAAAATTAAAGTCGATTATAATATTGTCTCTAATGTTTCAAAAAATCCTATTAATCATGTTTATCCCGTCAATAAAGCTATAATAGGAGAATAATATGCAATATTCACAAAAAGTTTTAGACCATTTCATGAAACCACACAATATTGGTAAATTGGAAAACCCTGATGTAGAAGCAACCGAAGGAAGTCCGGCTTGTGGTGATCAGATCTCAATATTTTTGAAAATAAATTATGAAACACATATTATAGAAGATATTAAGTTCCAATCCTACGGATGTGCTTCTAACATTGCTACAGGTTCCATTATTACAGATATGGCGATGGGTAAAACTATTGAAGAAGCTAAAAATATAACATGGAAGGGTGCAGCTGAAGAACTTGATGGATTACCGGCAGTTAAAATGCACTGCTCTGTACTTGCTGTAGACACACTTAAAAAAGCTATCAAGAAATACGAGATTGAACATGGTTTAGCCAAGGCAGAGACATTTAGCAAAAAAACTATTATTGAGGAACTTAAGAAAGTAATTTATCCCGGTGTTGGAGAAGATATCGTCACACTTAAAATGGTAAAGTATGTAGGTTTAGAAAATGGTGTAGCAACCATTGATGTAGAAATTCCCAAATTTGATACACACCGTGATAATGTGGTTGAAGAGATCAAAGAACACTTGGAAGCATTTGATGAGATCAAGGAAATTAAGGTAACAATTTAATCTCTTTTGTATAACCTTCGCAATGGTTAAGTAACGAAACCTTGCGAATGGTTATAACATCAAAAACCTGGTTTATCCTAACCATTGCGGAGGTTTTCAACCATTCGCAAGGTGATATTATTCTGTTTTTTATTTCATCCCACTCTATATATTTTTAAAGAACTAATTATATTCTATAAACCCTTCGTTCGTGTCATCCTGTTTGCCAAGTCAAAGCTTAGCGAAGGATGGAGTTCATCGAAGGATGAAGGGTTTAACACACAATTAATATTATTACTTTATCTACTTTTTGCCATAATGAACAGGAAGAAAGGACAACCTAAGAAGGCTGTGATTATCCCTACTGGAATTTCGATCACAGCAATGTGCATTGCAATAAGATCACACAAAATTAGTAGAATAGCCCCAAATATCGAAGAATAAATAATTCCGGTTTGTTTATTTCCTCCTGAAACCATGCGAACAATATGAGGAACAATAAGACCAATAAATCCGATAATTCCAGCGTAAGCAACTGTTATACCTGTAAGCAGTGAACTTATTATGAATATCTTTCTACGCAGTTTCTTCACATCGATGCCCAAACTTCCGGCAATAACATCTCCGGTTGTTAATATCATCAATTGGCGTGAAAGCAGGAATAGATAGAGCATCAGCAAGATTGAAATTCCAAATACAACTAGAAAATAATACCATTCTTTGCGGCTGAAAATATGCCCGAGATTTCCCATAAGTACATTGATTATGTTCCCAATATCCTGCTGATTGAAATACATTAGTAATGAAATGAGTGCCCCGAAAAACATACCCACGATTATGCCTGAAAGTAATAATTTCGTACTGTTGAAAAACCCGCCGAGATGTGCTAGAAACCAGACAATAGTTAATGTGATCAATGCTCCGGCAAATCCAAAAAGAGGCATGAATAAATAAAAACCCATTACACTCGCTAAAATGCTACCAAAAGCTGCACCGGATGAAATACCAAGAATGTATGGTTCTGCGAGAGGATTATTCAGCATGATCTGAAAAGAATAGCCAACACCTGAGAGAACAAATCCAACCAGAAATGCCAGCATTAATCGCGGCAGGCGGATTTGCAGAATGATGTGCAAACTTTCTGCTTGGTAATTTAAATATAAATATATCAAGATCAATGAAACAATAAACAGCAAAATGGGAATAATCTTATTTTTCATTTTTAAAAATCTTCTGTAATATTTTCATACCTTCGATAACACGCGGAGTTGCCCTAATTATCAGATCTGGATTAATATCAAGAGCTGTGTAAATGCGGTCATTCTTTACCGCGGAGATTACTTCCCAACCTTTGCGAATTTTAATACTCTCTGCTGTAACTTCCGGCGGACAGGTCAAAATAATAATTTCCGGATTTGCATTGATAACATCCTCTGCTTTCACACGTGAATAATCTCGTGGAAGTTCGGCAAAGATATTATTTCCTCCAGCTTTTTGTATAACTTCACCAACAAACGATCTATCAGAGACACTCATTATTGGAGTGTTGTAAATTTCCACATAAACTGTATGTGAGTTATCAACATTATTTATAGCAATTTTTTCAATTTCTGTTTCCAAACTATCTGCAACAAAGTTGGCTCGTTTTTCTGCTCCGATAAGTTTCCCAATTTCACGAATTGAAGATATCATATCGTCAATAGATTTTGGATAGAATTGAGCTGTGGAAATTTGTAATTTCTCAAGTTCGGTTGTGAGTAATTCCTGTTCTAAACCGGAGGTAAAAACAATTGTTGGATCGAGTGAGATTATCTTTTCAAAATCTACCTTACCAAAATTTCCAACTTTTTCTAATTCTTTTAATTCAGCAGGATAATCACATTCAATAGTTACACCTACAATATTTCTTGCACCTTGCAACAAATAAATGATCTCAGCAATTTCCGGAGATGTGATGATATAACGGTTACCTGTTTGCTGTTTAAACTTTGAACATCCTGTTAAAATTATTACAGCAACAAATAAAAATAACACTATTTTTTTCATAAAAAATCCTTTTATTTAGGAAGCTAAAAAAAAGCTGCTAAAATAAAAGGATTTTATAAAACTTGATTAACAATAGCTCTTGCTCCGGAGTATTGATTAAAAAAGCTTTATGGCAGGTTTCCTGACTTGCAGATCAAGTTTAATCCCAGTCCTTCCCAAATATTAATTCAGTGAACTGAAATCATTAATTATTAATTAACAAAACTGCTTACAGTGGCGGAGACCGCTCCCGAATTACACGGGATTCCCTTTTACTTTTGCACCATCAAGCTTCACTCTATTGATTTATAAACTGAACAAAAAAACTGCTGGGATTATGTCAAGTTTAGTGTAATCGGTTTTGATATAATTTGTATTCCACATTCCTATAACAGTTCTACAACATTGCGATAAACAAATTCTATAGGTAAACCGTTTTTTAAATCCTTCATTTTTAATCTTCTTTATCGCTTCTTGGATGTGCTTGTTGATACACCTTTTTCAAATCTTTTAAAGTTAGATGAGTGTAGATCTCTGTTGTTGATAAATTACTATGCCCAAGCATTTCCTGAACAGCCCTCAGATCAGCACCCCGAGCTAGAAGATGAGTTGCAAAAGAATGCCGTATCGAATGTGGTGAATAACCCCTGGTTTTTGCCACTAAATTCAAATAGCGAGAAAGTATCTCTCTGATCTCATTTGAAGATAGAGATCTACCGCTTTTTGATAGGAACAGGCTATCATCAGTGAATCTTGAAACAAGTTGTTCACGTGTATTCATATAATTTCTGATAGCAATCTTTGCTTTACTGCTAATAGGTACAATGCGTTCTTTTTGCCCCTTACCAATAATTCGAATTAGCTTCTCTTGTAAATCGATCTGCCTTATTTTGCTACTTGCAATCTCACTTATTCTCAAACCGCTGGAATATATTAATTCCAAGATAGCACGGTTTCTAATTCCAAATTTGCTGGATAAATCTGGAATATTTAATAATTCTTCCATCTCTTTTTCTGAAAAATACTTTGGTAGTTTTTTCTCAAATTTTGGTGAATGTAGATTTGAGGTAGGATTTGTTTTTAGATAATCATTTTTTTTACAAAATTGGAAAAAAATTTTCATAGTACTTGCTTTACGTGCAAGTGTACGATTATTTCTACCATTCTTGCTTAAATAACGCAGAAAATCGCGGAGAAATAGATGCGTGATCTGTTCCAATCTCACATTGTTATTTTCAAAATATTTCGTTAAAAATTTCTGAAGTTGCAGAAGATCTTTTTTATATGCAGTAATTGTATATTCAGAAAGACCTCTCGAAATTAATGTTTTTACAAATTCTTCAATTGCTTGCTGCATAAAAAATTGATCATTTACCATTAAATTCAATTTCTTCCCACTTTTCATTAACTTTTCCGTTATGGTATATTAAACTCAATTTTCCATAATTACCATTTTTAGTAAGAATACTATAGAAATTTGTGCTCTGGTTAGAAAGAAGTTCATTTTTTTTTTTCTGATAATCAAAGCTTACTACTGCATTAATTTCGAGATTTTTAACTATATTATCATCAATATATTTAGTCACATTTGACAGCATTATGATATAGTCAGTTTGTTTTGCTAAGAATTCAGTTTGCTCTTTTGCAATATCAAAGATATCAGTATTCATTTTTGCATGATCTGCGATCTTATTTTTCACCATAAAATCAGGAGTATAAATAGAAAAGAGACCTACTTTAAATGAGTCGCATTTAATTATTATATTTTTTATAATTGGAATAGAATCACTTTCTATATTAGAAATAAGTAGATCACTTTCTAAGCCTTTTCCAAAGAAAAAATAATCTACAGGAGAAATAATCTCTGGTTTTAAAGTATTAATAAAAAGTGCTGATAAACTATCTGATTGGGGTTCTGCTAATATTGTGCCAGCAAAAGCGTTTACCTGTTTTATTGTATCATTCCTGATATTTTTAGTCAGGAAATTGGTCATATATATCTGTTCATGATCAAAACGCGGCTCTATGAAAAAATTTATATCAACATATTTCCCAACAGAGGCAAAGTCTTCAGTATACAGAAAGTTGAATATTAACAAAATAACTACTACCAAAATTATTTTTCCCAAAGTTCAGCTCCAATTTTTTCTTAACTTTATTAATTATGATTATTTATTGTCAAAAGTTTTTTGACAATTTATCATATTAAGAGAATTTTGGTTAAATTAAAATTTTATCTAGAGGAAAAATGAATAATAAACTAATAATTGTTATCGGAGCTTTTGGTAGTGGTAAGAGTGAATACTCAATAAATTTAGCTAGAGAATATTCTCAAAAAGGGAAACAAGTTACTTTAGTAGATCTTGATGTAGTGAATCCATATTTTCGCAGTAGAGACATACGAGATCAATTTACCAAGAAAGGCATTACAGTTATTGCCCCGGAAGGAGAATTTCAGTATGCTGATCTTCCGATGCTCTCTCCCAGAATTATGGGAGCAGTACAAAATTATAGTAACACCGTTATTCTTGATGTTGGTGGAGATCCATCTGGTTGTAGAACTCTAGCAAGATATGTAACAAATATAAAAAAACGTGGATACGAAATGCATTTTGTTATTAACACAAAACGTCCTTTTACCTCTGATGAAAATGGTATAACGGAAATGTTGAAAATGCTGGAATTTACTTCCAAACTTGAGGTTACAGAATTAATTTGCAATACAAATTTGATGGAGTATACTACTTTCGGAATCATCGAAGAAGGCATTAATATAATTAATGATGTATCAATAAAAGAAAATATCAAATTTAATTTATTT
The DNA here is from genome assembly GCA_030765625.1 of Candidatus Tenebribacter burtonii. Taxonomy (GTDB): domain Bacteria; phylum Cloacimonadota; class Cloacimonadia; order Cloacimonadales; family TCS61; genus Tenebribacter; species Tenebribacter burtonii. Next base: position 50,468 of record JAVCCF010000142.1, read on the forward strand.
ACTGTTCTTGATAAATACACTGAGCATATCCCCAATCAGATTAATGGAAAAACAAGAATAATTTTATATTACTTTCTTTCTAAACCCTGGGAAATGAATAATAAGGTTCATCATCGCGGGATTTAATAATTCAATTTCATACCTTAATACACAGTTATTAATATCATTAAGTTTTAATAATAATTTACCTTTTTTCTTTGACATAGACAATTTGAATTTATTAATTTGATTTTATTATATTAGCAGTGTATTTAAGATTCTTTTTTATATTCGGTAAAGACCGTATATAAAACTAAATCCTGATTAAAGTAATAAATGAGAGGACTGAAATGGAAAGTGAGAACAGAATGAACATACAACTTCTCAAAGAAAATGATAAATTAAAATCCAGGATTCAAATACTAGAAAAATCAAAAACCGAGCAAAATGAGATTGAAGAAACGTTTAAGAAGAGTGAAAGATGTTTTCGAACATACTTTGAGCAGGGACTAATTGGTATGGCGATAATTTCACCGGAGAAAGGATTTATTGAGACTAACAATACTTTTTGTAAGATGCTGGGCTATTCGGTTAAAGAATTAGCAAATATGACTTGGTTCGAATTAACATATCCGGAAGATTTAGATATTGACTTGATAAAATTCAACCAGCTATTAGCTGGTGAAATAAATAATTATTCTTTAGAAAAACGATTTATTCATAAGAATAATCGAATTATTTATACAGCAATATCCATTAATGCAATGTATAAATCTGATGACAATACCGTGAACTATCTCCTTGCAACAATTGAAAATATAACAAAAAGAAAACACGCAGAAAAAAAAATCAAATCACTTTCAAATATTGTGGAGCAATCTACTGAAGTTATAGCACAAACCGACTTAGATGGTAACCTGATTTTTATCAATAATGCATGGTGCAAAATGCATGAATACAGTAGTTATAAAAGCCTTATAGGAAAAAATCTAACGATTTTTCATAATAAAGAACAACTTGAAAATGATGTGATTCCATTCAATGATAAAGTTATGAAGTATGGAACTTATTCCGGAGAAGTTGGACATATCACAAAAGATGGAAAACCATTTCCAACTTTAATGACAACAACCATAATAAAAGACAAAGATGGTAATCCTCATTCTATTGTTGGGATAGCAAAAGATATTACCAAGCGCAAGCAGGAGGAAATAAAGCTAAAAGAATCGGAAGCACATTATCGAATGCTGTTTGAATCAGCAAGTGATGCAATTTTTCTTATGAGTAGTAATAAATTTACCGACTGCAACTTGAAAACACTGGAAATGTTTGGATGCAAACGAGATGAAATTATTGGTCATTCTCCAGGGGAATTTCCCCCTCCTTATCAACTTGATGGAAGAAAATCAAATGAAAAAGCAATGGAAAAGATCAATGCAGCTCTGAATGGAAATCCACAATTTTTTGAATGGCAACATAAAAAATTAAATGGAGAAGTGTTTAATGCAGAGGTCAGTTTAAATCTAATAGAGCTTTCAATTGGATCACATATTCAGGCAATTGTCCGTGACATCACTAAGCGCAAGATAGCTGAGAAAGCACTTAAAGAAAGTGAAGAAAAACTGCGAATGATGATTGATAACTCTCCTATTGGATTTACAGCCACAAATCTGAATGGTATCTTTATAGACGTGAATCCTTCGGTGTGTGAAATGATAGGTTATTCGCACAAAGAAATTATTAATAAACATTATGATTACTTCTCTCATCCAGATGATGTAGATATTAATAGGAATTTATATCAAAAATTAGTTGATGGCAAAATATCCTACTTCGATCTTGAGAAAAGATATATTCATAAAAGTGGAAAGATAGTTCATGTTTTAATACGATCACAACTTATTCGTGATGATAAGGAAGAAAAACCACTTTTTGAATTCACTATTATTGAGAATATCACAAAACGTAAGAAAGCAGAGGCAATCTTGCAGAAACACACATTGCAACGGGAAACACTACAAACTATTACTGCAGCTTTATCAACATCATTGGAATTGAATAACGTGTTGCAAATCATTCTTGATCAAATAGCACTTGCTATTCCATACGACAGTGCCAGCATTTTCTTAACCGAAAATGAAAAACTAAAGATTGCCATGGTCAAGGGACTCTCTCAAGATCTGGTGGGAAAATTTTTTCCTATGGATGAACCTTTCTTTAAAGAAATACAATTAACCAAGAAAACAGTTGTGATATCGGATACATGGAAAGAACCGCGCTTTAAAGACTGGAGCAGGACTAACAATATTCGCAGCTGGATGTGTGTTCCGTTAATTGTCCGCGACATGATGATAGGCTATCTAACATTAGACAACTTACTGCCAGATGCATATAAACCTGAACAAATTGAATTTATTCAACTTTTTGTAGCTCAAGCTGCTCAAGCTCTAAATAATGCACGGATGTATGAAAGTGTAATTAAGAAAACGATCGAGTTGGAAAATTTTAACAAAATTACTGTGGGTAGAGAATTAAAGATGATCAAATTAAAAAAAGAGATTAATGAACTTCTTGAGAAATCGGGAATAGAAGCAAAATATAAAATTGTTGAATGAAGAAGATTAACTTCGATTTCAGATGAGCATTGCCAAACTTAAGAAACAAGAGGAGAAAAGAAGAAAAGTATTCTAAATTCTACCTAAAGAGATATAAGGTTCGGCAAACTAAAACCGGATTTTGATTTATCAAAAACGATCTCATCTCTTTCGAATCTGTTGAATAATGGAGGAAAATTGAAAATAAGGACAAAACTTGGCATCATCCCAATTACAATAGCTGTAACAATGTTGATTACAGCATTAGTAACTATCCTTATGATTACCCAAGATATAATTTACAAACAAACGGAAAATCAATTATTAACGGCTTCACAATATAGTGCAAATAATATTAAAATGCTTTTAAATGATTATAAGAAGTATGCTCAGCAGCTTACAATAGAAAGTTTTTTTACAAATGTGCTAGATCTTACAATAGACCAAGCTGAAAGATTGACTGAATGTAATCTTAAGATAAAAAGAACTATTGATGCTGAAAATACAGTTTCTAGAATTAGAGTTTTAAATATTGATGGTATTGTAATTGCATCAAGTCATGAAGATGTTGGATTTGACCAAAGTGCTAAGGAGATTTTCTTAAAAGGAAAAAAAAGTGTATATATTGGTGATATTCATAAATCTGAATATACAGGAAATCTTGTTTTTAGTATTTCAGCACCTATTTTTATAGAAGATATTTTTTCTGGGGTTTTAATCGTTAATTTTGATGCACAAAAACACTTATTTAATATCGTAACCAATAAAATAGGTCTTGGAGAAACTGGTGAGACATATCTTGTGAATAAAGATAATTTTCTTATTACTCCCTCTCGATTTGTTGATGATGTGATCTTTAAGACTAAGATAAATGCCAAGCAAACTACGATTAGTTTTTCAGAATATTCAAAGAATGTACTTCCTGAGAATATGAAAAAGAAAGCAATTAGATACAATAATTACAGAGGCGAAAAAGTTCTGGGTATAAACTATTATATCTCCGAGATGCAATGGAATTTGTTTACAGAAATTGATGTTAAAGAAGTAAATAAACCGATATTCAAAATGGCTGGTTTATTAATAATAATTTTTTCGTTTTTACTTATAGCTATATTGATTTCCCTAATAAAATTATCAAGAGACATCACTATACCGATTATGAAATTACAGAAAGGAATTCTAAAAATTGTTAACAGCAACTTGGAGTATAAAGTAGATAATAAAAGAAGCGATGAAATTGGTGAGCTTTCCCGCTCATTTGATAGCATGACCGAGAAATTGATAAAAGCTCAGCAAGAATTAAATGATTACACAAAAAACTTCAAAACAATGATAGAACAAAGAACTGCAGAACTAAAATTAAAAGTTACAGAAAGTGTACAACAAAGACAAGCAATTATAAATATTGCAACCGATCTGGATGAAATCAATCATGAACTAGAATTGGAAATCATCGAACGTAAAAATGCGGAACAAATTCAAAAACTGTTCTATAATATTTCCAATGCAATGAATATAACGGATAACATACAGCACCTTTTCCGAAAGATAAAAAAATATTTGAGCGATGTCATTGATACAACAAATTTTTATATAGCTTCATATGATGAAAAAACTGATACACTTTCACTTCCTTTTAATGTTGATGAAAAAGATAATTATGAAACATTCCCAGCTGGCAAAACCATAACTAAATATCTTATAGACATCGGCAAACCTCTTCTTGCAACAAAGGAGGTAATAACAGAATTAACTAAGAAAAATTTAATCGAGACAATTGGTGCTACTTCTGAGATTTGGCTGGGTGTTCCTCTAAGAATTGAAAACAAAGTAATTGGTGTTTTAGCAGTTCAAAGTTATGATGACCCAAATCTTTATACTGAAGATGATGTTGAAATTCTCACCTTTGCTTCTAAAGAAATTGCTCTGGCAATTAAACATAAATTAGCAGCAGATCAAATAAAGAGAAATCTGGAAGAGAAGGAAATATTGCTACGTGAATTATACCATCGAACTAAAAATAATATGCAAATCATCATTTCAATGTTGCGAATACAATCCGCAAGCTTAGAAAACAGAACACATACTAAGAGTAAGGATATAGATTTTATGTTTGATTCACTTGATAAGGTAATCAATAAGATAAAATCAATGAGTCTCGTGCATCAAAAATTATATCAATCTCAAGACTTATCTCATATTAATTTGAAAGAGTATATTAATGACCTCGTTAGATTACTGATGGTAAGTTATAGAGTCCAATTGGATACTATATCACTAAAGTTAGAGTTGAATGACTTATTCGTTTTGATTGATTTAGCTATACCATTAGGTTTAGTTTTAAATGAGCTTATATCCAATGTATTCATACATGCTTTCTCATATAACGGAAATGATACGATTTGCATTCAATTATACAAAGATGATGATAATACAATTAACATTCTTATAAGCGATAATGGAGCTGGAATTCCAAATGAGATCGATCTGGAAAATGTTAATTCAATGGGACTTAGAACTGTGTTTGATCTCGTTAATTATCAATTGAAAGGTGAAGTGACATATAAAACAGAAAATGGTTTAAGATGGCATATCAGATTGAAAGATAATATCTATTCAAAAAGAGTATAATTATGAATTTAACAAATAGTAAAATAACCTACCCAAAATAAGGGAAAATCTATGAATAATAAAACAAACTTGAGAGCAATTCAAATATAAACTTATTTAATCAATATCATTTTATTTGTTTTTGTGGTACTATTCGATTCAAGTTGGTATAAATATACCCCAGAACTTACATTCCGGTTTTTATCGTCAGTTCCGTCCCAATAAATTTCATATGCTCCCAATTCTTTATGCTCATTAATAAGTGTTTTAACGTACTGTCCCTTGATATTATAAACTTTAATGGTTATCTTTCCCGCTTTTGGAATATCATATTCAATCCGTGTAAAAGGATTAAATGGATTTGGATAGTTCTGCCTGAGTATGTAATTTTCAATTGGTTGTATGGTTGTATATACTTCCAGTGTAATAGGAATATTCAATATTTGCCCAATATCTGTTATGATTTTAATAACTGCAAAATATGTTGCAGGAGTTAGTTCATTTGATGAGATAGTAATAGAATTATTAGCATTTCCACCTGCAGGGATGGTTCCTAAAGTGTTTTCTATTGAAAGCCAGTTAACTGGTGAATCAACTATAGTAAAAGGTCTGGATATATTTTGTACTGTGCCCGTAATATTGCTTATTTGGAAGAGACAATATTCGGATGGAGGTCCGGCAACTGTATAAACAAATGAACCTGTATTTTCTCCAGTTTCGGATATTGTTTCCCATGAATATCCATTATTAGCAGAAAACTCAATCTTCACATTATCATAATTCCCTGTATCGACCCAGGTTAACGTATCTGTTGCTCCATATGAAAGGATGGAGGCTTCTTCAGGATGAGTGATATTGAAAGCTGATATACTGAATACACTATCAGAAACATCAAAACTACTTTCATCAAGAGTTGAAACCTTAAACCTGCATTCATCAGTAAGCGGACCATCAAACATATATGGATATGATCCTGAGTTTTCTGTCATTTCATCTATCATCTGCCAGTTTGTCATGTTGTCTCTGCAGATCATGATCTTCACAAATTCTGCCTCTCCGTATTTATTCCATCTTAATGTATCTTGTATCGAAGGAACGACATATTCTCCACCATTTGGATATGTTACCCAGAGATATTCATCACTGGTTGGATTCACAATAAACGAGCCACTTACCTGATGAGGTGCAGCTCCAGTTCCATCTCCTTCTATATACCAATCAATTTCAACAGGAGATGTTTGATTCTCATCAATTGTTATATTAACCAAGATTGGAGAAGACGAAGAAGACGGAATAATGCTATACCCTAATATAAAACCCCAACTGATTTCTGCTCCATCGCCAATCTCATTGTTATATTCCAAATCATCGATATCTGATGCACTATTCACATAAAAGCCTGGGGGAAAGTCAATATTAATGCCATGAATTCCTTCCCCGTCCAGATCAGTGTGGATCAGGTAAAAAAGAAAGTTCATCGGTTCAATTGGAATGTATGTTGGTGTCATATTAAAAATTTGGCTGTTTTCGATATTTCTGGAGAAATCTTCATTGAAATTGGATTGATAGCCTGAAGGCACTCTGGCAAAATGTGCTAGTGATACTTCATAAGAAACTTCGGAAGAACCAAGGGCATTTGATAAATTGAGATCAATTGAAAAAGTAGAATCAGCAGGAACACTAAAATTGTAATTTTCTGGAGCAGCACTTATGAAAGGAATTCCGCCATCGATATTATTAAAAAAAAGGATCGCAGTTTCATTTTGCAATTCATGAATTGTAATTGGATAAATATTTGAGTAAGTCATCAATAAACCATCGGTTTGTTGATAATTTTCTATTCCTACGGTCGCGAAATTATCATCCTGATCATTGTTACAAACTACTTTATATTGGAATTTCATCAATTTATTTTCGTTAGCTGTAAAGTAAAATTCTGGATCGTATAGAATAACCTGAAATATTTCATCAGTTTCATCAAATTCATTTTTAAAATCTGACCATTCAATTATAAAGTAATTGTTCTCTTCGTCATATTTCACGTAAATTCGGCCATCTATTAAGTTATCCCAGAAAGGAGCTATCATCCCTGCTGGACCAACTCCGGATGGGATGTTGCGATTTCTATGAAATATAAGTGGTGTTTGATCCATTGAAATATAACCTTCTGAACAAACTGAGATGTGATCATAGAAATTGCCAAAATAATTAAATTGGAAAGGAAGAGAAATAACTTTGGTAAATCCATCCGTGGTAGTATGGTCAGAATCTAAAAGTAATCCATCACCTCCATAATTAGGGTCGATCTCGATCCAGTCATATTGAGGTGTCATGAGATTTCCTACATCACCAGATTCAATTGCATAATATCCATTTTTACAAAATGTTACGCTGGTTGAATCAATAATGCCAATCGGGAAATTAAAGCTAATGTTAAACAGAATGTTACCATTATTAATTATTACCATTTCAAATTGTGCAAGTTCACCCGATATTACATTTTCTGGTGTAACTGAGAAGTTGCCAATTCCAGTATTATTTTGCTGAATGTTGGTATAATTAGATATAGAGTTTTCGATTACTGCATTCTCATTTATACATATTAGTTCAGCTTGAAAATTACCAGTTTGATAATTTCCACAATTCAGAAGTTCAATAGTAATATCCGCTGTTTCATTCTGAATTAGGCAATTGGTGGAATTTTGAACAAGAAATTCAGAAACGATAAGTTCAGGTGAAATAATTTCCGACGGAATCAAGAATTTATAATCTCCACTATCAGAAGTTATTTCAAAAAATATATTCAATTCCTCTCCATTAACCCAGCATTCGGAAATCTGGATCTCAAATTGCCCTGAATAGTCATGACCTGCCTCTAAAGTATCGATAATTATTGGGTCATCTAAGAATGTTATATTTCCATTTGAACATACAGGTGTTATTATAATGCTTTCTATATCTGCAGTTCCAACATTTTCTATTACAAATTCCAATACTGAATTATATCCGGAAACCATGTCATCTGAAAAAGAAGAATCTTCTAATATAAGACTGGCATCGGAATTAACATTAAGATCATTTGTAACCGGAATATAACAATATTTAGACGCTGTAACTTCATAATCACCTGCTGGTAAATTAATGGGAATTATCGCAATCCCATTTGCATCAGTAATTCCGGTTGCCATAAGACTGTCATCAGAAGTGATGGCAATCGTAAATTCGGCAAGATCATTTTCAGAGTTGTCTATTTGTACTTCTATAAAATTAGCAGAATATGAAATTTCAGTATTATAGATAAGTTGTAACTCTTTTGGAATATCTGTTAATATCTGCAATCCGGGATCTCCTAAAAGATTATAAACATAGAAATAGAATTGATCTGAATCCAGTGAGCCACCCCAAGCATGATTTTGCGGATAATTGTTGTACAGTTCCATCTTTCCACGCAGCAGCATCTCTCCGCAACGAAATAAACCTTCCTGTGTAATTCCCTGATAAATTCCCATTGCATTAGCATTATTGAACCAGGTTTTTGTGTCATACTCACTTGGTCCAATAAACCCAATTGCGCCAAAAGGTTCCGATGGATTTCCACCTGAAACCCACTTCTCTCCAAAACAAGTAGAAAACTGTTCGGAGGCAAAATCACCGCCACCACAAGTCATACTTGTAACCATTGGCAACATGAAACCATTATTCAAATTACTAATATCATCAATCGTAAACATGGGACCTGTATAACCACCACTCCAATAGGAAGAAGATCCAGCTCCGCGATAACAGATAAATGATTCACCTTCACTTATTATGTTTGCAAGCTGGGTATTTCCCTGTTGCAAGGGACTTATGAACGTATCGACGGTGGTATATTCAAAATCAAGTAGTTTATTTCGGATTCCCATCAAAATTTCACGCTGCGAGTAACCATTCCATTCTTCGACATGTCCAACCATTAAAGCACGTTTTTGCCAGGGGATTTCCATAAAAGGATTTCGTTCATAATTGATTATTTTAAATACGATCGTCTTAAGATCCATCTGACTCTGAGCTGAAAGTCTTCCGATAAAAATATCAGGGAAGTAATCTTCACCATCTAAAAGTGTATAATTATGATCACTCACTGCCCATGGATGTAAATATCCTTCTACAAAAAAAGCAGGGCATTGAATCGCACCCGAAACATCACCAACCAAAACAACAAACTCCGGTGGGGACCCCCAGTTGTCATAGGCATTTTGTAGATATGCTTTCACGTCTTCAGCTGTAGTACCAATATCTTCAAGAAAAGCTAATTTTGTTTTAAAACCAAGCTTTTCCTTCCAGCGAAGAAGTGGTTGTAATATGTTCTCAATACTACTTGGTGCAATAAAGAGATATTCTCCTCCGGTTGAACGTGTAAGGTTCTTCGCACCGAGAATCCTTTCCGATGCAATCTTATTGAATGAAGCAGATGTAATACTTTTTGTTAGAGGACTTCTGAGGTCAGATTGATCAATTTCAAATTCGAGTTGAACGTCTTTGATAAGTTTAATTACATTCAGTTTTGGATTGTATTGAATGGGTGAGATAGAAACTTGAGAAAATCTGTTGCCTCGCATTATAACAGGATCGGAAGTTGTGACTATGTTTTTAGGGAACCAGTCGTCTACTTCAGAAATCTCACTTTGCAAATTCGGTTCTACAGCTGCAATCTTATGGGAAAGGACAATTTCATCATAATCATATTCAAGCTGAGAACATTTGTAATTTCCTGTATTTGGAAGAGAAACCAGCCTGGTATAAACAGGTAATTCAAACACATCTGAGATCATGCCGTTTTTGCATTCTGAAATAATGATCTTATCGTAAAAACTTTCATCGATCTGCTCTGTTTTGATCATCTCGATTTCAAAATTCCCACTAACTTGAAATGAATTACCAATTTCTGAGAATTCCAAACCGACAAGTTGATAAAATATTAACAATAAACCAAATAATAAAAAGATCTTTTTCAAAAAAACACTCCGCAAATTATTTTAATAATAAACATTTTCTGGTGGCTATTGTTTTACCATCAGTTGCTAATTTATAGAAATACACTCCGGAAGATACAGGTTGCTCATTAAAGTCCGTACCGTTCCAAGTCACTGAATATACGTTTGAACCATTATTCACTTCGACAGGCTCAGTGTGACACGAGCTCAGGGAAATATCTTTCACTTTCTGCCCCTTAATATTGTAAATTATCAACTTGGTATTCTCTGAAATATCTGTGGTTAAACTGAACGATATTATTGTTGTTGGGTTAAAAGGATTTGGATAGTTTTGATATAGTTTAGGTGAACTGATTATTAGTTCATTCTCTCCATGAACATAAGAATCCTCATTAGCTGTGAACAAAATAGCTGTTTCAGATTGAATTGTATGTACTGTTGGCGGGTATATATTCGCAAATGTAATGAGTAAACCGTCCGTTTGTGTTTCATTCTCAATACCAATAGTTGCATAATTGTCACTATAATCATTATTATTTACAATCTTATATTGAAATAAAATGTCACCATTTCCGGTAATTGTGGGATAGAAAAAAGGATCATAGAAGACAACTTGAAAAGTTTCAAATGAGTAACTATAAACATTTCTGCATTCAGACCATTCAATTACAAAAATATTTTGGGAAGAATCAAAATAAGAATAAACTGAACCATAGATAAGATTATCCCAAAAAGGTGCAATCATAGCTTTAGTACCTACTCCTGAAGGGATGTTTTTATTCCTAAAGAAAACAAGATCTGTATCTCCCATTGATATCCAACCATTGGAACATACTGATATTTTTTCATATATTATCCCGAAGTATTGAAAATCAAAAGGTAGATTGAGAGTTTTAGTAAAACCATCATCCCCTGTTACATGTCCTCCCTGCACTACAGTGCCCTGTCCTCCATAAGAAGGATCAATCTCTATCCAGTCATAAACTGGAGCAGAGAAATTACCCACATCAGAGGATTCTATAGCGATATAATCTTTATCACAGAAAGTGGGACTTTCTTCACATATTATCCCTATCGGGTATGAGTATTCGATTTCTTGTACTTCATTACCGTTATTCGTAATTACAAATTTGAATTTGGCCAGTTCACCTGAAATAACTTCATCAATTTCTATCTCAAAGGAAGATTCGGTAAGTCCGGTTTCTCCCATTAACAAGGAAGAACAGGTTGTGCTATTGCTTAATATAGTATAATTGTCAGACACTGCAATAAGTTCAATAGTTGTTTCACCAGCATCATAATTACCACTATTTAAAAGTTCCAGATCGAAACTGGAATTAGAATTTTGCAGCAAATAGCCATTCGGCTCATCTACAATAAGATCTGAAATTGTGAATTGCGGTGATATAATATCAAGCGGCATATAAAATGTATTTTCACCAATATCAGATAAAATATTTAAGAAGATCTCACCTTGAATCCCATCTCGCCACAAATTATCCAATTTAACTTCAAAATTACAAGTTGTGAATTCACCTACAGCTAACGAATTTAAAGTATTTAGCCCCGATATAATGGTAATAAACTCATCTCCAGAGGATATTTCAAATTCGAGATTATTTACCATTATGTTACTGGAATTTTGGATACTTGTACTTATATTTACTGTTCCACCAGACACAATATCCGAACAGGTATATTCATCAAGCCTAACAATATCTTCATCAACAACTGTTAATTCCGTGGTTACTGGAATGAACTGATATTTGGAAGCAGTTACAGAATATAAACCTGTTTCAAGTGTTACGAAGATACCTGCAATTCCTAACTCATCTGAAATTCCTACTGTAATAAGACTATCCGCATTTGTAATTGCAACCGTAAAACCAGATTTATCTTCCTCTTCTAAATCAATTTGAACCTCAAAATAATTTGAACCTGACGGAATCTCGTTTGGAAGTGTCATATCAAATATTTTGGGAACATCCGTAAGAACCTGAAGTCCGGGATCTCCCAGAAAATTATAAACATAGAAGTAGAATTGATCTGAATTATTTGAATTTCCCCAATTATGACAATACGGAAAGTTATTGTAAAGTGCCATCTTTCCGCGAAGCATCATTTCACCACCTCGGGTTATACCTTCCTGTGTAATACCATGATATATCCCCATATCGTTTGTATTATTGAATGGTGTTTTTGTGTCGTATTCACTTGGTCCAATAAAACCTATAGCTCCTTTAGGGGATGATGGCGAACCTGCAGAAAGAAAGGTTTCTCCAAAACAGGAAGGATAACTGGTACTAGCAAAATCTCCACCCCCACAGGTCAAGCTTGTTACCATTGGTAGCTTAAAACCATTACTTAAAGAAAGAATCCCATTTATGTTAAATAGATCACCATAATTTCCCCACCAGTAGCTCGGAGCTCCGTAACCACGGTAATTCAGAAACGTGTAACCACCATTGATCATATTTATTAAAGTACTCATATTATTTTGATATGGAGATATAAATGTGTCTACAACTGTAAATTCAAAATCAAGCAATTTCTCTCGACATTCCATCACTGTTTCTCTTCCTGAGTAAAATTCCCACCAGTCAACAACAACGCCTGTCATCAGAGCTTTATTTTGCCAATCATCATCAATTAAAGGATCACTCTCATAATTTATTATTTTGCTTATTATCGTATTTAATTCCATTTGTGAACGAATAGAAAAACGTCCCACAAACAGATCAGGGAAATAATCATCTCCTTCTAAAAGAGAATAACTATGATCACTTACATCCCAGGAAGTATAATAACCCTGAACATAGAATGATGGAACAACAATTGAACCATCTACATCACCGACCAATACAACATATTCAGGAGGAATTTCCCAATTATCATATGCATTCTGAATAAAATTTTTAATAGCATTCGAAGTGTTACCAGTTTCAGATATAGTTGCAACTCTGGTTTTATAACCAAGTTTTTCTTTCCAACGCAACAGTGGATCTAATAAAGATGCAATATTATCTTGAGCTATAAAAAGGTACTTTCCATTTTGCTCAGACCTGTTAATTAAATTTTCATTTAAAAATGATCTGGTAACTTTGGAAAATGAATTTATTTTGTTCTGTCTTGTCTTCGGATTTTTTGTATCACTCTCATCCAAAATAAGTTCGATTTGAAAATTTTCTAATATTCTTATTTTCCTCTTAACAGGATTATATTGTATAGGTGAAACCACAATCTGTGAGAATCGGTACACACCCATGATATTCGGATCGGAAATGGTAAGGACATCTGAAGGCAACCATTCATCTCTTTGGTATTCAGCACTAATTAATTCACTTTCAACACTAAAACCGGAAGGTAAAATTTCATGATCAATATCTATTATTCTTTCATCATATGAGATATTATCCAAAATATAATTTCCTTGATTTGGAAGATTAATAAATCTTGAGTATATTGGTAATTCTGGTTCACCAATTTTTCCTGATGTAACACAGTCATTAATTTTTATATGCGTAAATGTATAATTCTCAGAACTTTTTTCAGAAAAATCAAGCGTATCAAAATTCCCAGTGATTATTATAGAATTACCTGAAACTTCCATATTAATTGCAATTGATACTGAAATAATTAATAATATTAAAAGTGTGAAAATAATTTTCATATAAAATCCTTATCTTTATTTGGGTATTTATTGAGCAAAAAACGAGCCATAAATCACCATCGAGCGAGAAAAATTTTTATTTATATTTTTATTGTAAAGTTTATTTTAATAAAAGACATTTCTTTATGTTAATTTGTTTCCCTTTATAATCCATTTTATAAAAGTAAATTCCTGTAGAAACACCTTTGCCTAAAGAGTTGGTTCCATTCCATGTTGTAGTATGAATACCTGCAGGAAGAACTTCATTAATTAACGTTTTAACTTTCTGTCCTTTAATGTTGTAAACAGCAATATTTGTTTTTCCTTCAATATCTTTTATAGCAAAACTAATTGTTGTAAGTGGATTAAAGGGATTGGGATAATTGGAATTAAGAACTGCATTTGTGTAAGCGGGAATTTCATTTTCGTTTATTGGAACAGGATTTTCTTCATAAGCCGTGTGTGTAAATTGAACTGAAGGATTAAATGGAATTTCGTCTGCCCTTATTCGCAAATAATAATAATCATTTGGATTTATAATCTCATCAGGGGAAACAGATTTTTGTTGCCACTCTTCCCATTCTATTAATCCGATATTATCAAACCACGCATATGAGTCTCCAGAAATTGGCGGATCGTTATTGGCGACAATATCAAAGTAATTTGTGTTAACCGGAACATCAATTTCTGAGTGATAATATGTCCAATCCGTATCTCCATTTATCGGTTCAAAATTGTCTTGTCCCAACAATGTCACACCGGTTCTGTTATTATAAAATCTAACCTGAATCATTGCACCTTCACAATTCTCAGTTTTAACAAACCCATGAACGGAGTAATTTCCCTCAGATCTTCTTTTCATTCTGTTTTCCAGATTTGTGATAATGTTGTATCCATTGGCAGAATTCTGATGAATGCATAAAGAACGTTCACCTTCATAGAACTCACTTTCATCAAGCCATTCATTATCGCTATTCACGTTCCAAATGCTAGCTCCTTCATCTTCAAAATTACCAAACCAGATAAGTTCTCTCCCAACTTGGAACTCATAGTTTTCTTCAGGTGATATTATATCAACACTGGAGATATTCCCCCATTGAGGTAGATGTATTATCTGCGAGACATATTCCTCTCCAGTATAGGAAAACACAAGGTTTTCTGTATATTGTTCATTTTCTACTAACATATTCAGTGTATCCAAGATTATATTTGCTTTAATTTCAATATTATCAACACTTAAATATGTATTGAGTTCTTTAGATTTCATCTTGATATAATTTAATATATGTTTACCGAGATCACCGGTTGCAATTTGTGGAATAAAATCATCTATGAAAACCGGTTTAATACTGAATGCATTAAAACCATCTTCTTCAATTGAAGCATTAAGCACCATAGAAGGAAATGTTTCAAAATAGGTTAGATCAAAAGCAAAATCACCCAAAGAATGAGCGATGAGTTTTCCATTGTAAATTTCAACACCCTGAATAACATGTGGATGATGACAAATAACGAGATCAGCCCCAGAATCTATCATATGATGACGAATCTCAATATCCCACATATGTGGAATATCAATTCGGGGGGTGTAATCCTCATCTTCGGCAAAATCCTTTTCATCCCAACCAGCAAACACATCTATGAAATCGTAATTTGCACCAGGAGATATAGAATATTCACTTCCTGAATGTGTTTCAACAATTATCAGATCGGCATTATCCTGTACTGCATTAATTTGTTCCATTATATAATATGGAGTCATATAAGCAAAGCCGAATTTATTAAAACCGGCTTGTAAATAAGGTTGGTAATTATTATATTGTCCGGTTCTGTCACTCGATCTTAAGAAAGCAAGATTCATGCCTTTTTTGGAATAGAATAGCGGTTCATATGCTTCATAAGAATCTACTCCCGCACCGGAATATCGAATTCCATATTGCTCGAGAGTATTCTGAGTTTCTTGCATTCCTTCAAGCATATAATCACTTGTATGATTATTAGCCAGACAAACTATATCAATTCCGGAATATGCAAGACCAGCAGCATTTTCAGGAGCTCCCTTAAAATATATTGTTTTAGTTGGATGATGGACATTATGGGTTGTAAGTGGACATTCGAGATTTGCAACCGTAATATCAGCATTATTGCCCAATATGGATAATGTTGGTTCAAAAATTGCCTCAACACCTTGCATAGGAATTATTCCACCGACATTTTCATAGCCTCTTGCAAGCATAATATCACCAACAAAATTAAGAGTTAGAGGAAACGTGGAAGGACCTGTATCAACACTTATTTGACATGTAGAGTAGCCATTCTGGTTAGTTTCATCAGTCACTTGAATATGAATTGTATAAGGATGATCATCTTCTACAATAAATTGATGTGTTGGATTTTGTTCAGTACTAGTTGAGTCATCTCCAAATAACCAAAGAAAATTATGCTCATTACTGTCAGGATCCGTTACCACACTAAAAAAATGAACATCCACACTTCGCAGATTATCAGCATTTTGATAAATAGTACCAATATCATAACTGATCTCAACGTGAGGAGCAACAGGTAGATCTTCGGTTATATCATAGATATTATCAAAATAAACAATTCCACTACCTTCATCGTTATTATTTATGAAAATAAGTTCAGTAATTTCAGGTAAATACTCAAACCATGAAAACCAATCATCAGCAATTGGAAGTTGAAAATTATTCCAAATACCTTCTTCAAAAGCTCCTTGATAAACAGGTATCCATTCTTCAATGTTTAATAATTCGAAACCATCAAGAGAGTAAAACAATTCATTTGTACCATCACTGATGCCAAATCCCTGAATTTCGCCCCTATCTTCAATAAAACAAGCTATTTGCCAAACATCATTTGAATCGATAGAAACAACTTCTATTGGTTCAATCTTCCAAGTATTTCCATAAATTTTTAGCGAATACTGAGAAAGTGTATTACATGTATTCTCTGTTGTTAATTCCCAAGCATCGGGTTGTATATCCTGATCAGGATAAGAAGTTAGAAATATTTCTCCGCTCTCAAAGTCCTCTATTGGAATTTCACGATTAGTTGCATTACTAAATGAGTTTATTAATAATACTATAAATAAAACTGATATTAATTTATGTTTCATAATATACTCCTAATAAGTAAAATTTCAGAATGAACAAATTTTGACAAGGTTTTATCCATGCATCCGCTAATATTCAATTATTGACAGAAATATTAATAATTAAAATATACCATTAATGAATAAAATAGTATTGTTTTTTTTAAAGAAATATTTTTCATCCCCAAAAAGAGAATGGTTGCGGTTTGATTCTATTTTTATGGTCATAGGTATAATCATATCTGTAGCAACACTCACCGTGGCATTATCAATATTTGAAGGATATGAGACCGTACTGAAAAATACAATTCTCGGAGTAAATTCACATATCTATATTTTTAAATCTGGTGAAGGAAATCTTACAAAACAAGATGTTAAACAAATAGAAAATGAACTGCAAGAACATGAAGATGTAGAAAATACTTCTGCTCTTATAATTACTCAAGCAATGGCTGCTAATGGGAATAGAATAAAGGGTTCTATTGTTCGCGGGATAGACTGGGAAAAGCAAGAACTTCCCAGCAAATATAAGAAATATGTATTGGAAGGTACATGGAAACTTGATGCTAGAAATTCGGCAGTAGTTGGCTATAAACTGGCTAAGGAATTGAACCTGCAAATAGGAGATAATTTTAAGCTCATTAGTCCGATGAATTCCAAAGTTACACCAATGGGTTTGAAGCCAAAAGAAGAAAAATTCACGTTAGTTGGTTTGTATAGATCAGGAATGTATGAGTACGACAGTAAATTCATCTTTATTGATAGAGAAAAAATGGCAGAATTTAATTCCATGGAGAATGAATTTACAATGGTGGAAGTAAAACTGAAACCGGATTGGATCGAGAAAGCTGATTATATTGCTTATACATGGGAATATGAATTTGATTATCAATATCAAATATCTTCATGGGTGGATTTTAACAGTAATCTGTTTGCGTTATTAAAAATGGAGAAATGGGTAATTTTCATTATATTAAGCTTTTTGATCCTTATTGCATCGTTCAATGTTGTGAGTTCAGTTTCTACTTCGATAATGGAAAAACGTACAGAACTGGGAATATTAAAAGCATTTGGAGCTTCCGATAAAATCTTACAGAGAGTATTTATTGGTAAAACTCTAATATTAGCTTTGTTATCTGTTTCGTGCGGTCAGATACTGGGAGTTCTATTAGCAAAATTCCTGAGCTATCAAAAATTCTTTATACTCAAGGGAGAGGTTTACTTTCTTGAAAAAATAAACGTTCAGTTTAGTTATTTAAGTTGGATTTTAATTCTGGGAGTATCGATGATGATAGTATTTACAGCTTCACTAATACCCCTAAAGAATATTTCAAAATTGAATATTGCAAATATAATTAGGAAAACATAATACTAAAGCTGGGAGATTAGATTTGAGTTTAATAAGAGTTGAGAAATTAAAGAAAAGTTACAACGAAACATCGGGTAAGTTAGAAGTCTTGAGAGAAGTGAATCTAGAAATACAGCAGAGTGAAATGATAGCAATCACCGGTGAATCCGGCAGCGGGAAAAGTACACTTCTTCATATGATGGGGATGCTGGATAGTTTCGACTCCGGTAATATTTATTATTCCGGTAAAAAGATAGATGTGAAAGATAAAGATCTAAATGAATTCAGGAATAAACGAATTGGATTTGTTTTCCAGTTTCATTATCTTTTAGAAGATTTTACAGCCGAAGAAAATGTAGCAATGCCAATGTTTCTGGCTACAAAAGATCTCAAGGTAAGTGTAAGAGAATCCAGAAAATTATTAAAAGCACTTGATCTTTATGACAGGCGTAGTCATTATCCCAACCAACTCAGCGGTGGAGAACAGCAAAGAGTAGCGGTAGCTCGATCTCTGATAAATTCGCCGGAAATCATTTTTGCTGATGAACCAACTGGAAATCTAGATTCAAAACATAGTGAGGAATTAATTAATATTATGATGAGTCTAAATAAAAAATACGGACAAACTTTTATAATTGCAACACATAATAAAGAAATAGCAAGTAGAATGGAAAGATGTTTCATTCTGGAAAATGGAATTTTAAAAGAAACAGCAAAATAAGATATTAATTTTTAATGAAAAAGAAAACCTGGCTATTTATTATCGTGTTAATTGTCTTTATCATCAATATTTCTTTCTTTGTATTGGTAAGATTGGCAAAAGTGGATAAGATAGTCCAAACTAAGATTTCCAATCAACTTTCTGATATCCTAAACGCTGACATTAAAATGGAAGAATTTACTTTTAATGATAAGCAAGCAAATATTTCAGGAATCGAGATTAGTAAAGCTGGTAAATTTAACCTAAAAATTAGCCAGCTTTATATTGAGTATGATTTGTTAAAATTGATCTTCTCAAAATTTAAAAATTTAAAAGCGATAACTCATATTAAGATTTACGATCCTGAATTTTCTATTCAAATTAAACCTGATGGGAATAAAAAAGAGAAAAGTGAATTTATTATTCCTGATGTTACAGAATACTTTAAAATGCTGAATATCTATAACGGTTCAGTAAATATTGAATTTGAAAATGAAGTGCTTCATATTACCCATAGCTGGCAGAAAATCAATCTTGCAATAAAAAATAGTAAAAAATCTGAGATTATACTTTCGGCTTGTTCTGGCCAAAGCTCAAAATTGCAAATTACTTGTATTCTAAATAACGGTGTAATCGAGGAAGCAGATCTCAAGTTAAATGATCTAGAACTTTCAAATTTAGAAATATCTCAACTAAGTTCTTTAGGTTTCCAACTTGATGCAGATTTACAATATTTTGATGACAAACTTAATTATATTTCAAATATAAAAAATATTAATGCTGAGTTTTCAGGAAAGAAAGCATCAATTGATTCAATATTTATTTATGGAAATAGTAAACGAACTTTTATTACACTTCACAATTCATATTTGGATGGTAACAAAGTAGAAGGAAGTGCAGATATTCATGATATTCTCTCAAATAATCGAACAATAAATTCTGAGCTTATAATTCCAAATGTATCTCTACACAAATATATTGAGCAAGTTAATGGAAACTTGAATGCAAATATCAATATCTCGGGTAAGATTGCCAACCCTGTAATCAACGCAAAATTAACTTCCAATAAACTTACGTCAGCTAAGCAGGAATTAAAAGATATTAATGTTATAGCAATTATGAAAGATGGTAATATTGAGCTGAACTTAAAAAAATCTATCTGGGAAAAAAATCTGTTAATTGGAGATGGATATTATAAGATCAGAGAAAGTTTGCATCTGAATCTCCATTCCAAAAATATGCTCTGGCAAAGAGAAAAGTTGCGAATTACAGGTGATCTTTCATCGACAATAAACTACCAGAATATTCCCGAAATATTTATAGAACTTGATAATATAAATATTCAATCCAGCTTATTTGAGTTTGATGATCTGGCTCTTAGAGTGAATCTAATGGGTGACGACTTTATAGCAAACGTAACGCACTCATTAAAAAATATTGATTTTTCATGTTTTGGAAATATCCGATCTCAAGAATTAAAAGCAAAATTAAAACTTCGCGGATTAGATTTGAATCCAGTTTTGAACGGGAGCTCCCTTCCAATTCTTACCGGAGATATAGAAGTTGATGCCGACAAATATAGTATTGTAACAAATTCTAATATTATGGTTTATGATAGGGATTACGGCAAATTAGGGGGAAGGTTCAAAACCAATATTAAGCTGGATCTTTCTAAAAAACATTCTCTTATTAATTTGCAATCTTTTAATGCCAGATATAATTATGAACCATTTAAAATTGATTTATTTGCAGAGGGATCACTGGATAGTCTTCAAATCAATTATTTAAAATTAAATCAGATGATAAATATAAAAGGTTGGTTAAAGCGAAAACCAGAATTTAAATATAAGTTATCTATGCAAGGTGAAAACATTAAGATTAAAGAATTTTCCAAATATTTGTTGGATTATTATACTTCCCAGCAATTAGATGGAATTTTTAGTATTGATATGAATGTAGACAATTGGGAGGAAGGGAGTATAGGTGGATTAATTACTGTTGATAATTTCAAAATGAGTGGCATGAAAGAACTCGATGCTAAATTGAAACTTATGGGAGACAACTCCAAGATAAATATTCGGGATAGCTTTATTAAAACAAATGAACACAAAATTATTGATTTACAAGGTGTTTTGACCATAAACCCGGAGATTAACATTACAGCGAACGGAATTATAGATTCACTTCAATTAGCTGATATTCTCCAGAAGGAAAATTTGAATGGGATAGTAAAAGGTGGTATCGAATTTTCCAGATCGCAAAACAATAACGAATTTCAAATGGATTTTGAAGTAAAGCAATTCAAACTAAACAAATTCCGTGCTGACCTTTTAAAGTTTGATATTCTCCAGAATGACAGTTTGCTCTATGTGAACGAAATCAAATGCTACAGGAAAGATGAATTCAATTTAAGATCAAATGGCACGATAGGTTTCAATATTTTAAATAGTAAAGCATTTTCAGACACAAATTATCTTTCAATTAAATTTGATGGTGATCTGATAAAAGTGTTATCTGATCAGACAAATGCAATAATTAGTGGTGGGTCGAATGCAGAGTTTGAATTTAAGATTGGAACACGAGAGAGTAAAATATTTATAGAGAAGGGAAATTTCTCTTTAACTAAAGGATACATGAAAATAAACGATCAACCTGAAGATATAGATAAGTTAACCTTCAAATTTAAAATCATCAATGATATTTTTAAAATAGATAAATTCCAATTCCGCATGGGCGAAGGTAGATGCCACATTTCTAATGAGATAACTAACGATAATGAAGATTTTATTTTGGGTACGCTTAATCTTGGAAAGATTCTTATTAATACCAATGACGGCGGAGTCCTCTTTAATATGCCAGGATACATTCCTGAAAATAACGTGGTAAAAATAGTGATTTCTGGAAGGGATAATGAATATTTTGAAGTAAGAGGTCCATTTGAGGATGTTCAACTGATTGGTGATTTGAATATCTCGAATGGTGGTGTAATCTTCCCACCGAATACAGAAAATCTACTAAAACTTTTTAATACCGTTCGTGAAAAAAGAGAAAGTGGAAATGTTACATTACCACTTAGTTTTAATCTTATGGTAAATTTTGGTGAAAATATGAAGTATGTAACATATCCATTAGATATAAAACTAAATCAAGGTGGATATCTCAATTTAATTTATGAAAATGAAGAATTTACGATTGCTGATGCGTTATTCATAGCAGAGGAAGGTTCTGTTGATATTTTTGGAACTGAAATGAAATTAGATTATTTGCAGATCCAGCTTAGCAAATTCACAGAGGGTGCTAATATATCCGGCACATTTTATAAGAAAACAGCTGATGGTTCATTGATAACTTTGAATATTTATAATGAAATTACAGGGAATGATAAGGTGGGAACTTTAAAATTTTCGCTCCTTAGTGATAATGCTAATGATCGGATAACAGATATTTTATCTAAACTTAGATACAATAGATCAATGGAAGATATTTCACCCGACCAGAAAAAAACACTATTGCAGGATGAAGTAATTCAAATAGCCGGAATGGGATTGGAAAGTGCAGTAATGGATCCTTTATTATCACCTTTAGAAAATTGGGTAAGAAAAACATTAAAGCTAGATTATTTTCATATTCGAACAGACCTTGTACAGAATCTCTTTGCCAGCTATTCTTCTGACGAAAAATCCCAATATGAGATTTATAATGAAACTAATGAACTTGCTAAATTGTCATCTGAATTGTTCTTGAATAACTTGTCTGTAAGTATGGGAAGATATTTGAGTCGTGATCTATTTCTTGATTATGAAACACGTGTAGAAAGATCTCAGGATGTTGCTTTAGCATCCGAGATGGGTGTATTTCATGAGTTTTCATTAAGATATCAATTGCCGTTTAAATTCAGAATTTTATATAAATATAAAATATTACCCTTCAAGGAAGAAAACCCACATGAGATCATGCTGGAAAAATCATTTAAATTTTAGAATAGGATAACCTTTAGCACTTTGGTATTCTTGCACTATTTTAATTATTTGACACTTTCCTTACAATTTACATTTTTCTTCATAATTCTAACTTTGCTGTTAATCAACCTTCTGCTTTATTTTTTAATCTTTGTATCTCTGCCTCTTTAATCTTCTCTTACTTATTTTTCCTTCATTTATTTCTTGACCTAATTCAAAGCATATTCTTATAAAATATTATTGGAGAAACTAAAATGATAAAGAGAAGAAAAACTAGAATTATACAGGTTGGCAATATAGCTATCGGTGGCGATAATCCTATTTCTATACAATCGATGACCACTACAAAAACTCCAGACATAAAAGCTACTGTTCAACAGATAAAAGAACTGGCAATTGCCGGTTGCGATATTGTGCGTGTTGCTGTTCCTGATATTACTTCTGCAAAAGCAATACAACAGATCAAACAACAAACTTCAATTCCTCTTATCGCAGATATACACTTTGATTACAAGCTTGCAATTGCCTCTATAAAAGCTGGTGTGGACGGATTACGTTTGAATCCAGGCAATATTGGTAATGAGCAAAATGTACTAAAGGTTATTGATGTTGCCAGAGAAAAAAACATTCCAATTCGTATTGGTGTGAATAGCGGATCGCTTTCAAAAGAAAAACTAATGAAATATGGTGTTTCTGCACAAGGGATTGTAGAAAGTGCTTTAGAACACGTTGCCATTCTGGAAAAAGCAAATTATCATGAGATCAAGATCTCGGTGAAGGCATCTTCAGTTCCATTAACTATCGAGTCGTATCAACTACTCTCTTCCAAAATAGATTATCCGCTGCATCTTGGAGTTACAGAAGCAGGAACAGAATTTATTGGAACCATCAAATCTTCTATTGGTATTGGCTCATTACTATTTCAGGGAATTGGTGATACTCTCCGGGTTTCATTAACTGCTGATCCTGTAAAAGAGATCGTGGTTGGAAAGAAAATTCTAAAAGCACTTCATATTCGTAAAGGTTTAGAAATTATCTCCTGCCCCACTTGCGGTAGAACAGATATTGATATTATTTCACTGGCAAAAAAGGTTGAAAAAGCTCTTGAGAAATATGCAGACACAGATCTTTCAGTTGCCGTAATGGGCTGCATTGTGAACGGTCCGGGAGAAGCCAGGGAAGCTGATTTTGGAATTGCCGGCGGTAAACATGAAGGATTGCTCTTTAAGAAAGGTAAAATTTTACGTAAAGTTAAGGAAGAGGAATTAGTTCCACAACTTATTAAACTCATTGAAGAGAATGTTAAAATTTAAAAGTTTCAGTTTCCTACTTTTATTTTGCACAATATTGAATGCTGAGCTTATAATCGGCGAGATAAGATTTGAGGGCAATAAACTCATCTCAGATAAAGAACTTAGCACCAGCATATTGTCAAGACCTGGAAGTATATTCAATCAAACACTCTTAAATAAAGATGCAAAAAACATTTCCGAATATTATTCCAACAAAGGCATATTCAATATCAAGATTTATGCTCCTAAAATAATAACTCACTCACCAACCCGTATAGACGTGGTCTTCCAAATAGAAGAATTGAATGAAATCCTAATAACAAAAATATATTTTATTGGAAACAGCTACATCACGGATTCCAAATTGTCATCTATATTTTCCAAACAAAATTTTGCCCTATTTGAACTTTCCAGCTCACTAAAAATTTTAACTGAATATTATGCTGATAATGGTTTTCTTTTTGCAGATGTAAAGCTTGATAGTCTAAAAAATGAGAACGAAAATTTTACTGCATTCATAAAAATTGATGAAGGTAGATTCTGCCTGCTCACAGAGTATAAGTTCAAAGGCAACAAAACCACCCGTGATGAAACTCTGGTTAGGATTTCACGGTTAAGTAGAATAGAAAATATTACGCCTGCAACCTTGCTGCAGGCAGCAAATAATATACGACAGAAAAGATATATTAAAAACTGTGTTCTGATACCACTTGATAATAGTACATTACTTTTTCAGGTGGAAGAAGACCGCATGAGTTTGATCTCTGGCATATTGGGTTACGATAATTCTAAGGAAGGGAATAACAGAATCACCGGCTGGGTTGATCTCGAATTCATGAATTTGTACGGAACTGACCGTTCTCTTACGTTAAACTGGCAGCATCTTTCTGCTGATGTAAGTTCCATCGAACTTAAATATCATGAATCCGGAATTTCACGTTATCCTATTAATGCTGATCTTTTAATTTACCGTCAAGAAGTTGATTCCACTTATATAAAATCTAAATTCGAAAGTGAAATTTATTATTTTGACCTCTACAACCATTATGGAATATTTTTTGGAATGGAAGACATCTTTCCCGGCAGTCGAAAAACATCCATAATCAAAAAATCATCCTTTAAAAAACTTGGCGTTTTGTGGGATATGACAGCATTAGATAATATTCTCAATCCATCATCAGGAAAAGAGATATACTTGAAATATTATTATATTTTTAATAGTATAGGCAACAAAGATCTTCGTAAACAAGCGGTTGAAATTAGATGGGCAAGATATTTTAATGTTGGAAAACAATTTGTTTTGGGATTTGGCGTAAATGCAAATGTGATCGAGAATAAACAGTTAACAGAATTTGAAGTTTATGAACTCGGTGGTGCAAAAAGCCTGCGCGGTTTTAATGAAAATATTTTCTCTGGTTTCCGTGTTGGTTGGTCAGACATAGAGTTGAGATATCTTTTCGGACGAAATTCAAGATTTTTTGCTTTTGGTGCATACGGTTATGTAGAAAATCTAAATTATAAATACAGTAATCTTTTCAGTTTTGGCTTTGGTCTTCGTACTCAAACCAAGATCGGACTGCTTGGTATAGATTACGGATTGGGAATTCAAAACGGTAAAATGAGAAATCCTCTTGACGGAATTATTCATATTGGTATAGAAACAGGACTATAAAAATAATTAGAAATTAGAAATTAGAAATTAGAAATTAGAAATTAGAAATTAGAAATTAGAAATTAGAAATTAGAAATTAGAAATTAGAAATTAGAAATTAGAAATGTGAAGTTCTTTAGAGTATTGTCGTAAAGTTCGTAATATTATTAAGGAGGTTTTATGGAACGAAGTAGTATTATTAAAGTTGGTGTATATGTTGATGTTTCCAATATTGCACAGAATGGTGGATACGGAATGCAATATGATATATTAAGAACATTCGCCTGCAGGAATAATGGTGTAGCTATGAGATTAAATGCATATGTTGCTTATGATGAAGAAATGTCAGAAAAAAATCCTGAGTATAAAAAAAAATCCGAGAATTTTCATTCAATATTACGTGATTTTGGTTATAAAGTTATAGTTAAAGTTGTTAAATGGTATGTAGATGAACATGGTGTACGTTATGGAAAATCTAATGCTGATCTAGATATGGCTGTTGATGCATTGCGTCAGTCAGAAAGATTAGATTATGTATTATTAGTTACTGGAGATGGTGATTTTGTACAGGTTGTGAGAGCACTGCAGAGCAAGGGTTGCCGTGTAGAGGTGTTAGCCTATAAGAATGTTTCTAATGATCTCATTAATGAAGCTGATGTATTTACATCGGGCTATCTTATTCCCGATCTTTCTCCTATTGAAATGCATAAAATAGATAATGAAACTCGCATTGTTCGAGGTGTATGTTATTCTTTCTTCCCTGAAAAGGGATATGGATTTTTGCGCTTCATGAAAAATATTAGCGGTTCACTTTGGATCCGTGATACACGAAAAGAGGAATCTCCATATGGAACAGCTTTCGTGCATAGCTCTCAATTTCCTGAAGGAGTTGATGTGAAGAAACTTCCCAATAGAAATATGATCTTTGAATTTGAATTAAAGAAGATCAAAGATAAGGGTTTGCAGGCTGAGAACATCAAGTTACTGGATTAAAATTGAGGTTTTGTGAAAAATACATATTGCGTTATAGATGTTGGGACAAATAATGTTTTGATGCTGATTGCATCGCTAACTGATCATCTTGAGATCATTAAACGTGATTCCAGTGTTTCAGCTCTGGGAAAAGATATGAAAAATGATATTCTTAATCCTGTAGCAATTGATCGCTCTAAAATTATTTTAATTGATTTTATTAAGCAAGCTTATCCATTTACCAAAAATATTATCGTGGTTGGAACAAGCTGTTCGCGAGATGCAAAGAATATTTCATTATTGTCAGACTGGTTGGAAGATATATATCATCTAAAATATCATATTATTTCTGGAGATGAAGAAGCACGTTTAAATGGTATTGCTAATATATATGAATTTAGTGAAATCAATAATATTATCTTGTTTGATGTTGGCGGCGGCAGTACAGAATTCATCTGGATAAAGAAAAAAAAAATAATTCAAACTCAAAGCATTGATATAGGTGTTAGAAGATTACAAAATATGTTCGATTCTGATTATCAGAAGAAAAAAATAGAAACTAAGAGATTGCTTGGCATACTTCCATCTTCCCCATTCGAAAACCCTGTTTTAATAGGTATTGGTGGAACTGCAACCAGTTTAAGTGCTATAAAATTCCAACTAGATGATTATGATCCAAAAATAGTTCATAAAAGCAAAATTGCGAAATCAGAACTTAAAATTATTCTATCACGCTTGCATGGGAAAACTAATAAAGAAATTGAAAAAAATATGCCTTTTGAACCCAAACGAGCTGATCTAATTGAAACCGGTACGATGATTATTACGGAAATACTTGATTATTTTGAGGTTGAAGAATTTTTTGTCAGTGATCGTGGAATCCAATTCGGGATTCTTGCTCAGGATAAACAGGATTTAGTTAAAATGTTATCCATAGGTTAGAAAAAATGAAAGATATTAAATTGAAACATCAAAGTGGCAAACCTTTAGAGATAAAAATTAAAGGTCAAAAAATTGGACGCGGTCATTATACAATGATTGCTGGCCCCTGCACTATTGAAAATCACGAAGATTTGCTCGCTGTAGCTGTAGAATTAAAGAAAATGGGTATTCACTTTTTTCGCGGTGGAGCCTATAAAATGCGGACATCTCCCTATAATTTTCAGGGACTCGGAAAGAAGGGTTTGGAATTTATGAAGAGAGTTACTGATGAAACTGGTATGATCTCTGTTTCGGAAGTTGTTTCTGCCGAAGATGTTGAAATGATAAAAGAGTATGTAGATATTTTGCAGGTTGGAACGCGTAATATGTCAAATTACAGACTGCTCTTGAGATTGGGAAAAGTAATTAATCCCATAATTCTGAAGCGTGGTTTCAGCAGTACAATAGAAGAATGGCTACTGGCAGCAGAACATATAATTGAAGCGGGAAATTCTAAAGTGATACTC
The DNA here is from genome assembly GCA_030765625.1 of Candidatus Tenebribacter burtonii. Lineage (GTDB taxonomy): Bacteria > Cloacimonadota > Cloacimonadia > Cloacimonadales > TCS61 > Tenebribacter > Tenebribacter burtonii. The sequence goes on from JAVCCF010000142.1 coordinate 78,758, forward strand.
TGTGAACGTGGTATACGGACCTATGAAACTTACACACGGTATACCCTTGATATTTCTGCAATTCCCGCAATAAAAGAATTGAGTAATCTACCAATAATTATTGACCCATCTCATAGTTCTGGAAGACGTGAAATGATAAAATCGTTAAGCTGGGCTGCTATTGCTGCAGGTGCTGATGGACTTTTGATTGAAACTCATTTTTCACCTGATAAAACTGTTTGCGATAGTAAACAGACAATTGACCTGGAAATGTTAAAAGATATTATCGAAGGAAATAAAAAATTATTGAATCTATGGGATTGAAAGTAATTCTAAAAAAAAGAACCTTGAAAGAATAATATTTTCAAGGTTCTTTTTTTTATATTTTAACTTATTTAAACTTTATTACAATTTCATCATTCATATCGGCTTTAAATCCAGAATATTGCCCCATTGATCTTTTCATCTCTTTATCAGAAGCTTCCTTGCTACCAGCTAATGCTTTAAATGCTTTCTCATCTTTCATTATCTCATCAAAATCTATTTCAGAAAGAATGATAGTGTTCTCTTCTTTATGAGTTGCATTGGTCTTCACAATCTTTCCGTTAACAACAACTTTTACTGATATTTTCATACCTGCATACATTGCTTTCATCATTTCTAAATCTTGATCGCTAATTGATTCATTTTCATCTGATTCTTCTTCATAGTCTATCTCTTCGTAATCACCTTCATCTTCTTCATAGGGAAATGAAATGGTAAGTTCTGAAGTACTTCCTTTCTTAAATGCAAAGTGCATTTCTTGGTTATCTTCTCCCATTCCGGAATTGCCCAGCATATTATCTGCAGGATTTTCATCGATCTTAATTTTTGAAATATCATTAAAACTATAAATAGCATGATATCCAAGTTTGCCATCTCTCTCCATAGGTTTACTGGAAACATATTCAACACCTTCACCCATTTTAGATGCATTTCGTTTAAGATCTTCTATATTATGATATTCTGATTCATCTCTTTTCCCTTCAACCTTACTTCCACCAAAACTCATAGCCATCTGTTTCATCTGATCAATAAATTCCTGCGACATTAAAACAGTTTCCTCTATTGTTCCACTTCCATCTTTATTAACTTTAATAATACGTTCAACCTGGAAACAACCAGACAAAAACAATAATGCAATAATTCCAATTACAACGAATTTAATATTTTTCATATCTTCTCCCAATAATTTGATAAAGGAACTCTCTGAATAGTGGTATTTCTGTCAAATTAATTAATCCAAAGAGTTTTACTTTCCAGTTGACATCAAATAAGATTTAATATTCTTAGATTATCTAATTTTATTAAATATAATATAATTTGTGAGGAGTTACAATGAATAATAAAATCAGAGTTCGGTTTGCACCGAGCCCAACCGGAAACCTTCATGTAGGAAGTTTAAGAACTGCACTGTACAATTATCTTTACGCAAAAAAAGTTGGTGGTAAATTTATACTTAGAATTGAAGATACAGATCAAACACGTTATGTGGATGGAGCTGTTGAAAACCTTTTCATCACACTTAAAAAAATGGGATTAGAATATGATGAAGGTCCCGGGGAAAATGGAAAATTTGGTCCATATTACCAGTCCAAAAGAACTGAAATTTATAATAAATATGTTCAAGAATTATTAGATAAAGGAAAAGCATACAAGTGTTTTTGTACTTCTGAGATTTTAGATAAAATGCGCAAAGAACGTAAAGCAAATGGACTTGACACAAGATATGATGGTCGCTGTAGAAATTTGACTGAAAAAGAAATCAATGATCATCTACAGAATGGAGATAAATATGTTATTCGATTAAAAATTCCCCAAGATGGTGAAATTACTTTTTATGATATAGTTCGGGACAAAGTAACTTTTCCCTGGAATATGATCGATGATCAAGTTCTTGTTAAATCGGATGGATTCCCTACCTATCATCTGGCAAATGTTATTGATGATCATTTGATGGAGATCTCTCATGTTATACGTGGAGAAGAATGGCTTTCAAGTGTTCCAAAACATCTTTTCCTTTATGAATCTTTTGGTTGGAAACCTCCAAAAATGTGTCATTTACCTCTACTTCTCAATCCTGATAAAAGCAAATTAAGTAAGAGACAAGGTGATGTTGCTGTTGAAGATTTCCTAAACAAAGGATATCTGCCAGAAACATTGATAAATTTTGTTGCACTGCTTGGTTGGCATGCACCGGGAAATGAAGAATTCTATACATTGTCAGAACTGGGAAAAGTATTTTCTCTTAAACGTATAAATAAATCTGGGTCAGTTTTTGACATAGAAAAACTCAACTGGATGAACGGTCAATATCTTCGCAACATAGACTTAAAAGTAATTGGTGAATACGCTAAAACATACTTTAAAAAAGCTGGATATCACATTCCAAATGAAAAACATTACTTAGAACTGGTAGATATTGCTAGAAGTCGCATTCATAAACTGGATGAAGTAACTGAATTTGCCAAGCCTTTCTTCAGTGAACTTAAATTTACTGATGATGATAAAGCAATATTAGGAACTGAAAGTTCACAAAGGCTTTTCAAATTCTGGATTGATAACATCATAGATTCTCCTAAATTAGATGAAGAATTAATAAATGAGCTATTGAGACGTTCGACACAAGAGTTAGAAATAAAAGGAAAAAATCTATACCCTCCTCTAAGACTTGCATTATACGGTAGCGCACATGGTCCAGAGCTTCCAACAATTATGGATATTTTAGAGAAAGAAAAAGTTCTAACCAGATTTAACAATGTCATCACGTGAGAAATTATGAAATACTATAAAAAGCTAATTGGAAAAAGATGTTACCTCTCACCTATAAATATTGAAGATGCAGATCAATATTGCATCTGGCTCAATGACCTGGAAGTTGCATCTAATTTGCTAATTTTCAATAAGCAATTAAGCCTTGAAAGAGAAAAAATAATTCTACAGGATATGATAAAAAACAATGCACAAATTTTTGCAATCGTTGATGCTGACAACGACAAATTAATTGGGAATTGTAGTATATTCCGCATCAATGAACGAAATCGCAAAGCTGAAGTTGGCATCTTTATCGGAGATAAGAATTACTGGAGCAAAGGATATGGTACGGAAGCACTATCCCTGCTTATTGATTACGCTTTCAATGTTTTGAATTTGAATAATATCATGTTGGAAGTTTTTGGCTATAACAAACGTGCAATAAATTCCTACAAAAAAGTAGGATTTAAAGAAATAGGAAGAAGAAGAGAAGCTATAATCTTTGCTAGTGAAAAGCATGATGAAATTTACATGGACATTATAGCATCTGAATTTAAGAGTATCTACATAAAGAAATTCAAAGCATAATAAAGGAATTTATGTTTAAGAAAATTAAAGGACAAGATAAGGCAATAGACATTTTACAAAGAGCTTTAAAACAAAGTAAGGTAGCAAATAGCTATTTATTCTACGGACCAGAAGGTGTTGGAAAACTCACAACTGCATTATATCTGGGAATGGCTATGAACTGTCATTCTACCATAGATAAACGTCCTTGTGGAATATGCCCGTCCTGTAAAAAATTCCTATCTTTCTCACATCCTGACTTGATCTACATCTTCCCGTTCCCAATGGAAAAAAACAAATCTGATATATCAATTGACGGTGAAATCCACTCTGAAAAAATTTTAAACGAATATAAAGAATTCATACAAAATAAAATTAATACTCCATGGAAAGAATATTTTTTTTCTAAGAATATCGGGATCCGTATTGCCAGCATCCGCATGCTCGAGCACAGGATACAGCTTTCTCCAAATGAAGGAAATTTTAAGATATGTATAATAGAGCATGCTGACACAATGACAATTCAGGCAGCAAACGCTTTTCTAAAAACATTGGAAGAACCACCCGAAGATACAATAATAATTCTTACAACCTCAAAACCAAATTCACTGCTGCCAACAATACTTTCACGTTGCCAGCAACTTCAATTTCATTCTGTTTCAAAAAGCATGATCGAGGAAAAATTACTAGATTATGAGACTTTGGAAATATTTGAAGCAAAAATGTTAGCTCGAATTTCCAATGGTAATATGGAAAAAGCTCTAAGGTTGATGGAAAGCGGAAAAATAGAGATAAGGGATCAGGCTCTTCAGTTCTTAAATCTAGTGATAAACAACAATGATTTAAAATTCATTGAATTATCAAATCTATTTAGAACCTCAAAAAATCTTACCAAGTTGCAGCAGATGATCTCGCAATTGATTATTTGGTTAAGTGATATTGCTTATTATAAACACCAGCAATCTGAGATTACAAATCTCGATAAGACAGAGATTCTTGAAACTCTTTATGAGAGAAACCCAAATATTGAAGATTATGCTCCCAAATTGATAAATTTTATGGAAGAGATGTTACAGAGACTTAATGGTCATGTGAATCCGCAATTGGTAATAATTGAAATATATAATAGATTTAAAGATATATTTTGCCGATAAGGAAAATTAGACAGGATTTACTGGATAAACAGGATACAACTCGGTGCTTTGTCTGTGTAAGTCAGTAGCAATAAGTCTTGTTGATCTTGTTGAAAAGTAATCGTAGGAGAATTTATGGAAAATAAAGATAGTTCAAAAGGCAATTTTATACGTGATATAATTGATAAAGACCTTTTAGAAGGGAAAAATGATGGTAGAGTCCACACAAGGTTTCCACCTGAACCTAATGGACATTTACATATTGGCCATGCAAAAGCTATTCTGGTTAATTATAGTATTGCCCAAGATTATAATGGGAAATTCAATCTTCGCTTTGATGATACAAATCCGATAAAAGAAGATGAAGAGTATGTAAATGCAATTATTAATGATATCAAATGGCTGGGAGCAAATTGGGAAAACCGCTTATTTTATGCGTCAGATTATTTTGACGAGATGTATGATTATGCAGTTCAGTTTATCAAAATAGGAAAAGCTTTTGTGGATAGCCAGACTGCGGAAGAAATTCGTGAAACTCGTGGAACAGTTACTTCACCCGGGGTAAATAGTCCTTTCCGAGATAGATCAATAGAAGAAAATTTAAATCTTTTTGAAAAAATGAAGAACGGAGAATTTGCAGATGGAACACATGTGCTTCGTGGAAAGATCGATATGCAATCTTCAAATATGCTGATGCGTGATCCGCTCATGTATCGTATCCGTCATGCTTCCCATCACCGTACAGGAAATAAATGGTGTATATATCCGATGTACGATTGGGCCCATGGTCTGGAAGATTCACTTGAAGGAATAACTCATTCGTTGTGTTCTTTGGAATTTCAGGCACACCGTCCTCTTTACGATTGGTTCCTCATCCAATTAGGAGTTCATAAACCTCAGCAGATCGAGTTCGCCAGATTGAACTTGAACTACACAGTAATGAGCAAGCGAAAACTTTTACAACTTGTAGAAGAACATCTTGTAAATGGCTGGGATGATCCCCGGCTTCCTACATTATCAGGTTTACGACGCAGAGGTTTCACGCCGGAAGCAATCCAGAATTTCATATACAAAGTGGGAGTAGCTAAAGCTCATAGTATAGTTGATTATGCTCTGTTGGAACACTCCATTCGCGAAGTTTTGAATAAACAAACTCTGCGTGTAATGTCTGTGCTGAATCCTTTGAAGGTAGTTATCACTAATTATCCTGTAGACCAGTTTGAAGAAATAGATGCAATTAATAATCCGGAAGACCCAACAGCAGGAACCAGAAAAGTTCCATTCTCCAAAGAACTTTATATCGAGCGGGAAGATTTTATGGAAGATCCGCCAAAGAAATTCTTCCGTCTCGCTCCCGGACGTGAAGTTCGTTTCCGCTATGCTTATTTCATCACTTGTAATGAGGTGATCAAAGATAAAAATGGAAAGGTTATTGAGTTGCATTGCACTTACGATCCTGCTTCTAAAGGTGGTAAATCTCCTGATGGACGCAAAGTGAAAGCAACTCTGCATTGGATATCAATCGCTCATGCCATAGATGCTGAAGTAAGATTGTACGACCGATTGATCACTGTACCCGATACGAACAATTTGGAAGAGGGAAAAACTTTTATGGATTTCATTAATCCCGATGCATTGAGGATACTGCATAATTGTAAATTGGAGGCTCATTTAGCAAAAGCTGAACCTGGCTATCGCTGTCAATTTGAACGCTTGGGTTACTTCTGCGTTGATCCTGATTCAACACCACAAAAACCGGTTTTCAATAGAACCGTAACACTAAGAGATACTTGGGCAAGAATGCAGAAGAAGTCTTAAAAGGAAATTCGATGAGCATGATTGTTACCATATTTAAACTTTCCGGTTCGCTGTGAATGTTTTTATATTGGATTCGCAATGTACTCTGGATAAAAAAAATCTAAATAAATTGGAGTGAGATTTATGAAAAAAATTATGTATTTAATCGTAACTGTTTGGTTTATTGTTTTCAGCTTTGCCGGCTCAGTTCAGCTAAACGCTGAAGAGATAACTAAATTGAACATTTTTACCGAAGAGTATTCACCGTTAAGTTTTCTGGAAAACGGTAAGATTACCGGTTTATCCACAGAAGTTGTGCAGGAAATCATGCACAGAAACAGCCGGGATGATGAAATCCGCCTGATTAACTGGGACCATGGTTATAAAGCTGTTCTTGAGGAACCTAATACAGTCCTCTTCTCCACAGCCATGACTCCGGAGCGAAAAAGCCAAATGCAATGGGTAGGACCAATTGCAGCTTTATCTACTAATTTTTATGCGATCAAGAAATCCGGGTTCAAAATTTCGAATCTGGAAGATGCCAAAAAAATCGATAAAATTGCCACAGTAAAAGATTATTATTCGGAACAAATACTCCAAAAGGAAGGGTTCACGAATCTGGAAAGCTCGATAGATGAGGCAACGGCTCTGGGTAAATTGTTTAATTGGGAGACACAGCTTGTTGTGAGTACAAACACAATCATGCCAATTATACTGCAAAAAATCGGCGCTCAAATGGATGATGTGGAGAATGTATTTACCCTTTCCACCGATCTTATTTATATCGCTTTTTCTCTGCAGACTTCTCCCGATCTCGTAGCCAGTTGGCAGAAAACTTTAGATGAAATGAAACAGGATGGAACCTTTGCTAAAATTTATGCGAAATGGCTTTCTTCGGAAATTCCTCCCGGCATATTCCAGATGGTGACCGAAGAATATCCGCCCATAACTTCTATGAAAGACGGCAAACCGGCAGGATTTGTCACCGATATGGTCAGAGAAATTGCTTTACGCCTGAATATTCCGGACAATATAGATTTGACGTCCTGGAAAAATGCTTACAATATGGCTCTGATAAATCCCAACATAATTTTGTTTAGCGCTGAACGAACACCAGAAAGGGAAAACCTCTTCAAGTGGGTAGGACCGGTAGGAAAAAACAGTTCCATTTTGTATGCCAAAAAAGGATCTAGGATAAAAATAAAAAATCTGCAGGAAGCTAAAAAAATAGCAACTATCGCGACTACGACCGATTGGTTTACGGAACAGTATTTGAAAAGTGAAGGTTTTACAAATCTTATCAGCTCTCCCGCGCCAACCGATAACGTGAAACAGCTCATGAATGGAGAAGCCCAGCTTTCCATTTTTACTGACATCACGATCCCGGAGATCGTTAACCAAGCTGGGTACGAGATGGATGATCTGGAACCGGTATTCACCGTAACCCAGACTTATTTCTACATCGCTTTGTCCAAAGATACACCGGATGAGGTGATGCTGACTTGGCAGTCCACTCTGGATAATCTGAAAAAAGACGGAACCTTTGATAAGATTTACCGCAGCTACCTGCCCAATGTAAATCTAAAGGATTTGCTGAAACATTAAGATTTCATCGAAGTAAAAGTGATTTATGATAATTATCGGAGAACCAGATGAAGAAATTAATAGCCATAGTGGATGATGAACAATGATCTAATAAAAATCTGGGATAATGACATTCTCGCTAGTGTGGTACCAGTAGTCCCTCTCCATCCCATCTGGAAGGGACTTTATCTCTTTTCCATTTTTCATTAAAACATACTGATAGAAGATGCAATACTGAAATACAATTCAGAATACCATTAATTATTCGTGTTTCTCAGCGAAAATCTGTGAGTTAATATTATAAATCCTGTTTCTAACTAAAAGTCAAACAGATCGCCCAGTGTTTCTTCCTCTTTGCTCTTCTGCTTGCCAAATTGCTGCACGAGTCGTTTATCCATTTGATAATCTTTTCTGGATTTTCTTCCTGTGCGTAGACCAGTTTCCTTTTTACTTCCTGTTTCATGACCGCATTTGCGATCACTGCAAACCAGTTTATCAGTAAATTTCATCATCGGTTTTCCACAGATCGGACATTTTTCTTTACTTAGATTAGTGATCTCAAATTTCAAATTAGAAGCTTTGATCTTTTTTATCAGCTCGATTGTAGTATGCTTTATATCAGAGATAAATTTGCCTTTATTTTCTTTTCCCTCAGCAATTTTTCCCAAACGTCTTTCCCATTCAGCAGTCAGTTCCGGATGCTTAAGAGTTTCCGGCACCAATTTTATCAATTCAAAAGCCTTGGCTGTGGGAACCATTGATTTTCCACTGCGTTCGACATAATATCCTCTGATCAACTTCTCAATTATATCAGCTCTGGTAGCAGGTGTTCCCAATCCACCAGATTTAATCGAATCTCTCAATTCTTCATCTTCAATAAATTTTCCCGGATTCTCCATAGCAGTTAAAAGAGTAGCTTCTGTGTAGCGGGAAGGTGGCTTTGTCTGTGAAGCAACCAGTTTCAGTTCATTAACCTTAACGATCTGCCCTTTGGTCAGTCCAGGAATTGATCTCGTAGAATCTTCTTCTTCATCTTCATCTTTGATTACTACAGATACTGCTCTCCAACCAAGATCTTTTACTATCCTGCCTGTTGCTTTAAAAGTTTCATTTTCAATTTCCAGAATTAAAGTGATTTGTTCAAATTTATAGGGTGGATATAACACTGCAATGAAGCGTTTCACGATTAGATCATAAATTTTCTTTTCGTCATTGGATAGTGAATTCAAATGAACAGGAATTTCTGTAGGGATAATAGCATGATGATCACTGACCTTCGCATCATTCACAAATCTTGCAGTTGACTTGATCTCCTGCTGTAAAAGAGGTTGAACCTTGCTGCTATAACCTGCTTTGGCAACTTGCTGCAAACGCTGTTTCAGTGTGGGAATCATATCTTTAGTTATGTAGCGGGAATCAGTTCTGGGATAGGTAACAAGTTTGAATCTTTCATAAAGAGTCTGCGTATGTCGTAATGTATCTTTCGCACTCATTCCATAACGTCGATTTGCATCACGTTGGAGTTCAGTTAAATCATAAGCCAACGGTGCTGATTCTGATTTGGCTTTTTTGGTTATTGAAGAAACAACCGCGTCTTTACCTTTCAACTTCTGTAATAAATTATCTGCTTTTGTTCTATCAAACATTCTATCATGATTTTCCCTATCCAGCCAAGAGGCAGTAAATCCTGTACAAATCGCATTTAACTTCCAGAATTTTACAGGATCAAATTTCACGATATCTTCTTCTCTTTTAACGATGAGTGCTAAAGTTGGAGTCTGTACTCTACCGGCATTTAAACGTGCATCGAATTTACAGGTGAGAGCTCGAGTTACATTCAAGCCAACCAGCCAATCTGCTTCTGCCCTACCGACAGCAGCATGGAAAAGATTATCATAATTTTTTGCAGGCTTCAGGTTGGTAAAACCATCTTTAATGGCAGAATCAGTTTGAGAAGAAATCCACAATCTTTTCATTGGTTTTTTCTTCCAACCACCCAGCATCATGATCCAGCGTGCTACCAGTTCTCCTTCCCTACCTGCATCTGTAGCAATAATAACTTCGGAGATATCTTTTCTTTGCAAGAGAGATTTTACAGTTTTGAACTGCCGAGAAGTTTGCTTGATCACTTTCAATTTCATTTTTTCCGGGATCATAGGCAGGTAATCCAAATTCCAATATTTAAATTTCACATCATAGACTTCCGGCTCTGCTAAAGTGACCAGATGACCCAACGCCCAGGTTACCACATGTTTATTACCTTCCATAAATCCTTTCCCACGTGGACGACAATTCAACACTCTTCCCAGCTCTCTTCCTACACTGGGTTTTTCTGCTAAAACTAATGATTTCATTTTTTTCTCCAAATTTTATATAATGCTTTATATTTTCAGATTAATATTTTGTAAAGTAAGAAGAAATAATAAAAAAATTATTTATCCTTAACATTTCTGAAGTATGATTTAACAAAAGATATTAGGAATTGAAATAGAATTCATCGAAAACACAAAAAAATAAAAAACTACTTTCTTATTCCAAACTGTTAAAAAACATGCATTTAATTAATTTTTATTAATCACTTCATCTACAAAGTTGACAAGTTTACATTAATCAAAAAGATATCTTATAAGAAGAACTAAATTAGTTAATTGAGGTTACATGATTGGAACTTTATTTAAGTTATTAGGTGC
>JAVCCF010000040.1 GCA_030765625.1 Candidatus Tenebribacter burtonii
CTGTCTCAAGGGTTAACTTTGTGGATAAACAATGATGCAAAAAGAAAAAAGAATTATGGAATTCGTTTCCCATTAGGTATGCAGAATTTAATGAATCAGCAAATGCCTGAAGAAAATGGAAATCAATCGAGAAAAAGTAACCCGAATAATGGAAAAGTTGATCCTAAAATGATGGATCTTATGGTGAAATCCATAAGCAAAGAACTGGAAATTATTAGTCAGGGAAATGAGCAGAAAGAAGTTATCAAATTTGCAGACCTGAACGGAGTTGAAATAGGTATTGCCTTCGAAAAAGAGCTTTTTGCTTATGAATTAAAAATTCCTCTGGCAGATAATCCTGATTTCACAGCTTCAATTGGAGCCGATCCAACCTCTAAAATTACACTTGGTTTTGAAGTTCCTGAACCCGATAAAGAGTCAATGAAAGAGAAGGATGGCATGGGTGATAGACCATCTGATGGACGGTCCGGTGGCGGTGGCGGCAAGGGAATGGGTAAAGGTGGAATGCAAGGTGATGCATCTAATAAAACACAGCAATCGGAACAGGGATTGGATATCTGGACAATTATCCAATTAGTTGAAAATTAGATTCAACATTTTATTGACACTTAAATATCTAAAATCGCAAAGTAGCTGGAGAAATTTTGGGAATATTGCTGAAGAAAAATGAAGAAAAATAAACTTTTAATCTATATTGTTTTATCGATTATTGTACATATTTTATTATTATTGATTTTGCAATTGGACAAAAATGTATTCTTCAATCCTCAACAATCTAATGATTTGCAGGGAGAAGATCGGCTGACTTTTGAGTTCATTGAAACTCCTGATGTAGAAGATCAACTTCCTGACACTGAAAACAATTTGGTTTCGGATAAAAATACCAAAGCTTCCGACTTGAATGAAAGTGATCTGCCCGATAAAGAGTTTCCTTTCCAAACTGGTGATTTAACTCATAAATCATTCCAAGAGAATGAAACAAAACAAACTCAAGAAGCTAAATTGCAATCACAAAATGGAGAAAAAATATCAGATATCCTAGCTGATCTGTATGAGAAGAAACCAACCTTTCTGAAAGATTTTCAAGTCAGGCAAAAATTAAAAAATTTCACACAAACCACTCCTGATTATGATCAGGAGATCAGTTCCACACGGAACAATGGCGGCATGAAATTTAATACTTATGCCTGGGAATTTGCACCTTACATGCTTCAATTAAAGCATAAGGTACAAAGTAATATTAATCCACCATACGCTTTTACCCGGTTAGGTGCAATCGATGGTAATACTCTAATACGCTTTAAGATAATGCAAGATGGTTCGCTAAAAGATTTGGAAGTAATTGGAAGCGATGCACATTATACATTGGACGATACCAGCACTCGAGCAATAACGTATTCTGCACCATTTATTCCACTTCCTAAAAATTTTCCTGAACCCTATTTGGAAGTAACTGCTCTTTTTTCATACTTGATTGGGAATAAATAGAAATGAAAGAAACCTTCGGAATGGTATTCGAACTTCTTGCTCTTTGTTTTACCTTCCGAATAATTGATAATAGAATTAAATTAGTGTTTAAACCTTGAAATCTTTTCTTTCAAGATTACATGGGAGTTAACAATTTTAAGGTTGAAGAATTTTGTAAATAGTTGGAATAAAGCGTAAGAAACCTTAAAAGGGCTAAGTTTGATGTATTTTTTGAAAGAAGCCCTTACAAGGTTAAGTAAATAGGAGAATTATGTTTATAGAAATATTTGAATTCCTGCAAAAAGGCGGCTATTTGATTATACCAATAGCAATTTGCAGTGTGTTATCGCTAGCCGTGATTATAGAAAAACTCATCAGTTTAAGAACCAAAAAAATAATCGTTCCCGAAGTGAAAAGTGTGATTAACAGCCTTACATCCGAAGATGATATTAATCTGGCTCTTTCGGTGTGCGACCAGCATAAAGGTGTACTTTCCAATTTGATGAAAATGGTTTTGCAGCATAAAGGGACATCATATCTAGCAGTGCGGGATGAGCTTTCTGATAATGGACGTCAAGAAGTGCGAGTTTTGGAAAAAGGATTGGTGATATTGGAAACAGTCGCAGCAGTAACTCCCATCCTGGGCCTTCTGGGAACTGTTGTGGGAATGATAAAAGTTTTCAATGTGATCTCCGTGCAGGGAGTGGGAGAAGCATCCGCACTTTCGGGTGGAATTTCTGAAGCTCTCATTACAACTGCTGCTGGTCTCACCGTGGGAATCCCTGCTCTAATTTTCTATAACTATTTTTCCAAAAAAACTGAAGACTTGATCCTGGACATTGAAAATATTTCTAATAATTTACTGAAAAAGATCATTGAGTTTCGGAGTAGTAATTAGATGCAGCTATTAACCAAGAAAACCCGCACAGTTGTTATCAGTCTTACATCACTGATCGACGTTGTTTTGCTGCTGCTTATTTTCTTTATGCTTACCACCAGCTTTGTGGAACAACCAGGCATGAAGCTGGACCTACCCGAAACAGAAAGCACAACTGCAGAAAGCACAGATGAACTTACAGTAACAATTTCTTCCGAAGGTGAAATCTATCTGGGAAAAGAATTAATCGAGTTGGAAGATTTGAAAGCAAAATTAATAAAACTTAAAAATGAAAACGAAACCTCCAGTTTAGTGATAAAAGCAGATAAAGCCACTCCTCATGGAACTGTGGTTCAAGTGATGGACATTGCCAAGATCAGCGGTTTAGAAAAACTTATCATTGCTTCGGAGAAAGTTAAGTAGAAAAGAGACAGGATAACAGGATTATCGAAGATTTCCGAAATAGTTTAGAAATTTATTTTGAATATTGATTTCAGGTGAGAAATAAAAGTAATCTAATTCAGTAATATATTTTCTGAAGCAGAGTTTCTATTCCTAATTTACTAGTACTAACCAACAATTCAATTGGGAAGAATTTAAAATTAAATTTCAAATTAATTTATAAAAATAAATAAAAAACGCAGTGTTATTAGAATTTCTTTGTCTATAATATTAATATAGAAAAAAGGGAGAATGAAAAAAAATGAAAAAATTAGTTTTTACTACTTTGTTAACAATATCTATCTGTCTGGTTTTGGCTCAAGATTTTTATGACATTAACACGATCAATACGGTAGAAATAACTTTTGCGGAAACTAATTGGGATCTACTATTAGATAATCTATATGCTGCTGGAGATGAAGAAAGGTTAGTAGGATCAGCAGTGGTAAACGGAGTTCCTTTCGATAGTGTGGGTGTACGTTATAAAAGAAATAGCTCATACTCATCGCAAAATGTGAAAAATCCGCTTAACATAAAACTCGATCACATAATTGATGATCAGAAACTGGATGGATATGGGACTCTCAAATTGGCAAATGGCTATAAAGATCCATCCTTTGTACGCGAAACATTAAGCTATGAAATTGCCAGAAATTATATGCCGGCAAGTTTAGCTAATTATTGTCAGGTTTATATCAATAGTGAATATATGGGACTTTATACGAATGTTCAGTCTGTAGATAAATATTTTAAAAATTCACATTTTACTACCTACAATGATATCCGTTTTAAAGGTGAGCTATTCTATGATGCTCCTCATATAACAACTGTTATTTGGAATTATAGTGGAATAGATTCTACCAGTTATACAGACTATTACGAGTTAAAATCAGATACCGGTTGGGATGAATTGATCGAATTCTTAGATGTTTTCAATAACAATCCAACCGGAATGGATGATTATCTGAATGTAGATAATCATCTCTGGATGCTGGCTTTTAATAACCTTTTGGTCAACCTTGATTCCCCCATAAACTTTGGACATAATTATTACTTATTCCAGGATGGCACAGATAGATTCAATCCTATTATTTGGGATTTAAATGAAAATTTCGGAGTCTTTCAGATGTTACTTGGTGGTATGCCTATGAATACATATGATCTACAAAGACTTGATCCTCTATTGAATTTGAATGATTCTGATTATCCAATAATTAACAAAGTACTGAATATCGATAAGTATCAAAAGATGTACATTGCTCATATGCGAACGATTATTGAAGAAATTTTCCAATCGGGGTGGTATGAGACAAGAGCTAATGAGTTACAGGACATTATCGATGCAGTTTATCAGTCTGATCCTAATACTTTTTATTCCTATAGCGAATTTCTGCAAAATGTTACTTCTTCTGTTACCGGTGCTGGTCCGGGTAATTCCGTACCAGGTCTTACAGAATTGATGGATACTCGTTACCAGTGGCTGCTCAATCAATCGGAGTTTCAAGGTAGTATTCCAGTTCTTAGTTCAGCGAGCTATTCTCCCCTTGTAGTAGTTCCAAATTCTATTGTATGGTTTAATGTAGATGTAGCAAATGCAGATGAATTATGGCTGAATTATCGTGTCTCAGAGAATGATAAATTTACGGAACTGGAGATGTTCGATGATGGTTTCCATAATGACGGCGCTGCTGGTGATGGAACTTATGGAATATCTCTTGAAGCAGGTTATCAAGATTTTGAATACTACTTTTATGCACAAAACAGTAATCTGGGGGCTTTTCTACCTGCTCGCGCTGCTTATGAATTTTATGAACTAGATGTAACTACTGCAACAGGTGAGATCGTCATAAATGAGATAAATTATAATTCATCAGATGTTTTTAATCCGGAAGATTGGATAGAATTCTACAACCCAGGAATAGATGATCTGGATATTAGCGGCTGGAAATTCAAAGACGAAGAGGATGAACATATATTCACCTTTCCTAGAAATACGATTTTAGCAAGTGATGAATATATTGTAATTTGCAGAGATACAACTCTTTTTAGTTCAGCTTTCCCAAGTGTTACTAATTACATAGGAGATTTAGGGTTTGGACTTAGTGGCGGTGGAGAACTAATCCGTCTTTTTGATGCAGAAAGCACACTGATCGATTCAGTTGATTATGATGATGATGATCCTTGGCCACCAGAACCAGATGGTGATGGACCAACACTGGAATTAATTAATCCAACCAATGACAACAGCCTGGTAGGAAGCTGGCAAACTTCAGTTGATCACGGTACTCCGGGAACTGCTAATCATACAGGTACGCTTGATATTCCAACAAGCTTGATAATTGTTGTAAACGAACACAATATGGATCTAAACTGGACTGCAGTTGATGGTGCAACAGGGTATAACATTTACCGTTCTACTAATCCTTACACATTCGGAACTACAGCTTATGACACATCAGTTGTAAATTCATATACAGATACAGGTGGTGCCGATGGCGAAAAATATTTTTATAAGATAACTGCTGTAAACTAAATAAAAAAATATCTTTGTTTATGGTATAATGAGGGAGAAAACGAAAAAATTATTATTCACAACTTTGATGACAATGATCTTCGGTCTGGTTCTGGCTCAAGATTTTTACGATATTAATACAATCAACACAATCGAATTAACTTTCGCAGAATCTAACTGGGATCAGATTCTGGATAATTTCTATGCAGCTGGGAATGATGAACGCTTAATGGGAACTGCTCTTATTAACAGCGTTCAATTCGATAGTATTGGGGTACGATATAAAGGCAATAGTTCCTGTGATCCATCTTATGATAAAAATCCTTTCAATATAAAACTGGATTACATTATCGAAGATCAGCTTCTGGGAGAATACGGCACATTAAAGCTTTCTAATGGATTTAAAGATCCCTCTTTTATTCGTGAAACAATTGGTTATGAAATTGCAGCTAAATATAGTCCTGCGAGCAAAGCAAATTATATAAATGTTTATGTGAATGACGAATTAATAGGTTTATATACAAGTGTTCAATCAGTAGATAAATTCTTTGCCAGAAGTTTTTTTAGCAGTGATGAAAACACTCTGATAAAAGGTAATCCGGTTGGTGGAGGTCCTGGTGGCGGATCAGCTACAATCCGATACTTAGGACCGGACAGTACAGATTACTATACCAGTTATGAATTAAAATCTGATTACGGTTGGCAGGAATTGGTAGATTTATGCTATACATTAAACCTTAACACGGATGAGATAGGAGAAATTCTGGATGTAGACAGAACGCTTTGGCTACTAGCATTTCACAATACATTAGTTAGCAATGATAGCCCAATAATGGCTCCACACAACTTCTATCTTTATATGGATGAAAACGATCAGTTCAATTATATTTATTGGGATCTGAACATGACATTCGGCACATTCAATGGTGGACATGGTTCTCCATCTATGACTGTATCAGAATTGCAACAGTTTGATCCATTCTATAACATAAATAACAGCAACTACCCAATAGTAAGTAAATTACTGTCAATCCCAGAATATCAAAAGATATACGTTGCCCACATGAAAACGATCTTAGAAGAAAATTTTGCCAATGGCTGGTATGAAACCAGAGCTTACGAATTACAGGACATCATCGATTCCAGTGTACAGGCAGACCAAAATAAATTCTACACTTACAATAATTTCATAGATAATATTAACAATTCTGTTACTGGTGGTGGATCAAGTTTTATTATAGGTATTACTGAATTGATGGATGGAAGAATTACATTTCTGAATAACCACAATTCTTTTAATGTAGCCATTCCTGAAATCAATAATATTTCAACTTCTCCTGAAATCATCGAACCAAATTCAACTGCATGGATTATTGTAGATACTTATAATACTGAACTTTTGGAAATCGGATTTAGATCGGATGAATATGATAAATTTGAAAAATTGGAAATGTATGATGATGGCAACCATAATGATGAGCTGGCAGGAGACGGGATATTTGGAATTTCAGTAGATGTAAACTATGCTAATCTACAATATTATATTTATGCTGAAAATGACAACGCCGTAAAACTTTCTCCTCAAAGAGCTGAATATGAATTTCATACTCTAAACGTTACAACTGAAACAGGCAATATCGTTATCAATGAAATAAATTATCACTCAGCGGAAGATTTCGATCCAGAAGATTGGGTGGAGCTTTATAATCCGGGCACAGAAGACCTGGATATCTCCGGCTGGGAGTTTAAAGATGAAGATGATACACACATTTTTACTATTCCTAATAA
>JAVCCF010000091.1 GCA_030765625.1 Candidatus Tenebribacter burtonii
CGGAGGAGAAGCATACATTTTTAATTCTTTGAAAGCTTTGTATTTTGGTTTGATAGCTAAAGTATATATTCATTCGTACGGTAGAGATGACATACTAAATTATTCTTTAAAAAATGCAATTTTTATTAATTTATACCATGGAATGGTTATTAAAAAGTTAAAGAAATACTATAGAAAGGACGATTTGGATATTGCTTCTTCTGATTTTTTTATTCAAGTTAGACGAAATATTTTCCCAGAAATAAAAAAAATAGCGGTTACTGGAGAACCTAGATATGATATATTTTTTAGTAAGGTTAATAAAGTTAGAATATTAAAAAAATATCATTTAGAAAGATATATCGACAAGAAAATCATTTCATATTTACCTACCCATAGAAAATATCGAGATACTTATAAACCATTATTCCAGGAATTCAAGAATATCATTAAGCTAAAGGATGTTATTATTTTTGATAAAAGCCACCCAAGGGAAAAGAATTTAGCAAAAGATATTTTTCCAAATTACAATAATGTTGTAAATATATCCGATTTATATATTGATACACAAGAATTATTAAGTATAACGAATATTTTAATTACAGATTATTCAAGTTGTTTTGTAGATTTTATACTAACAGAACGACCGGTTATTTTTTATGCTTATGATTTAAAAGAATTTACTGAGAAAAATGGGTTTTATGTTGATTACAAAAAAAATGTGCCGGGTAAAATATGTTACAATGAAAATGAGTTGTATAATTGTATTCAAGCTTATCTAAAATATCCTGAACTTGATTATAGAAAAAGAATTCAAGGAAAAAAACGATTTCATAAATATTATGATGGGAATAGTTCGGAAAGAGTTTATCAGGAAATAATGAAACTTTTAAATTAAGGAAAATAATGCGTGAATTAAAAAAATCATTTTGGGATTTTGTTACAGCTAATATCATGATTGTATTTGCCGTACCTTTGATGATAATTTCCGAATCAATTCAGGCAAGGTATTTAGGACCGGGTAATTATGGGAAAGTAGCTTTGTTCCTTAGTGCAATTGTTTTATTGTACACATTTGGAGTAAGTTGGCTTGGTCTTTCTATTAAACGGTTTGGTAAAGAAGAATTTATTAAAGAAGATCATTTAAGGAAAACAACAGCAAACTTTTTTATTGTAAGTCTTTTTTCATTTTTTGTTGTATCTGTATTATTCTACACATATAGAAAACCGATTCTAACATTTTTAGAGATTGATAAAGTAAATCTATTCTGGTTAATTCTTATTGGTGCGTTTATCTCTTTGATGAAGTTCTTTGTTTTGGAAGTCTTGCAAGTAATTAGATTGATAAAATTGTACACTTTCTTATTTAAACTTGCATCGAAGATCTTTATAGTTCTTGGAATGTTGTTTTTTGTTTTTTCTATTCTTGAAATAAGTGTAATATATGTTATTTATATTTTATTAATATCTGATATTCTGGTAATAATAATTGGCATATCATTTATAAAAACCAGATACATATATCCATTTCAATTTGATAAAGCACTATTAACAAAAATGATAATATTTAGCTTACCTCTTATGTTTAATAGTTGGTCAGGGTATGTAATTAACTGGGTAGATATGTATGTAATAAAGTATTATATGACTCTTGAAGATGTTGGGATCTATCAAGCAGCATATAAAATACTTAATGCTCTTAAATCCTTTTTGGGTATGGGATTGATTGCAATTACTATCCCAATAATAATGGTTTTTAAGACAAAGGGTGAAATTGATAAAATAAAAAATTCCTATATTAAAAGACTTATTCCACAGATCAGCTTTTCTGCAATGATATTAGTTTCATTAATTATTATTTTCAGTGATCAGATGTTTTATATTATTTATGGTGAAGAATTTAATTCTTCAATTTTAATTTTCAAGATTTTGATGGCTTCTGTGAGTTTTTCTATAATTGGATCTGGACTTGCTGCAATTTATATATCTTTTGATTTGACGAAGATAATTTTATATATTGGTATATTATCTGGAATATTTAATATTATAGCTGATATTTTCTTAGTAAGATATATTGGAATTGAAGGAGCAGCCATTGCTTCTTTTTTAGTTTTTTCTATTGGATCTATAATTAGATTACTTTATCTTAATAGATATTTTAGTATCAAAAGAAAGCTTGCACTTTTATTTCCATTGATAACAGTTCTTATCTTAATAATAAATATATTGGAGATTAGCTTTATAATTAAATTATTTAGTTCGTTTAGTCTTTTGATCACTGTATTATTATTTGCTAGAAGATTTAATCTTTTTAATAAAAAAGATATCAGATTAATTCAAAATATTGATATGCCCCCAATAGTAAGGAGAGTATTCACTAAGTTGATATTAATTTTAAGTAGAGATATATAACAAGCAAAGAGAAAATATATTAAAAAGAAAATAAACAAATCTCTTTATTATCAATTATTTTATTAATAACATTTTCTTTGTATAAGTTATGTCTCCAGTTTTAAGCATGTATAAATATACTCCAGATGTAACAGAATTCCCTAGTTCATCTGTTCCATTCCAAATAACATTATTAATTCCTGTTTCCAAATTTCTAATTTCTAATATCTTTACTTTCTGTCCTTTCAAGTTATAGATTATTAATTCCGCATCTTTTTTATTTTCAGTGTTTAATGAAAACGAAATTGTTGTTGTTGGATTAAATGGATTTGGATAATTTCCAATCAATTCAGAGGATGCATAGATTAGATTATTTTCAGCATTACTGTTCAAATCTGTATCATAATTCAAAGTAATCTCGGTAATACCTAATTCGCTTTCAATTTCCAGAATATCACTGACAATTTCACGGTTGTTTTCGGTAAATAATCCCACAACTATATTAAATGTAAGTATCTCTCCACTTTCCAGATCGTAAGGAAGAGGAAGATTGAAATCTTCAATATCCCAGGGATTCTCACTGATGGGGAATATGCCATTATCTTCAATGCTGATGATCTCAATTGCTGAGCTTGAAAGATTTGAGATCGTAAATTGCAAACCATTCAGACAGTTCTCTACTGTCATGAAATTTAATTCTAATGGCTCAATGACTAATCCCCCAAAGTTAATATCTGTATCATCGCGTGGTTCTAATTTGAAAGAACCATAAGTGAAATCAATAACACCTCTTATACTAAAAATTATATCGTCTAAAACTGGAACGTAAGTATAAACTCCTAGTCCACCAATTATGCAAGTTCCGGATTGATCTTCAACTTCCCATTCACCATAACCAAGGTCTTCATTGGAAACTGTTACATTCTGAATTTTGGCAAATACACTTTCGTAGTCTTCTGTGAAAGATAGTTCTTCAGCACTTAAAATAATAGGCTCAGGGAGTTCAGATGTTCCTGTTATTTCCATATTAATTATATCGGTTATCTCTGTTTTATTATTGTATTCTAAAACAGTACCGGAGATTGTTATCTCATCACCAACCTCTACATCTTGTATTGGATAGATAACAATACCATTCCATGCACCTGTTCCATCTTGAATGAAAAAATAACTCTCAAATTTGGCAGTAACAACACCGGAAGTTTCTACCAACTCTCCTTCATGCGGAGATGGACCGGAAGTAGAATATTGGAGATCATAGATCGTGTAAGGAGTAATTGGAATAGGTTCAATAATAGAGAATGCAGCATTACTATCATCCCATGGATCTCCATCTTCGGCATCTGATATAATAATTGCATACCAATCATCGACTAATTGATCAATTGGAATGTTCCATTCCCAGCTACCGTCATCTTCAGTGGAAGCGACCAGAACTTCTCTATCTCTATAAACCATTTCAAGTTCTATTTTGATATTTCCTGTAAAATTTATAGATATCCAGGTTATATCGTGAGTAGAACCCTGTTCCCATTGTTCACCACCATTAGGACTCGCAACAATTATCGTTGGTACTGGAGTTCCTCCGATCGTCTGACCATTATTTAATTCTCCAGGAGTTTCCGGTGCCGGTTCCTGCCAGATAAAATCACTATAAACAGCTCCTGTCCCCATTAGTTGAAGTGACTGTCCAATCTCAGTTGTGCTTCCTTCCTCCACACCAATATCAGTTGATGTAACACCATTTGCAGGACCACCTATTGCTTCAAAAGAACCTTCATAACTCAGGAATTGACCCGGAATAAGAATACCTTGGTAATCAATTGCAATCCCGTCAGGTTCTCCATTTTGAATACCTTCTTTGTAATAATAGAAAATTGTAAATTCATTAACATTTGCACCGGCTGTAAACTGATTTAAAGATATGGAATCATATTCTGATCCATTGTTACCATTATAAAAGGTTACAGTATAATCGGATAAAACATTTCCGGGTATTTCTTCCAGAACAACCTCAACAAATTCACCAATATCAGTGCTTGTATTGTCATAATGCAGTTCATTGAGCCAGATATTTTGTGCAGAAAGTAGGGTACTTAATAAAAACATAAACGCTATTATTCTTCTCATCTTTTCCTCCCGAAAATCATTACCATTCTTTAATTTCTATTTGAGCAAAGATCGGTTCCATTTTATTAGCTGCTCTTTTCTGATAGTTTTTTGCAGCTTCTTGGAATCTATACCAATTTGTTTGTTTATAATTTTCTTTAAAAGATAACTTATCTTTAATTGGATCAAATTTTACTTTTTTATCGTTAAGAAATTTGATATCTTCTGAAATAGCAGCACTAAACCAGCTATATGGATCATATTCTGTATTTGCATTATGATTTAAGATGAGTCTTTGATATTTTCCAATTCTCTCTTTCATTTGTTTTTTATATGAAGACAAATGTCTTTCATCAATTTTGTCTTTGAGGATATCGGTAATATTTGCTTTTACCTCTGTCCAGTTAGTAGGACTTGCTGTGAACATAAGAAAATTCTTATAGAGTTTATTTGATGCTAGTAAAACCCGCTCGGTATTATCAATTGTACTATTTTCTTCTATCAAACGTGGATCATGCCATATGAGGTTAGGTATATCCGGTTTATACCCTGCATCGGCATGCCCAATATTTGGTGTAAGAGTTTCCCAAACTCCTTTCATTGCATTCATTTCGTCGAAGTTTCCAATAAAATTCTGGTGAGATATTGTATCAGCTAACATATGAGAAGCAATACCAAGTGAGTATAAATTTTCACTCTTTGTTGCATCGTAAAATATTTCTTGAGCATGTGTGCTGGAAGATGTAGTATTAAGAAGGTGCATCTTTCCATCTTTTCTTCTGGTTTTAGGGCTTGTTGGGTTTCCTGGCATAAAATGGAACAGCAAATATATTCGCATTAATTGTTTTCTGGGTTTAGTGATATTCTTTGTTTGCGTTATGTAATTTTTGTATTCTGAACTATCAGGAAGTTTGATTTTATACTGGGTTGAATTGTCATCGACATATTGTGATGAATAGGCAATAATCTCAGCTTCGGAATTATCAAAACCAGCTTCTAATGCCAGATATTTTGTTATGTAGTAATGAAATTCAACATTCATATTTTCTCCCTCTCTACAAAAGAAACCATATATTAATTATAGACACAATAATCCATAAATTAATATTTATTGTATAAAGTTATAATGTCAACTAATTAATATTATTTTACTCTAATATATTTAAATGATTCAATCAAAACGTAGCAGAGGATTGCATAACATGATAAAATTAGAGATTATTTAGGAATTTTGAAAGAGAGCTGTTCAATATAAAAAAAATGTCCTAACCATCACTGGATAGGACATTTATATCTATGCTAAATATTAGTCTTCAGTAAGAAGTTCTTGATATAATGGAAAGTTATCGCAGAATTCACGAACTGCAATTTTGATTTGTGCCAACTTTTCTTCGTCATCATGATTATTGAATACTTGAGAAATAAAATCTGCAATTCGTTCCATATTTTGTTCCTTCATTCCTCTTGTTGTAACAGCAGGAGTTCCAAGACGGATACCTGAAGCTACAAATGGAGGTCTGCTATCAAATGGGATAGTATTTTTATTTGCTGTTATGCCTGCTTTATCCAAGGCTCCTTCCATTTTCTTTCCACTTGGATTTCCACTATCTTTATCACCCAGGTCTATCAACATAAGATGTGTGTCTGTTCCACCTGAAACTAAACGTAGCCCTTTCTTTTCTAAAGCTCTTGCTAACGCTTTTGCATTCTTTATTACTTGTTCTTGATAAATTTTAAAATCATCTTGAAGTGCTTCTTTAAATGCTGCAGCTTTGGCGGCGATCACATGCTCTAATGGTCCACCTTGAATTCCAGGGAAAACTTGTTTATCAACTTCTTTTGCATATTCTTCTTTACAGAGGATCATGCCACCACGTGGTCCCCGCAATGTTTTATGAGTAGTAGTTGTTACAATATCTGCATAAGGAACAGGGTTCTGATGTAATCCGGCAGCAACAAGACCTGCAATATGAGCCATATCTACGAATAATTTTGCACCTACTTCATCGGCAATTTCCCGGAATTTTTTAAAATCAATTTTACGGGGATAAGCACTAGCTCCAGCAAGAATCATTTTAGGTTTATGCTCAAGGGCAAGTTTTCTTATTTCATTGTAATCAAATTGTTCAGTATCTTTATTCACTCCATATGGGATAATATTATACAAAGCACCGGAAAAACTAAGCGGATGCCCGTGAGTAAGGTGTCCACCGTGAGTAAGTTCTAAACTAAGAACAGTATCACCTGGTTTTACTAGGGAGAAATATGCAGCCATATTTGCTTGAGAACCAGAATGAGGTTGCACGTTTACATGATCAGCTCCATAGATTTCTTGGGCTCGTTCAATTGCGAGTTTTTCAACTTCATCTACCCATTCGCATCCACCATAATATCTTCCATAAAGACTATATTTTAATTTTCCGGTTTTCTTGCTATACCGATAAGGATAACCCTCTGCATATTTGTTTGTGAGGACAGACCCTGCTGCTTCAAGTACAGCTCTGGAAACAAAATTTTCAGAGGCTATCAATTCCAGATTCTCTGTTTGACGCTTCAGTTCTTTATACATTGCATTATATAGCTCAGGATCATTCTTCTTTAAAAATTTCATTTATTATTTCTCCTTTTCATAATCTGATATTTTATCTAATCTTTTCTGATGTCTTCCACCTTCAAACTCTGTATTGAACCAAACGTCCATGATCTCTTTTGCAAGATATTCAGAAATAAATCTTCCTGATAAAATTAAAATATTGGAATCATTATGCCTGCGGGAGAGTTCGGCAAATTGCTTTGTCTGACATAATGCAGCTCTTATTCCGGGAACTTTGTTTGCCACAATACTCATGCCGAGTCCGCTTCCACAAATCAATATTCCTCTTTCGCAATCTCCATTGGAAACAGCTTCAGCAGACTTAAATCCTGTGTCAGGATAATCCATTGAATCTAAATTTACCGGACCAAAATCAATAACCTGATGATCGGTTAAAAATTCTTTTATTCTTTCTTTCAGCTCAAAACCAGCATGATCGGAAGCAAGGGCTATTTTCATTATTCTTCCTCACTACTAAGTTTATCTTTATCTGCCATCAAGCAGGCAAAAGCTAGGGAATATAATTTGTTCTGTAGTGTATCAGTTCTTGATGAAAGAGTTGTTGGAACTTTTGTTCCTACGATATAAGTTACCATACTTGCCTGGGCAAAATAGGTTAGAGATTTATAGAAAACATTTGCAACTTCTAAGAAAGGGAACACAAGACAATCTGCATCTCCCTCTACACAACTCTTTACACCCTTGTAATGCAGGCTTTTAGGATCGATTGCCAGATCAATGGAAAGTGGTCCATCTATATCAGCATTTTTTATTTGATTACGATCTGCCATTTTAGAAATGAAAGCACCATCTACAGCAGTTGGGATTTTTGGATTTGTTTTTTCAGAAAAAGAGATTATTGCTACTTTTGGTCTTTTTACACCAATTTTTCTGGCAGTATCAATTACATATCTTGTCATAGAGATTTTTTGGTCAATATTCGGTCTGGGAATAAATGCTGCATCAGTAAAAATGAGAAGCTTGTGATAATTAGGAATTTCAGCAATGGAAATATGCGATAGAGTAGCCTTTGGGATCATTATTCCATTTTCCTTATCAATTATGCATCTCAGTAATTTATCTGTTGAAATTATCCCCTTCATCAGCACATCACCTTTGCCATGATTTAAAAGTGTCATTGCTTTTTTACCGGATTTTATCTCATCAGGTTCATGAATAATTGTATAAATATTTGGGTCAATATCATGATCAGCACAAATTGTTTTTATCACATCTTGATCCCCGATTAGAGTAAATTCAGCAAACTTAAGATCAATAGCTTTTTTAGTTGCTAGAATTGTTATTTTATCCTGTCCATAAGCAACTACAACTCTTTTTTTTGATTTGGTTTTTACGAGTTCTATTAAGTCCTCTAACTTTTTAATTGCCATTTCTCCTCCGAAATTTTTTTTTACTCAAAACAGAACTCAACCTTTAATGTCAAGAAATTACGGTTATTGTAGTTATTAGAATGTTATTATATTATAATGGATTCGAATCTATAAATAAAAAGAGGCTACAATTGTAACCTCTTTCATAAATATTGTATGGATTATGCTAATTTTTGTTTAGGTTGTTTAACACCAAGAATAATACCTGCAGCAACGATACATAAAATACCACAGATTATGAAAGCGAGTGAGAAATTATTCATATCTCCTAATTTTCCACCTAAGATTGGTCCGAATATTCCACCAACTCCATAAGCAAGAAATACCCAGCCATAATTTTGTCCAATATATTTAGCTCCAAAAGTGTCAGCTGTAATAGTAGGGAATAAAGCAAAGTTCCCACCAAAATTAAATCCTATCAAGGCTGCACCTAAATAAAGCAGACTAGGAGTTCCAGCGATCCATTGGAATAAAATAACAAAGATCCCTTGAGTGAACATCATTATAGCAATTGAAAGTTTTCTTCCCAATTTATCACTCATTGCACCCCAGGCAATTCTTCCCAAGCCATTTGTTAATGAGAAAAATACAGCCATTGCTGTTCCAGCAATACCTGAAGCTGCAAGCTCACTATAACCTGCTGCCTGTAAAGCTTCCATTGGAAATAGTTTCATTAAGCCGATACTCATCAAACCCGCACTTGCACCAAAGACGAAAGTAAGCAATATCATATAATATTGAGGAGTTTTTAGCATTTCTCCACTTTTCATTTCAATTCCAGAAACAGTAGTTTTTTTCTCAATTTCTGTTGAATTCCATCCTTTTGGTTTCCATCCTTCTGGTGGAAACTTCATCCAGAGACTACCAATGAAAACAGTTACAAAGAATATGATTCCATAGATTGTAAAAGTTGTACTTAAACCAAGATTTTCTATTAAGCCACCCCATGATCCAGCCAGTTTAACCCAAAGAGTTGCGCCAAAGCCAAATCCGGCAACAGCCAGACCTGTGATAAGTCCTTTTTTGTCTGGAAACCAACGCATCCCGACAGCGATTGGTACAACATAAGCTAAACCAATACCAGATCCACCTATTATTCCTAAGAAAATAAAAATTGACCAAAAATCAGTTCCACCAAAAAGTCCGGCAAGTAAATACCCGAGACCCAGAACTATTCCACCAGACATCGCAAGTTTTTTAGGACCAAATTTTGGCATAAGTCTTCCGGCAATTACCATAATGATTGCAAAGAATGCAAGACCTGCAGCAAATACAGCTTGAGTTTGAGTTTTTGTCCATCCAGCTTCAACCAATGGTTTTGTAAATACAGACCAAGCATAGATCGCACCCAAACAAAGCTGAATAACAATTGCTCCAAATACTACGAAATTTCTATTCATTACTTTTTTCTCAGACATATCTTCTCCTTCTTAAAAAAAAGTCGGAACCAAAAAATACAGTTCCGACTATATTCTTTATTTACAATTATTTAATTAACTTACGAGCTTCAATTAGATGTTCAACAACACTTGGATCCGCGAGAGTTGAAATATCTCCAAGATTATCAGCACTATTCTCTGCGATCTTTCTAAGTATTCTTCGCATGATCTTTCCTGAACGTGTTTTAGGAAGTGCCGGTGCCCACTGAATAGCTTCAGGTGCAGCGATTGGTCCGATTTCCTTACGAACATGCATGATAAGTTCTTTCTTTAATTCATCAGTCTCTTCAACGCCAGTAATGAGAGTAACATAAGCATAAAGACCTTGTCCTTTGATTTCATGAGGAATTGGAGTTACGGCAGCTTCAGCAACATATTTATGACTTACAAGTGCGCTTTCAACTTCGGCAGTTCCTATTCTGTGACCAGAAACATTAACAACATCATCGATTCTTCCCATTAACCAATAATCACCATCATCATCGATACGGCAGCCGTCACCTGCAAAATAAAGATTATCGTACATTGTGAAGTATACATCGATGAATCTGTCGTGATCACCCCACATTGTTCTCATCATTCCGGGCCATGGCTTTTTAATGCAGAGTTTTCCACCTTCATTATGGTCGCATTCTGATCTATCATCGCGCAGAATAACAGGTTCTACGCCGAAGCATGGTCTGCCTGCACTACCTGGTTTTAATGTATGAGCTCCAGGAAGTGGTGAGATCATAAATCCACCAGTCTCTGTTTGCCACCATGTGTCCACGATCGGACAGTTTTCTTTTCCAACTTTTTCATAATACCACATCCAAGCTTCTGGATTAATAGGTTCACCAACCGAACCGAGAATTCTAAGAGTTGGCATTTTATATTTTTCAACCCATTCATCACCTAATCTCATCAAAGCTCTAATAGCTGTAGGAGCAGTGTAGAATACAGTTATGCCGAATTTTTCCACAATATGCCAAAATCTGCCAGCATCTGGATAAGTTGGAACACCTTCAAACATTACAGAAGTTGCACCATTAGCAAGAGGTCCGTAAACTATATAACTATGACCTGTTACCCAACCGATATCAGCAGTACACCAGTATACATCATCATCATGAATATTAAAAACATGTTTGTGAGTTAAAGTTGTGTGCATTAAATAACCGGCAGTTGTGTGAACAACGCCTTTTGGTTTTCCTGTGGAGCCGGATGTATAAAGTATAAATAGCGGATCTTCTGCTTTCATAGGAACAGCTTCGCAAAATGCATCCGCTTTTGCCATTTCATCATGATACCAGAAATCTCTTCCTGCTTCCATATGACAAGGTTCATTGTTAACTTTTATAACAATCACATTCTCAATAGTTGGAGTGTCTTTCAGAGCTTCATCAGAAATATTTTTAAGACGAATGTGTTTTCCAGCTCTATTAGAAACATTGGAAGTGATGAGCATTTTACAATCGGAGTCATTAACTCTTCCTTTGATAGCATCTGCACTAAATCCACCAAAAATGATAGAATGGATAGCGCCGATTCTTGTGCAGGCAAGCATCACGATTGCGAGTTCAGGAACCATCGGCATATAAATAGCAATTCTATCACCCTTTTGAATTCCTTTTGATTTCATTACATTTGCAAATTTGCTTACTTCTAAGTGTAATTCTTTGTAAGTGTATTTTTTTACATTATCTTCTTCTTCACCTTGAAAAATAATTGCTGTTTTGTTTTCAGTTGGTGTGCCGAGATGTCTATCCAAACAGTTATAACTTACATTCATTTCACCATCTTCAAACCAGGTGTGCTCGATAATTCGGTTTTTTGTATCCCAATTATATTTGAGACCTATTGTCGGTTCTTTGAACCAGTGTAATGTTTTTGCTTGCTCTAACCAGAATCCATCAGGATCTTTAATTGATCTTTCCCACATTTCCTTGTATTGTTCATCTGATGAAATATGAGCATTTTTCCTCATTTCTGCGGATGGTGGGAATGTTCTTCCTTCATGTGCTAATGAAGTAATTGCTTTTTTTTCTGCCATCTTGTGAATCCTCCTTTATTTTTTGTATTAAAATTTATTTCAAAACCTGATGAACATATCGACAAGTCAAGTATTTTTTAAAACTTTCTATTATATGAATTTATTTTTAAAAAATATAATATATATATTTTAAAGTTAAATATTTTTTCTTGTAAGACTCTAATTTAATTACCATTTGAATATCAATTTAGTGGTAACCAATCATTGTCAAAGTCATTGTAAAATGAGATCTTTCCAGAGTGCATATTATATAGCCATTTGTGTATTTTTATTTCATTTTTTCTATGCTTTTCTTCTATGTAATCAAAAGTCATAAGATTTTTTGCTTGAAGAAAAATGTTTTCTTTAATTGTCTCTAATTCTAAAGAATCTCTTCCACTACTCTTTGCTGTTTCTTTTGCAGGATTTGCATACTTGAGCCAGTCATGTATTTTAGAATCTTCTAGTGTACCATCAATTAAGGCGTTTATTCCACCACACCCAGTGTGTCCACAAATTACAATATGTTCCACGTTTAGATGCAATACAGCATATTCCAGAACTGAACTTGTACAAGTTTCATCGGCGTCTTTTGGTGGGATAATATTTGCAATATTACGAATAACAAATAAGTCACCTGCATCAGCATTTACTGTAAATTCAGGAATTACACGTGAATCAGAACAACCCACCCACAAAACTTTTGGATGTTGTCCATTTTCTACAAGATAGTTATAGAGTTTTTTAGTTTCTTTAAATTTATTAGTAAAAATTGCGTTACCTTTTCTAATTTTTTCAAGAGACATTTTTCCTCCAAATATATAATTATTAATAATAAATTTTTCTTTTAATTGAAGTGTGAAATATTATGTCAAATATTTTTCTTGCAAAAAGAAGGCTATAACAAAATTTTGCTTTCTAAAATTTGAGTTTAATAAATGTTAACTCAAATTAATTGATATTAAGAAATAAATACAAAATTGGAGATTATATGAAACAAAATACTTTACTTTTGATTAAACCTAATTCAACTGAAAAAAACCAAATTGGTGCAATCCTGAAAATGGTAGAAGAAAATGGATTTGTAATTGAAAAACTTAAGATGTTTAATATGAATAGTGATCTTACTGATGCGTTTTATGTAGAGCATCTGGGAAAGGGGTTTTATACTGAACTTAGTGAATTTATGAGATCAGGAAAAATTGTTGGTGCTGTACTTAGCAGGGAAGAAGCAGTTTTAAAACTTCGTGAACTGGTGGGTAATACAGATTGCACCAAGGCAGCTCTTGGTACAGTCCGTTCAATCTATGGAGAATCTATAGGAGAAAACGCTGTTCATGCTTCTGATAGCATTGAAAGCGCAGAAAGAGAAATTGGGTTGATATTTCCTAAATAGATTTACTAATAATCTGGTATCCAAACCTCAGTTTGGATACCAATATTAACTTAGTTCCCAAAGTGGGTTTTAGGAACGGAAAATACCTCGGATTAACATACAATATTTTGGACTTAACTTAATAACACAGCTTGCTGTGAGATTGAGTTAAGAATGAAAACCACCGCAATTCTTAAGTCAATTTCACCTTCGGTGCTATTAACCCAAATATTGCTTTTATTCATATTCGTTTCTTATATTTTTCCAGCCCTTTACGGAAAATCTTCATTGCTTTTTTGAGGTCATTTTTATTTAAGATATAAGCAAGTCTAATTTCATTTTTACCAAGATCTGGAGTTGCATAAAATCCTTGAGCTGGTGCAAACATTACGGTTTCATTTTTAAAAGTAAATTCTTCAAGCATCCATTTAGCAAAATCTTCTGCATCATCAATTGGTAATTTTGCAATGATATAAAATGCACCTTTAGGTTTAATACAGATAATACCATCAATCTTCTGGAGTTCATCAAAAACTAAATTTCTTCTTTCATCATATTCATGAATAATTCCTTTGAAATATTCTTCTTCAATATCGATAGCTGCGCTGGCTGCTAATTGATCGATGGTTGGAGGACATAATCTTGCTTGTGCAAACTTGAGAGTTGCAGTCATAAAACCTTTATTTCGTGATATCAAACAACCAATCCGCGCACCGCATGCACTATAACGTTTTGAAATGCTATCAACCATGATGGCAAGATCTTCCATTCCTTTAATATCCAGAATACTAGTATGTGAAAGACCATCATAAACAAATTCACGGTAAACTTCATCTGAGATTACATAGAGATCATTTTCTTTTGCGATTTTAGCGATCCTTTCCATTTCTGAACGAGGATATACTGCTCCAGTTGGATTCCCCGGATTGCATAACATGATAGCTTTAGTCTTCTTATTTATGAGTTCTTTGATCTTATCATCACCTGGTAGTTTAAAGCTTTCTTCAGCGTAAGTTGTAAGTGGAACAATTTTTACTCCCGTAATTGTTGCAAAACCATTGTAATTTGTATAGAAAGGCTCTGGTACAATTATTTCGTCACCAACATTACATGCAGTAAGCAGTGCAAATACGATAGCTTCTGACCCCGCAGTTGTTACGATTATGTTGTTAGCAATAAGCTCAATATCATGTCTTTTATAATAATTAACTAGATTATTTCTATATACTTCTAAACCTTGCGATGGCCCATAAGCCAGGACTTTCGAGTTGTAATTCTTATAAACATCCAACATCTCTTTTGGTGTTTCAATATCAGGTTGGCCGATATTCAAATGATAAATGTGAATTCCCTTTTTCTTTGTTTCGTTTGCAAACGGCATCAATTTTCTAATAGGAGATGCTTGAATATTGATCGCACGATCTGATAATTTCATAATTACCTCACTTTATTTTTTATTGTTAATTCATCTAATATGTTCTGTAGGAATTCCTTCTTTTCTACGATCTCTTCTTTTGTATTAATATAAATGGGGTCACCATAAGTGATATTGATCTTACAAAAAAAATATGGAAGTCTGAATTTATCCCACGATTTGAAAACCTTTTCTTTATTAATATCTACTGCTATGGGTATAACTGGCAATTTCGTAAAATAAGAAAGAAATAATACCCCGTCCTTAATCTTTTCAGAAGGTCCCTTGGGTCCATCTGGAGTTATGCCGATACTTTTTTCTTTAGCAAGTTTTATTAGCTCTCTGGTTGCAGAACTTCCCCTTCTACCTGAAGAACCACGTGTAGAATTATAACCGAATAGTTTAGCAGGTCCGGCAATTAGTTCACCATCTTTAGAGGAAGAGGCAAGTATTACAATATTCTCGTGGCGGTGCAAATACATCAAAGGGATCATATTTCTATGCCAGAAAGTATAGATAACTTTTCCCTTAGGTTTTGGTGTTTGCAAATTATATTTCCATGTAATTCCAAGCAATTTTATAAATAAAGCCGCCAGGTATTTAAATATAAACATCGAAAATTTATTCATTTATCATTTTCTCAATAATGGTTGCAACTTCTATGGATGTGCTTTTACTACCTAAAATATCATGTAGTGCTTTCAGTTCATTAATAATTTTATTATATTTATTTTCATCTGATAGAATCTCAGTTATCGTTACGAAAATATTTTTTCCATTAACATCTTTTTGGATCAATTCAGGAACGATATCTTTTCCAATAACAATATTTGGCAATCCGATCTTATCAATTTTTATGAAATGTTTTCCAACTTGATAAGAGCTATTACTAGTTTTATAAACAATAATGAAAGGTGTTCCCAAAAATGCAGTTTCTATTGTGGCAGTGCCAGAAGTTACAACAAGAAAATTACAATATTTCATCATTTCGTAGTTCATATTCTTTACTATCTTAATGTTCTTATTTACCTTATTTGTCATTTTTTGAAACAATTTAGTTGAAACTGATGAAGCTTGTGAAATGAGAAATTCATATTCGTTGCTATCAAATATTTCAATAGCATTTATAAATTCAGGCAGCATATTCTTTAATTCTGTGTTGCGGCTCCCCGGTAAGAATCCAAGCCATTTTTTCTTCAGGTCGAGATTATTTTTGTGTGCAAATTTCTCTCTTGAAAGTTTAATACTAATCTCTTCTGAAATTGGATGTCCAACAAAGCTTGCATCAATCTTATGTTTGCTGAAGTGTTTTCCCTCAAATGGCAGAATATATGCAATATGATCAGTGTATTGTTGCAATTTGAAAATTCGCTTGTATTTCCAAGCCCAGAATTGCGGAACAATAAAATATAAAACCGGAATATTATAACTCTTAGCTAATTTTGCAATTCGCATATTCAACCCAGGATAATCAACCAAAACAATCAGATCGGGTGGGTTATTCTTGAAAATATTTTTAATGTGTTTTTCTACACCTGCAAAAAATGCCAGATGCTTCACAATTTCTACAAAACCCATCACAGAGAAACGATCAAAAGGAAAGATGGCTTTGAATCCCTGTGACTTCATCTTTTCCCCGCCAATTCCGAAATTCTCAATATTGTTGAATTGTTTATTCAGTTCTTTCAATACGATCGAAGCATGAAGATCACCCGAGTTCTCACCTGCTATCCAGAATATTTTTTTACTCTTCATTTCTGGTCTCCAGTGTTATCGAACATCCATTTGATCTTAGATAATTTCTTCCGGTCAATACTAAAATTAATATAATTTGCAAAGTTATCTAAAATTATAAGAGCATTAACATTTGCATCTTTACCTTTGAGAGATGATAATCTATTAAAGAATGCTATATTAACATTATGAATTTTTTTATAGATATCCATCAAACCGTTTAATTTCCAGTCAGGATCTATTCCATTCTGGCTCCTGAAATACTGGTTTACAAGATACATGGAAACAGCTCTGTAAATAGTCTCTTCTGTACTGGCAAAAGGAAGATGAAACCTGACCATCGGGCGTAATTTGGAAAGGATTGGACATCCGGCACTTACCATTATTATCCCCAGCATAGAACTTACTCCCTGCTGCAATGATGCTTCTTTTCTATATTCTCGCTGGGAAGTAGTAATTTGTACGGTTGCATTCTCAAAGGATTTTGAATCCTTAAAGATTTCTACCATTTCAACAATATTAGTCGCAACTGGGCAATTTGGTGTTTGCTCTTTATTCAATGGGCAATTAGGACATTTATTGAATTCAAGTTCCGTCCAAACAGGAAGTTTTGAGAATGGTTCATGGATCAATTCCAAAGTTTGTTGATTGAGTTCAATCTCGAAGATTTTGATAGAACCATCTTCTTTTGTGAATGTATAATAAAATACTAAATTCTCTTTTTCTACCATTCAAAGCTCCTAATTTAAATTAGGACCAAAGATAAAATGAATAACATCATAACTCATAATATAGTATTATGATAGGCTAAAAATAGGTAAACGACAAACTTTTAGGAACAATGAACATAATTAGAATAATTGAAACTACTAAACTCAAGTAGATTTGCATTAATTGATCCTTAAAATTACAGTTCTTGTGCGGGGACCATCAAATTCGCAGAAATAGACTCCCTGCCATGTTCCTAACAGGAGTTTAGTATTATGTATGATGATATCTTGTGAACAACCTAAAATTGAACTTTTTGTATGAGCATCCGAATTTCCTTCCATGTGTTTGAACTCCGGAAGATCAGGTGATATTCTGTTTAAAGCAATGATGAGATCGTGTTGTACATCAGGATCTGCATTTTCATTAATTGTTACAGCTGCTGTGGTATGTGGAATAAAGATGGTAACTTTTCCTTCTGATATATTAGATTCTTTAACAAACTTTTTGATCTCGGAAGTTATGTCTATAAGTTGCTCATGCTTAATTGTATGCACGGAAATTTTCTTGATCATATACATTCCTTATAAATTTATTTCAATTTTCAAAATCTTGAAAAGTGGTTTTATGTCAAATCATATCATTTATCTTGACGACTTATATCCAAGATCAGTAAGTTTCCAAAGCTGTAATAAGGGTTTTATTCAACTGAGATTTGGAAAGTTTGATCTCGTTTGTAACCTTCCGGATTTCTTATGTTAAATCTTTATCAAAATTCAGCAATCTAAAATGAAATTGCATTTCGATGGAGGGAGAATGAAAAATCTGCATATCTCAGATAAAGAAAAAATACTGACAGGTGTTTGTGCCGGGATTGGAGAATCATTTGGAATTAATGCTAACATAGTAAGAGGAGCTTTTCTTATTTCTTTGCTTTTTGGTTTCTCAGGATTTTTTGTCTATTTGATTCTTTCAATAATCTTACCAAAAAGTGAAATAAAAGCGGAAGTGATCGACGAAGAAGATCAAGAAGAGAAAGAAAAAACAAAGATCGTTAGAAGTTGGGATAAAAGAATGTTAGCTGGTGTTTGCGGAGGATTTGCGAACTATTTAGGTTGGGATGTGAGTTTGATACGTATAGCATTTGTAGCAATGACTATGGCTGGCGGAATCGGAATATTTCTGTATCTTTTCTTTTGGTTCATTTTCCCTAACGAAGAATAAAAATTATAAATTTATTTTGGAGGAGTTATGCCGATTATAACATTAGAAAACGCAGGGACACTAACTGTTGAACAAAAAACTCAACTTATCAAAAAGCTTACAGATGTAGTTGTGGAAGTAACCAATAAATCTGCATCAGCTGTTTATGTGCGAATTGATGAAGTTCCAAGAGAGAATTTCGGTGTAGGTGGTAAAAGTTTAGGTTAATTCAGATATATCATTCCCGAGCTCGTGTCATCCTGAGTTTGTCGAAGGATGAGGGTGTATGTATCTTGCACATTGTTCTTTGGAAGGATGTCTTTCTAAATAACGAGATTCTTCATGAGAGAATTCTCCTAAAAATTCCTCAGAATGACAATTTTTTCTTTATCCAATATATTTACCCCAAATAACAACATTCACTTGACTGTCAAAGTACAATTTTTGTTTTCATTTAAAAAAGTATTTTTTGGATAGATAGAAAGAATGAAAATAAAAATTGTAATTGTCATTATTTTTCTGCAGGTTGCATTATCTGCCTATAATTTCTTCTCTCCAATAATTAAATGGGAAAGGTTAAATGTAACCGATACTGAAGCATCAATAGAACTATCTACAACAAATATAATTATCAATTCAGAAAGAGTTTATAACGATTCGCTTGTTTTTAATTTGGATAAATACAGCATCGATTATAAAAAAGGGATGATCACTTTTCACGAAACTTTAGGAAATTGTATTATAGAGTATTATGTCTATCCTGAGCAACTTATAAACCGGTTTTATCTCTTTCAAACGCAAGAATATTCTGATACAACAGAAGTGAAGATAACAAAATCAAGCTCTCAACAATTTTATAACAACACTGATCTTGATATTACTGGAAGTAAAACCATTTCCATATCAGTTGCTAACAACGAAGATTTTGATCTGGATCAATCACTCTTCTTAAAAATCAATGGTAAATTAAGTGATGGGATGAGTATTGAAGCACAACTTTCTGACAGTCAAACTCCCATAACTCCGGAAGGGGATTCCCGTGAACTTAGTAGTCTGGACAAAATATTTATACGCTTGTACGGAGAAAAATATGAACTTGCTTTTGGTGATCTTGAAATGGACTTTGACAATTCATCTTTTATGAAATACTCGTCTAAATTTGAAGGGTTAAAGGCAGGATGGCTTGGGAAGAATAAAGTAACAGGAGCGTTAGCGGTTTCAAAAGGTAAAAAGATTACAGATTCATTTGACGGCGTAGAAGCCAAACAGGGCCCCTATTATTTATCAGTTGAAGGAATTTTGGGAATTCAGGTAGTTCCAGGATCAGAGGAAGTCTTTTTAAATGGATTACAGATGCAGCGTGGAACAGATTATTCGATAGATTATTCGGAAGGCGGGATAACATTTTCTAATAAACATTTTATTTCTTCAACAAATAAAATTCGTGTTACATTCCAGTATTCAGACGAAAATTATAATCAGAATATGTATCTTGCTTCATCAGAAGTAAATGTTACAGATAAATTTAAGATTTATAATGATATGATCATCCAGAACGATGACAAGAACAATCCTCTATTGGATAGCTTTTCTGATGAGGAAATTGATTCTTTAGAGACTGCCGGCGATGAAACTGCGTGGGTGAGTGGAATATCAGAAGTTGAAGATGGTGAATATGAACTTTCAGAAGATGGATTGTATTACTATTATGTTGGCAGCACAATAGTAGGACATTATAATATTCACTTTGAATATATGGGAATCGACAATGGAGATTACGATTACAATTCCGAAGGAGCTTTTTACGAATATGTTGGTGTTGGAAATGGTAGCTATCTTCCACTTAAGAAACTTCCATTACCACAGAGTAAATTAAATTATGATTTGAGTTTTAAATATGAAGGAGAAAGTTACATTTTAATAGCAGAGGGTTTGTTCACTTCCGATGATAAGAATACATTTTCCGCTGTTGATGACGGCGATAATAATGATTTTGCTACCCGTTTAAGCGCTCAAGTTTACCCTGAATATGATAAAATAGAGCCTAATTTGAAATTAATGTACGAAAGACTAGGCGGAAATATTTCCACTTTTTCCCAACTCCAAAGTGCTGCCGATGCTCACGAATTCACTCAATTACCGGATAGCTTGAACAGTGAAGAATATTCAGCGGAATTAAGTATGAATATTCTGGATTTCTATTCTCCTTTTATTATTTATAAGCAGAAGAAAATAGTTGATTTTGCTTATCAGCAGTATATTTCAGTTACTTCCAATCTAAAACAAAAAAAGCTATTTCCACAAATTTATCACCGTTATCTTTTAGTAAAACAAACTGCAGATGATCAGCAAATTAATGATTCTAAAATTGAACAACACGATTTAAAAGGAAAATACAGTTTTGGGAAATTTGCCTACGGTTTGGATTATTTTATTCGCAATAATGAATATGAAATTACGGAAGAGAGTAAATTTTTCGAGAGAAATGAAAACTGGAAAACTCAACTTGAAACTGCTAATTTGAAATGGATAACATCGCGGATATACTTCCAGATGAAAAATGATCGGCAGCAATCGAGTAATGATCAAGGTTATATAACTCAACATGATGAAACATCCTATACATATGGGATCGAAACCTTTTTAAATACTGTCAAACATCGGATAAATGTTGCTTTCACACACCGGCAAATGAAAGATAATAAACAAGAGATAACTAATGATTTTGATATAGCTGACATCTCTGCAAGAAATCTTTTTTTTAAAGATTTTGTAAACGTAAACTC
The DNA here is from genome assembly GCA_030765625.1 of Candidatus Tenebribacter burtonii. Classification (GTDB taxonomy): domain Bacteria; phylum Cloacimonadota; class Cloacimonadia; order Cloacimonadales; family TCS61; genus Tenebribacter; species Tenebribacter burtonii. The sequence continues at coordinate 21,134 of JAVCCF010000091.1, forward strand.
CAATTATTCACTAAAGAATGTTGAATTTTTTCCTAAAATAAAAGAATTTCAGTATGTAGGAGAAGATATAGGATCCTATGATATTGATACCCTTTTTGTAGGTTATTTCCAGGGAGATTATGATTGGGAAGTTATTGCGGTAGATTACGAAAATCCTGAAATGTCGGTGGAAATCAATGCCAGCCTATCAGTGCATCTAACACCAAAAATGATAACGAAATCATTTTTAAAAAAATTCCAAACAGAAACATATGTTATGATAACAGAAAATTCTAGAGAAGATGATAAAAAGTTAGTTTATTTTTTAAATCCGAGTGTATTGATGGATACACTAACAACGATCTTTGGTAGAAGAATTCTGCATCAAACTTTCTCGTTTGACATAATAGAGAGAAAACTTGTTTCCAAACTGGGTTATAAGTTAGAGGAAACGCTAGATAGCCGTTATAATGAAGAAACAGCAAAAAAAAATCAGGAAACATGGGATGCTGAATTAGGTATTTTAGTATTTGAAAACACGAACATGGAACTTCATTTTAATCGTATAGGAGAAGAAGATTCACATTACAACTCGCAAATAGAAATAGATCAAATAAAGATGGATATTCAGAATAGACTATCTTCCTATATAACATTAAGATCATCAGCTTCTTATTCATTTGAAGAAGGGAGCGATGATGCAGATGACAATAGGTATACTATCAGCGCATTAAAATTTGAAGAATCAGCATCCTACTTCTTTAAACGAAAATACAGATTCTTCGCTAAAGCTAGCTATAAAAGAAATTACCGTGATGGTTCGGGATTTTTAACCTTTCTTGCAGATAAAAAGGAAGGAAATATTTTCAAATGGGATATTACTATGAATTACCGTATGAGCAATTACACATCACTAAATCTGCAATATTCCGGCAATAGCTATCCTGAAGAAAAACAGGTTCATAAACTTAGCTTGGAAGTGAAAGCAGAGTTCTAATATTTGTGCATTTCTGTGAAGAAATGAAAAATCATGTTGACTTTGAAATGATCGATTTTAAAATTTTTCAGCAGGAATGAGAAAGGGGAAAAATGAAAAATAATATTGAAATATCATTAAAAGAATCTGTTGATAATTTTGTAGATTTTGCTTCCGATAAGAGAAATGCTAAGATAATTGAACAAATTTCCGGTAAGATCGCAAATGCATTTAAAAATGGGAATAAAGTTCTTATTTGCGGCAATGGCGGCAGCACTACAGATGCAATGCATTTTGCTGAAGAATTAACCGGAAAATTTCGTAAAGAACGTCGTGCTCTACCGGCAATTGCTTTAACCGATCCGTCACATATTACTTGTGTTGCAAACGATTATGGTTTTGAAGAAATTTTTGCACGAGGTGTTGAAGCTTATGGGAAAGAAAATGATGTGTTGATAGCAATTTCAACCAGCGGCAATTCTCAAAATATTATAAATGCAGTTAAAAAAGCTGCTGAAAATAAAATGATAACCTTTGGGTTGTTGGGAAAAGATGGTGGGAAGCTGAATGAAAAATGTGATATTCAGATTATTGCTCCCGGTAGAACAACCGATAGAATTCAGGAAATACATATAGCAGTTCTTCATATAATTATAGAAATCATTGAGAGAATTCTTTTCCCAGATAATTATACGGTTTAAAAAATGAAATTAGTAATTCAGCGTGTAAAACATGCCAGAGTAGAAATTGATGGAAAAGAAATATCCAGCATTGGTAAAGGATTGCTTATTTTAATTGGTATTTCCAAAGATGATGATGGAACTCAAATTGAGTGGCTGGCCAAAAAAGCTGTTGAATTAAGGATATTTGAAGATGAACATGATAAAATGAATCTGTCTCTAAATGATATAAATGGTGAGATATTACTTGTTTCACAATTCACACTTTATGGAAGCTGTAAAAAGGGACGTAGACCAAATTTTCTGAATGCTGCCAAACCTGAAAAGGCTAAAAAAATGTATCTTGATTTTACGGAAGCATTGAAGCAGAACGGCATTATTCCAAAACTTGGAGAATTTGGTAAACACATGGATATCACATTATTAAATGATGGTCCTGTTACAATGATTCTTGAGAGATAGTGAAGAATATCATTTTTGATCAAGGTAAGGTTCTGGTAGAAAATAATTTTTATGTAATTTATAAAGAGTTGGGTTATGAAGCAGAAAAAGAAGCATTGATGGAGTCAACTGCTTCTGTTCTTGAGTTTGAATCGGGTAGGATTACACGACAAGAATTTTATTTTTAAATGTTGAAGATAAAAAAAAATATAAGAAATTATTTGAATTAGAATAAAATAGAAGGGAGAAAAAGTATGATAGATTTAGAAAAAATGATTGTAATTAGCGTTGAAGAACAGAAATTACGTTTGATACAGAATGATTACAAAATTGCTGAATACTCAATATCAACTTCCAAATTTGGCATCGGGAATAAAACTGGTAGTAATATGACACCTTCTGGACATCATATAGTAAAAGAGAAAATTGGAGATCATGTTCCTGCTAATTCAATTTATAAGGCAGGTGAATTTACAAAAGAAATTGCTACAATAAATAATAAAAAAGCTGTTGTTGAGGATCTTGTAACGACACGGATAGTAAAATTAGAAGGAATGGAAAACGGCATCAATAGAGGCAGTGGAATAGATTCATATAAAAGAGAGATCTGGATTCATGGAACACCGGCAGAAGATAAAATTGGATCACCTGTATCTCATGGTTGCATAAGGATGAAGAACGATGATATTATTTTACTTTTTAATTCAATTGAAGTGGGAACACCAGTTAATATCGAAATGAAACTTATTGCTAAAGTACAAGGAAGAAAGACTCAATTTGCTGATAGAGGGCATACTTTCAGATTAAAAGACAGACGGAAACAAAGTGTTCTTGATTCTGCACTTTATAATTTAAGCGGTAAAGATCGACGAAAATTGGAAGAGCGAAGAAAAGATAAATAGGGCTAATTAATAAAGCTCGATGATTTAACAATAAGCCGATAGGAAATCTTAATTTCTTGTATTTTTAAAAAATATTATTCTGAAGTTTCATAATATTAAATTTGACACTAATATTTGAAATTTATTATGTGTAAATAAAATAATTAAGGAGAGAAAAATGAAAACTAATTCAAAAATTTTGTATGTAATTCTAATGATCATTGTAACAACATCAATAAGCTATGCTGCTAATCTTACCTCTAATGGGCATAGTAATGGAAATGGTGGCCCAGCAAACTTAAGACCTGTAAATTGGATCGAAACTGATTCTGGATTACCTCAAGGCTTTGGTGTTGGACAGATCTCAATCGGGATGAATGATCAGGAATCTCTATGGGCAATGGCAATCGACAATACGGGTGCAGTTGCAGATAATTTTACTAGATCAACAGATAGTGGAGAAAATTGGACTGCTGGAACATTCAATGCCGGTACAGGACTTTCTCAGATTTTTGCTGTTGACGACATGACTTGCTGGGCTGTATTTAATACCGGAGCTGATCAAGGACTTTATAAAACAACAGATGGTGGAGCGAACTGGATTAACATGAATGCAGGTTATGGTGCTTCTTCTTTTACAAATGTCATTCATTTTTTCAATGACAATGATGGTTTTGCTCAAGGGGATCCAATAGATGGATATTATGAACTTTATACTACTACAAATGGTGGTGACAATTGGACTCGCGTACCAGAAGCTGATATTCCTGTGCCAACAACTGGTGAATTTGGAATTACAGGTAACTATTATGCAGTTGGTGATAACATCTGGTATGGAACAAACCTAGGTAGGATCTTTTACTCAACAGATAAGGGATATACGTGGGATGTAACTATGACACCTTTTGGATCTGCCAATACTGTAACTTGCATATTTTCAGATGCCTTAAATGGATTTGCTTTCAGATCTTATCTTAATATGGGAATTGAGCCTGAAATAGATATTACAACAGATGGTGGACAAACATATACACCTTTATTTGTTACTGGTGATATGTACGCAAGATGGTTTTCTCATGTTCCAGGCACGACATCTACTTTTGTTGGATCTTCTTCCGAGCCTGGTTTTGAAGGAGCTTCTTATAGTGAAGATGGTGGAAATACATGGATTACACTTAATAGTGGAGTAGCAATTCAAGCAACTGCATTCCTTGATGCTGAAACAGGTTGGGCAGGCAATTGGGCTGGAGCAACAAGTGGCGGTATGTATATCTTTGACGGAAACTTGAATGTGATCACGGGTGAAATCGAGGGTACAGTTACAGATCTTGATGAAGGATTTGCCATTGAGGGTGCTGTTATCACTTTAGGAACATTCTCTACAACTACTGATGTAAACGGTGATTACAATATGATAATGGATATAGGAACGTTTACATTGACCAGCGAAATTGATGGTTATGAAGTTTATACACAAGATAATGTGGTTATTGAAGAAGATGAAATTACAACTGTTGATTTCCAAATGCAAAACCTTTACCTTCCACCTCAAAATCTAACCTATATATTTAATGCACCAAATGTTGTTTTAAATTGGGATGTTCCTGTTGGCTCAATTGGACTTTCTGGATATAAAGTATATCGTAATGGAGCTATGCTCTCTGAGATCAATAATGTATCAGCTACTTTATACGTTGATCAAAACGTTCCAACAGGGAATTATACATACTACTTAACAGCAATGTATGGAACACATGAATCTGTTCCTTCCAATGAAGTGGAGGTAGAAGTTGTTGATGCCGGCAACATTTTACCAGCAAATGGAACTACTTTAAATGGGAATGTTCCAAATCCATTCAATCCGACAACCACTATCAGCTTTTCGCTTGAAACAGCTGGTTATGTTAATATTGATATTTACAATGTGAAAGGTGAAAAAGTACGTACGCTTGTTGATGAAAACTTAGAAGCAACTTCTCATAGTGTTGTTTGGGATGGAAAAGACGATCTTGGAAGAACTACATCAAGTGGTGTTTATTTTTACAAAATGAAAACAGGTTCGTTTACTTCAACTAAAAAAATGGTGTTAATGAAATAATAAAATGAAACCTTCTGAATGGTTTGTGACTTTCTGAATGGTTTGATACAATTGCATAACAAGAGCCCTGACTTTGGTCAGGGCTCTTTTCTATCTCAAGACTAAGCTTTGAGTTATTATTTCTTACTTCATAAGGATCATTTTTCTGGTAAAGGAGTAGTTAGTAGATTTCATTTTGTAAAGATATACTCCACTAGAAACAGGTTTGTTAGAATTATCATTACCATCCCAGCTGGTAATATGTTCGCCAGTTTCTTTAATCTCATTTATCAGTGTTTTAACAAGTTGACCCTTTAAATTGTAAACTTCTAATGTTACGTATCCTGTCTCTATTATTGAATAAGAAATATTTGTAACCGGATTAAATGGATTTGGATAGTTGTGCCCAAGTACTGCATTTGTAATTACGATATTTTCAGAACTTACAATTGGTTCTAAAGAAAAATCTATTCCAGTTGTGCTATTACCGGAAGTGACTTCTACATCATCTATTGTTACCTGCTCATAACCATCAAGAGAAGCTGTTACATCGTATGTACCGGGAGTAAGTATAATGGAATAATCTCCATTTATTTCCGGATTCACAATCATTCCACCCGCTTCTATATCAACATCTGTGACAATACCACTTCCACCGTTTAATACAACATTTCCTTCTACGTACCCATCGTTTATTACACCCAGCAAACCTTCAAAGGTAATATTCTGAGCATAAATATCACTACCACCATTTCTGCTGTCTTCCCAGGATGCAATGATCTGATTATTATTAAATTGACCTGCTACACTATGAACTTTGTTAGAAGCTACTGAACACATCATTACAAAATTTTCTTCCCATACAAAGTTTCCATCCGAATCAAGGCGCATGGCTTTTGTAGAGTAATCTATACTGGTGATTTCTTCATCATAAAAAACAATTACGTCATCATTTGCTTTACGAACCGCAAATGGTAAGACATAAAGAGTTGAAATGTTAATGATATTATTACCGTTTGCTCCCCACAACAAGTTTCCGCTAGCATCGAGTTTTTGTCCTGTAATTCCATGAATATTTTGATTACCATCTGTTTGTGACCAATAAGTTGTTAATTCATCATTTACAGAATTATATACAGATTCAGGATAATAACTCTGACGGTTCATTTCGGTAGAAAGCTGTGTGCCGTTTGCAACAAAAGCAACTGTGCCATCCGAATTCACATGCTGTACAAACGGATAAGAAATTGTTCCACCTCCACGACTGTCGTGCCAAGAAATAAAACAGCCATTATTTTCATCGGAAATTATATTGAAAACTTGTGTCCATGCAGAGATCCCACCAGCATTGGAAACGACAGTATCGCTTGCCCAAAATGCATCTCCATCATTATCAAATTTCTGAATGTAACAATGACGAGTTGGCGCCCAGGCAGGACCAGAATCATGGAAAAATTTTAATAAAATGTGGTCATTCTCTACTGCAAAAGGTTGTGGCCATGAGTATGTATCAGCACAACTCAGTGTTATACCGGTAGTACCCCAGACAAGAGTTCCATTATTTGCAATTCTTTGCATAATGATCGCATCATCTGACTGCCAGGTGATAACCGCACCACCTTCTGATGTTACACAAACTTTTGGCGCTACATCGAAAGCAATAGAATTTGAAAGTTCAATCCCATCATCTCCCCATACAAAAGAACTATCAGGCGAAATTTTATAAGCGTAAATATTGTTATTTCCACTATTGCGGATGTCTTGAAAAACCAAGATTGCATTGTTGTCCTCATCGACTGTCATATCCCAATCTGTAAGCCAGCTCATTGCAGGATGATCACTGATAACGATTCCATTATGATCCCATAACTCATTACCCTGGGAATCTAATCTTTGTAGTCGTACATCATAATTTCCAGAATCATTTGAGAACCAACCGATATAAGTGTCTCCTGTGGAACTTGTGGCAACTTTAGGTATTGCCTGCTCACCACCAAGATCACAGATCGCATTGTTCATTGCCGGATCATTACTCCATTCTGCAGTTAGGCTTACTGCTATGAGCATAATAAACAAAGAAAATACAATTGTCTTTTTCATTTCCCTCTCCTTTTAGGAATCGGCTTGCTTAAGCAAACGATTTCTCTTTTATTTTTTTATATTCTTCAATTGTCATAGAGTTATTCCAATATATCTCAAAAATACCAGCCATAGCTTCTGCAAAATCGGTGTGTTCAAAAGTCATCGTTGTAAAACTCAATGATATATCAACTTTATTCTGCAGAGCCAGCATTATTGTTTGTTCATCAAAAACAAACATTTTAAAAGGAAGATGTTTAGAAATTCTCACCTCTTCACCCATTTTCTGGAAGTGTTTAACCTTCTTGGTAAAACCGTTTAAATCAGTTGGCTCAACTTCGTATAAAGAGCGAAACGTCACACCACGCTCAATACTTTTTTGTTCAGGATTTCTAATCTCTTCAGAAACTTTAGAAACATTTGATTTTCCAATATTCATTGTATAAGGGGGTTTATTAAAAGCCAGCACATTTCTTTGTGCACCTTGCTCCAACGCTTCAATTTTGGAAATTATACTATTCCGAGAGCTAAGAACTTGTAGAAAATCTAGAGGATTGTTATTGCCAGAATTATTATCGTATAGTTTAGCAAGTCTTCCATTAAGACCTTTGATTACAGCTTTCTTTTTATCAAGTTCTTTTTCTAAGCTTGAAAGTACTTTTTCCGGTTCGACAGCACAATATCTTTTTACTCTTCCTCTTATCTCTGTGCAAATACCGTGCTGGATGAGTTTGGGTAATACATCATAAGTTTGAGTTCTATTAATACCAGTAAGCCGTGATATTTCGGTAGCTGTTAAGGTTTTGTTTCGTAAAAGATTTACATAAACCATTGCTTCCAATTGAGAAAGCCCCAGATCCACTAAACTTGCAATTATTTTTTCCACAATATCTCCTGTTGTAAATTTTCTAACGACATTAACATCGTCATTAACGAGACGACAAAATAATTCAGAATTGTTATGTCAATTATTTTTTTAATTAAATAAATTTCTGTTTCATAATACGAACTATTTGACCAAATATATAGAATTGTTCAGAGTCGTATTCAAATAAGTTAAGGAGATAATAAAATTGGATAAAATGAAATTGTACCAACAATCAATAGAGGAACTTTTTGAGGCATTTGATACTGGAACAAAAGGATTGAGTTTTTCAGAAGCTGCAAAGAGATCAAAAGAATATGGAAGAAATGTGCTCATAACAAGTCAGAAAGTTTCTCCATTTATTAAATTCTTAGCACAATTTAAAGATGTATTCATGATAGTTCTCCTGGTTGCTGCAAGTTTATCATTTTCTATAAAGAGCTATAGCGACGGCATCATCATGCTTATAATAGCTCTTATAAATGCAGTTGTTGGCTTTATGCAGGAATATAAAGCCGAAAAAATCATGGAATCATTAGAGAAACTTGTTCAATCTCCCTCAAAAGTGTTAAGAGATAGTGAACTTACTGAAATTCATCAGGGTGAATTGGTACCGGGTGATATTGTAAGTCTTGAAGAGGGTGATAAGGTTCCTGCGGATATCCGAGTCATCGAATCGTTCAATTTGCGTACAAATGATGTCTCTTTAACCGGAGAATCGATGCCGCAAGATAAACACAGTAATGCCATCAAGGAAGATTGTCAGTTAGCAGATAGAGATAATATGATTTACTTGGGAACAACGGTCGCTTCTGGTAATGCAAGAGGACTTGTAACCGCAACAGGAATGAAAACCGAAATGGGTAGGATCGCTGATCTTACGCAAGAGGAAGAGAATTCCCGTTCACCACTACAACAGGAGCTACAAAGTGTTGCAAACCGATTAACTATTTTTGCTGTTATTATCGCGATTTTTTTATTTATTGGTAGTGCACTTCAAGGATTAGGCGTAAATTTTGCATTCATCTATGCTTTAGGAGTTGCAGTAGCAGTTGTACCACAGGCACTTCCAATGCAAATTACTGTTGCGCTAACCCAAGGTGTTAACCGTTTATCAAAAGAGAATGCAGTTGTAAAAAAGTTATCATCTGTAGAAACTTTAGGTTCAACTAATGTGATCTGTACAGATAAAACAGGTACACTAACTAAAAATGAGATGACCGTAAAAGAGTTGTGGTTTTCGGGTAAATATTATAGAATAACAGGTTTAGGATATAAACCAGAAGGAACAATATTAGATAAAGATAATAAAGAACTTTCACAGCAAGATATTAATGAAATGGAGATAATGCTGGATGCCGCAACCATGGCTTCCAACGCAACTATTCATACGCCAGATGAGAATCATAATAGTTGGTATCCTGTTGGAGATCCAACAGAAGCTGCTTTGATAACTCTCTCTACTAAATTGGGAACTTATTCTGCTACAGAAGATGAGGAAAATCCGGAAATTCATGAGTTCAGCTTTGATTCTGTACGTAAACGAATGAGTTCAATCAGGCAATTTGGAGATGAAAAATATCTACAGATGAAGGGAGCTTCGGACAGTATACTTTCAGTAAGTAAACATATTTGGAAAAACGGAAAGAAAGTAGCCATCACAAAAAATGATAAAACAGAGATAGAAGCAATAAACGATGAATACTCAAAACAAGCGATGAGAGTTATTGCTATAGCTTTTAGAAAATTAGAAGCGGACGAGAAGGATTACGTACTGGAAGATATTGAAAAAGAAGTTGTATTCTTAGGCCTTATAGCCATGACCGATCCTCCAAAAGAGGGTGTTAAAGAAGCAATTGATAAGACTCATGAAGCTCATATACGTACGTACATTATGACAGGAGATCATGCTGTTACGGCACAGGCTATTGGTAAAGAGATCAACCTCTCTGCTATAGATGCAGATGTTCCCGTGATTACTGGTAAAGAATTTATTGATCTTTCTGATGAAGAACTGAATAAGATCATGAACGATAACGATTCGCTAATTTTCAGTAGAGTATCACCGGAAGATAAATTACGCATAGTAAAACTACTTAAGAATCAGGATAAGATAGTTGCTGTTACCGGAGATGGAGTAAATGATGCACCTGCTCTTAAGAGTGCACATATTGGCGTTGCAATGGGGCAGATGGGAACGGATGTTTCTAAACAAGCCGCCGAATTAGTTTTACTCGATGACAGTTTTCCAACATTGGTTAGTGCTATTAAAGAAGGCAGGATAATATATAACAATCTAAAGAAAACTGTTTTAGCATCGCTTACAAGTAATGGTGCAGAATTAGCTGTTGTTCTGCTTGGATTATTAGGTGTAATGCTGTTTAAATGGCCAATTCCTATCCTTGCGATACAAATCTTAGCTATTGACCTGTTTGCGGAAATACTACCCTTAACAGCTCTAACTTTCGATCCTGGATCAAAAGAGTTGATGACATCGCCTCCTCGAAGTCGCAAAGAACATATTGTAAATAAAAGATCATCTACAGAGATCATTTTCTTAGGTTTTTTGATGGGACTTTTGGCATTCTTGAATTTTGGATTCTTTATTAAACGAATGGGTATTGTGCTCACGGCAGATCATATCTTATATGCAAGGGCTACAACGATTTGCTATACAACAATAGCTTTCACGCAATTTGTAAATATCCTATCAAGACGTTATGAATTGAAATCGATATTCTCAAAAAATTTCTTTAATAACCCCAAAATGCTATACTCAATAATTTTCTCAATATCAATTTGCTTGCTGGCAATTTATTTACCTGGTATCAACAATTTCCTGGCTTTTTCTCCATTGCAAATAAGTGATTGGATAACAATAATGGCAGCTTCAGCAATATTCTTATTAGCACATGAGTTAATAAAAGTATTTAAGAATATGAAAAAGAAAGGGTAATTAATAATTGTAGTTTATATAAATCTTAATATCGATGATAGCAATCTGATGGAAGAGATAAAACTGTTCGACCAAACTTGCTTACGAGTTTAATGAGATTGTTGAGGAAGTTTTTGAAAAACACTAATTTTTTTTCTGAATTAAAACAATATAAACAGAAAAAAAGCCCCTCGGCTCACACCGAAGGGCTATTTTTTATCTTATGTTAATTTTGTATTACTTAAGAAGTAAAATAGTTGCTCCTCCCAATAAAATGGTCGGAGCTAAACATTACTTAAGAAGCA
>JAVCCF010000117.1 GCA_030765625.1 Candidatus Tenebribacter burtonii
CTGGTGATAATGTAACGATTTCAGCAAAGCTTATTACACCTATTGCAATGGAGAAAGGTCTTCGTTATGCGATCCGTGAAGGTGGAAGAACTATCGGTGCTGGTGTCGTTGGCGATATTTTCGAGTAGGAAAAAATGAGAGAAATAATCACATTAGCTTGCGAAGTATGTAAAAATAGAAATTATTCTACTACTAAGAATAAAAGAACACATCCCAAAAGAGTAGAATATAAGAAATACTGCCCTAAATGCAGAAAGCATACTTTACATAAGCAGACCAGATAAATAATAATGCAGGCTTGTAGCTCAATTGGTAGAGCACTGGTCTCCAAAACCAGGGGTTGCGGGTTCAAGTCCTGCCGGGCCTGCCATTAAAGTGAGATAATTATGTTTAAAAAAGTATTTAAATTTTTTAAAAGCGTTAAGATGGAAATGTCATACGTATCCTGGCCAACTAAAGCTGATATTAAAGAGGGCACTACTGTTGTTATTCTTCTGTCAATTTTTGTTGCTATTTTTTTATCTTTGGTTGATTCAGGTTTCGGCTTTTTAATTAAAAAATTATTATTAAAAGGTTAAATAGATGAAGTGGTATGTTGTTCACACCTATGCTTCCCATGAATTCAAAATAAGAGAAGCTATCGAAAAAGGAATTAAAGGAACAACTTTGGAAAATAAAATTGGCCAAATCTTAATTCCTACACAGAAAACTTTTCATATTAGAGACGGAAAGAAGATAGAGCGTGAAAAAAAGTTATTCAACAGTTATGTTATATTGGAAGCAGAATTAACACCTGAATTATATTCATTTGTGGTTGGACTTCCCAGTGTAACTCATTTCCTGGGTACAGGGAAAAAACCTCAATCTTTGTCTGATATTGAGGTAAAACGTTTGTTGGGTATCGACGACCGCGAAAAAACAGCATCACAAAATATAAACTATATCCCAGGTGATATGGTAAAAATCACTTCTGGTCCATTCAGTGATTTTGAAGGTGTTATTGAAAAATTACATGATGACAAAGAAAAGCTTACTGTAAAAGTAACTGTCTTTGGTAGAGTTACACCTGTAGAAGTTAGAACCGATCAGATTGAGCTTATGTAAATAGAGGGAGAAAATGGCAAAACCAAAAGATATTGAGCATTTGATAAAATTACAGCTTCCTGCAGGGAAAGCAACTCCGGCACCTCCAGTAGGTCCGGCACTTGGCCAAGCAGGAATTAACATTGGAGAATTTTGTAAAGCATTCAACGATAAAACAAAAGACTCTCCGGGAATGATCTTCCCAGTTGTAATTTACGTTAAGAAAAATAAGTCCTACACATTTGAGATCAAAACTCCACCAGCAGCTGTTCTTATTAAGAAAGAAGCTGGTCTTGCAAAAGGCTCTGGAGTTCCTCATACAGAAAAAGTAGGTACGATCACGAAAGCTCAGGTAAAGAAAATAGCTGAGATAAAGATGAAAGATCTAAACGCATATAACATAGAAGGTGCTATGCGTATGATAGAAGGTACTGCAAGAAATATGGGAGTTTTAGTCGAAGACTAAAACTTTTAATTTCTATGCAGGAGATTATCAGTAAGGAGTGTTAATGATTAGTAAAAGAAACAAACAAGCTCATGAGATGATCGACAAAACAAAAAGATATGAGATTGACGAAGCTATTGAATTGCTTTTGAAATATCCAAAAGCCAAATTTGATGAAACCGTTGAGCTACATATGAATTTAGGTGTCGATCCTCGGAAAGCAGATCAACAAATCAGGAACTCTTTAGTGTTGCCAAATGGTAGTGGAAAGTCTTCTACTGTTCTTGTTTTTGCAGAAGGTGATAAAGCCGATGAAGCAAAAAAAGCTGGTGCTGATTTTGTAGGAGTAGATGAATACGTTGAGAAGATCAATTCAGGTTGGTTTGATTTTGACGTTGCAATTACAACTCCAAACTTAATGAGTAAGATCGGTCGTTTGGGACGTGTTTTAGGACCTCGTAGCCTGATGCCAAACCCAAAAGACGGTACAGTTACAATGGACGTGAAGAAAGCAGTTGCAGATGCAAAAGGTGGAAAGATAACTTATCGTATAGATAAGTTTTCAAATCTTCACATTATTGCCGGTAAATTAAGTTTTACCGCACAACAGCTTAAAGAAAACTTACTTACGATCATTTTAGCAATTATTAGAGAAAGACCTGCAGCATTAAAAGGCATTTTTATCAATTCAATTAACATCACATCAACTATGGGTCCCGGAATTAAATTAGACGTTGCGAGCATATCAAAGCTTGCTAAGCAGTAGGAGAGTTTATTATGGTACAAGCATACAAACAAGAAGCTGTAAAAGCAATAAAAGATAGACTCGACAATGCAAAATCAATTGTTCTAATAGATTATAAAGGGATCAATATTGAAGAAGTGGATGAACTGCGAAACAGAATGCGAAATGCAAATGTTGATTATTTCATTTCAAAGAACACATTCATTAAGATCGCACTTAATGAATTGGGAATCAAAGAATTTGACGAACATTTAAGTGGTCCAACTGCTGTAGCAATCTCTAAAGTAGATGAAGTAGCAGCTGCCAGGGAATTAGCCAAATTCAAAAAAGATATTATGACTGACAAGGACTTTCCAAAGTTCAAAATTGGTATAGTTGGGAAAGATTTAATGGATATAGTTCAATTGGAAAAACTAGCTGATCTTCCTTCTAAAGAAGTTCTATTGTCAATGATTCTACAAGGTTTTAATGCGCCAATTACTGGTTTTATTGGAGCACTAAGCGGAATTTTGAGAAAATTTATCTATGCAATCGACACAATAGCCAAAGAAAAAGAAAATAAATAAACATATATACGATGGAGGATATAATGGCTGACAAAAAGCAACAAGTTATTGATATTATTAAGGAAATGAGTGTAATCGAACTTTCCGAACTTGTAAAAGAACTCGAAGAGATCTTCGATATTACTGCTGCTGCCCCAGTAGCCGTTGCTGCACCTGGTGCTGCTGCCGGCGGAGAAGCTGCTGAAGAAAAAACAGAATTTGACGTAATTTTAACTAGCTCTGGAGCAAAGAAGATTCAGGTTATTAAAACTGTACGTGCAATCACAAAATTAGGTCTTAAAGAAGCTAAAGAATTAGTTGATAATGCACCAAACCCAGTTGTTCAAGGTGTTACAAAAGAAGAAGCCGAAACCGTTAAAGCTCAAATTGAAGAAGCTGGCGGATCGGTAGAAGTAAAATAATCAACAAAATTATTATACGGAAGTGAACTAATATGTTCACTTCCGTTACCTTATTTATAATGATAGAAAAATGTACGTAGTTTTATTTGTACGCAAAAAAATAAGGAGTATAAACTTTTGAAAATTCAAAATTTTTCTCGTATCAGAAAGAAAGCTGAACAGTCTGGTCTTCCTTTCGTGCACGTACCAAATCTTCTTTCTATGCAAATTGATTCTTTTAATCAATTTATTCAGAAAGAGGTTCATCCACAAAAACGTAACGAAGAAGGACTCCAAGCTGTTCTTAAGTCAATATTTCCGTTAGAAGACCAGAAAGGCATCTACTACCTCGAATTTATTGATTATATTGTATTAAAAGAAAAATATTCAACTGATGAATGTATCGAAAGAAATCTTTCCTATCAAGCACCCGTTAAAGCTAGAATGAGACTTATTATTTATGATGAAGAAATTCTTAAAGAAACAGGTGAGAAAAGGGTTAAAAGCACGATCGAGCAAGATGTTTTCCTTGGCGAGATCCCTCTGATCACTAATCAGGGTACATTCATAATTAATGGAGCTGAACGTGTTATTATAAGCCAGCTTCATAGATCTCCCGGTATCTTTTTCTCAGAAGCAAAACATCCAAGTGGTAAAACATTAAATTCCGCTAAATTGATCCCTTATAATGGGTCATGGCTTGAATTCAATATGGATAGTTACGACGCTCTTTTTGTACTTATTGATAAAAGACGGAAACTTCCTGCAACAGTTTTATTACGTGCTGTTGGACTTTCAACAAATGACGATCTCAGAAATTATTTCTATGAAAAAGAAAAGATCGATGTGAAAAAAGCTAAAGACCGATTCCTTTTTGCTGACGTTATGAATAAAGAAACCGGTGAAATTCTTTTTGATGCCGGCAGTGAAATCGGAAATGATGAAATCGAAACAATGGTTGAAGGTGGAATTAAAAAGATAGATGTTATTAAATCTAATTTTGAGATCACCAGAAAAATAATTGAACAAACTATAGCAAAAGACCAGACAACTACTCAAGAAGAAGCATTAAAGAGGATATACACACTTATACGTCCGGGTGAAGAACCCACATATGAGATTGCTTTGGACCTTTTCAATAGAATGTTCTTTAATGAGAGAAGATACAATCTTGGAAAAGTTGGACGTCATAAACTCAATACCCGTTTAGATTTGAACATTGATATCAACACTCATGTTCTTACAAAAGAAGATCTTATTGCGATCATAGATAAATTGATCGCTGTATATAAAGACGAAGATAAAATTGATGATATTGACCATCTGGCAAATAGAAGAGTTAGAACCGTTGGAGAACTTTTGTCAGAACAATATAATATTGGTCTCTCTCGTGTAGCCAGAACTGCTGTAGAAAGAATGTCGATAGCTAACCCTGATGAAGTTACACTTCATGATCTGATTAATAGTAATGCACTTATTGCTGTTGTACAGTCATTCTTTCTCACAGGTCAACTTTCTCAATATATGGAACAAACTAATCCGCTTACCGGAATAACACATAAAAGAAGACTTTCAGCTCTCGGTCCGGGTGGACTTACCAGAGAACGAGCAGGATTCGAGGTTCGAGATGTTCACTATTCTCATTATGGACGTATCTGCCCTATTGAAACTCCTGAAGGTCCGAATATCGGTCTTATATCTTCACCAGCCATGTACGCAAGAGTAAATGATCTGGGATTTTTAGAAACCCCCTATATTAAAGTAAAAAATAGCAAGATTACTTCCGAAGTTCAATTCCTTGATGCAAATCAGGAAGAGAATTACATAATTGCTCAGGCAAATGTGAATTACGATGAAAATATAATCATTACAGATGAACTTGTGTTTGCCCGTCATCAAGGTGAATTCCTGCAGGTTAAACCGGAAGATGTTCAATTTCTTGATGTATCACCACAGCAGATAGTTTCAGCATCAGCGTCATTGATTCCATTCTTGGAACATGATGATGCTAATCGTGCTCTGATGGGATCTAACATGCAACGCCAAGCTGTTCCTTTGATGAATCCGGAAGTTCCTATTGTTGCAACAGGAATGGAAAAAATTATTGCCAGAGATAGTGGCTCAACTGCAACTGCACTTTTTGATGGTTTAGTTAAGAAAGTAACAAGTTCTTATATAGATATTGTTAGAGATAACCCGGATGAAAGTATACTTGATATTGGAACGGATAACCGTATTTACTTAAAAAAATTCGCACGTTCAAATCAAGACACAGCAATTCACCAAAGACCATCAGTTAAAGCAGGTGATAAAGTGAAGAAAGGAGATCTAATCTCTGATGGTCCATCTATAATTGATAATAGATTAGCACTTGGCAGCAATATGATGGTTGCATTCATGCCGTGGTATGGTTACAACTATGAGGATGCTATTATTCTTAGCGAGAGAATTGCTCGAGAAGATCTACTTACATCTGTTTATATTGAAGAACATGAAGTTTTAGTTCGTATTATGAAAAACGGAAAAGAAGAACTTGCATATGATATTCCGAATGTTCCAATTAAAGCTCTTAGAAACTTGGATAAATCCGGTGTAATAAGAGTTGGATCTGTTGTTAAAGCGGGTGACATCATTGTTGGAAAAATCACTCCGAAGAATGTTGACATCGATCCTTCCCCTGAAGAAAACCTTATGCGTGCTCTTTTCGGTGATCGTGCAGGAGATTTCACCAATAGTTCACTAAAAGCAAAACCGGGAATGGAGGGCGTGGTCATTGATGTAAAAGTTTTTTCACGTCTTGAATCTACAGAAGAATTTGAAGATCAGGAATTAAAGCTTGAATCTCTTCAACGCATCAAGCAGGAACATAAAGAGAGACAGAAAAAAATTCAGGAATATCTTCAAAATAAGCTGGAGAAAATTCTTATAGGAAATGTTGCTAAGAACATCGTTGATGAAAAAACAAATATGTTCTTTATTCCTTCCGGTATAAAAATCACAAAAAATAATTTAAAAAAAATCAATTTCAAGCGTCTTAATCGTGATTATGATTTAGTTGAAAATACTGAGATAAATCAAACTATATATAATGAAATTATTATTAAAGCTAATATTGCTTACGAAGAAAGTGATAACATTTTCAAGAAAGCTAAAGAACGTCTTAAACACGGAGACGAACTTCCTTCAGGTGTTCGTAAAATGGTTAAGGTCTATATTGCCAAGAAACGTAAGATCGCTGTTGGTGACAAAATGGCTGGTCGTCATGGAAACAAAGGTGTAATCTCCAGAATTAGCCCAATAGCTGATATGCCCTTTATGGAAAATGGTGAATCGGTCGACATCATTTTGAATCCGCTTGGTGTACCTTCTCGTATGAATATCGGTCAAATCATGGAAACTCATCTTGGTATGGCCGCCAAAATACTTGGAATTCATTTTGAAACTCCTGTTTTTGATGGTGCATCACTTGATGACATTAATAAATCAATGAAGAAAGCTAAATTAGCCCTAGATGGGAAACAAGTACTTTATGATGGAAAAACTGGTGAACCTTTCAAGGAAAGAGTTACAGTTGGAATCATGTACATGCTTAAATTGAATCACTTGGTTGCAGATAAAATGCACGCCCGTTCTACTGGACCTTACTCACTTATCACACAACAACCTTTGGGTGGTAAAGCTCAACATGGTGGTCAGAGATTAGGGGAAATGGAAGTATGGGCTCTTGAAGCTTATGGCGCTTCACGTCTTTTAGAAGAAATGCTAACCATCAAGAGTGATGATGTTGAAGGTAGAACTAATGCGTTCAAAGCCATTACAAGCGGTTTGAATCCACCGAAACCTGGCATCCCTGAATCTTTCAATGTATTGGTGAGTGAATTAAAATCCCTCTGCTTTGACGTTGAGTTTCTTGCAGACAAGAAATCATAATGGAGGTTTGTTAAGTGATTAGAGAAATTAAACGAGATAAAAGAATAGAAAAATACGATAAATTAAGAATTAAAATTGCATCCCCGGATTTAATCCGTGAATGGAGTTATGGTGAAGTGATAAAACCGGATACTTTGAATTATCGTACTCTTAAACCTGAGAAAGGTGGTCTTTTCTGCGAAAGAATATTTGGTCCTGAAAAGGATTATGAATGTAGTTGCGGAAAATACAAGAAAAAGCGTTTCCAAAATACTGTATGCGATCGTTGTGGTGTAGAAATAACTACTTCACGTGTACGCCGTTCACGTATGGGTCATCTAGAACTGGCAGTTCCAATCTCACATATCTGGTTTGTAAAAAGTATGCCAAGTGTAATTGGAACACTTCTTAATATGGCTGTAAGCAAACTTGAACGTGTACTTTACTATGAATCTTATATCGTCCTAAACCCTGGTGATAGTGATTATGAGGAAGGAGATCTTGTAAATGTTGACGAATATTATGAGATTAGAGATCGTATTGGTGAAGATTTTATTGCCCTTATGGGAGCAGAAGCAATTAAAGTTCTATTAGAAAAAATCAATCTTGAAGATGAGGCAATGAATCTACGTACAATTATCAAAATGGAAACATCCGTACAGAAGAAACAGAAAGCGATTAAACGCCTCAAGGTTGTCGATGCTTTTCGTAAATCCGGCAATAACCCTTCCTGGATGATTCTCGAAGTTCTCCCTGTTTTACCTCCTACTTTAAGACCTCTTGTTCAACTTGATGGTGGCAGATTTGCAACTGCTGATTTCAATGAACTCTATAGAAGAGTAATTACTCGTAATAATAGACTTCGTGGACTTATTGACATTAATGCACCAGAAGTTATCCTAAGAAATGAGAAACGTATGCTTCAGGAAGCAGTAGATGCTCTTATCGATAATTCCAGAAAATCGAGACCAGTAAAAGGTAGAGGGAATAGACCTCTTAAAGCTCTTGCTGATCAGCTTAAAGGTAAAAGTGGTAGATTCCGCCAGAACCTGCTTGGTAAACGTGTGGATTATTCCGGGCGTTCTGTTATTATTGTTGGACCAAATCTCAAGCTTCATCAATGCGGATTACCAAAAGAGATGGCGATTGAACTTTTCAAACCTTTCATCATAGAAAAACTGGAGAAAATAGGCGAAGCTGAAAAAGCAAAAACAGCAAAAAAATTAATTGAAAAAAAACGTCCTGAGATCTGGAAGATCCTGGAAGAAGTAATCAAAGATCACCCTGTTTTACTAAACCGTGCACCTACATTACACAAACATGGTATTCAGGCATTTATGCCGGTTCTTACAGAAGGAAAGGCAATAGAATTACATCCACTTGTCTGTATTCCATATAATGCGGATTTTGATGGTGACCAAATGGCTGTTCATGTGCCTCTTTCCAGTGAAGCTCAAATGGAAGCACGAATTCTTATGCTATCAACAAGAAATCTATTGCTTCCTGCAAGTGGTAAATTGGCAATGGCTACAAATCAAGATATCGTTCTAGGTAATTATTATTTAACTGTTAAAAAATATAAAGAACCTGAAGATACTAAGAACCTGAGATATTTCAGTTCTTCTGATGAAGTTCTACTCGCTTACGAACAAGAAGATCATTTAAAAAACCAGAAAGGATATATCACAAAAAAGGTTGATTTAGATTTATATACTTGGATCAATATTCTTATTGATGGGAAGATTATAACTACAACTATTGGTCGTGTTATTTTTAATCAAATACTTCCCCCTGAACTTCCATTTAAAAATTATACGTTCACAAAAGGTAAACTGAATGATCTGTCAATGGAGTGCTACGAAATAATAGGACAAGCTAAGACAGCAGAATTTCTCGATGACATTAAAGAACTTGGTTTTAAATATGCAACAAAAGCAGGTATTACCTTTAGTGCTAGTGATGTAATATCTCCAAAAGATAAAAATAAATTTATAGCAAAAACAGAAAAAGAAGTAGCTAAGATTATAGCCAGTTACATGAATGGCGAAATCACCGAAACAGAACGTTATAACCGTGTTATTGATAAGTGGAAATTAACTACTGAAAAAGTAACAGATCTTCTTATGAAGGAATTGGAAACTGATCAAGGTGGTTTCAACTCAATAAATATGATGTATCTTTCCGGTGCTCGTGGTGGTAAAGATCAGATCAAGCAATTGGGTGCTCTTCGTGGTTTGATGGATAAACCTTCAAAAGGTTCTTCCGAAGGTGTTGCCGAAGTTATTGAAACTCCAATCAAGTCTAACTTCAAAGAAGGTCTTACCGTTCTTGAATATTTCATCTCTACTCATGGTGCACGTAAAGGTTTGGCTGATACTGCCCTCAAAACTGCCGATGCAGGATACCTCACAAGACGTCTTGTGGATGTTGCTCAGAATGCTATAATAACAAGTGAAGATTGTGGTACAATCGAAGGTATTGAAGTAAGTGCTCTTAAAGAAGGATTAGAGACAGTAGAACCACTTTATGAGAGAATCAAAGGTAGAACAACTGCTGAAGATATTATTGACCCAGTTTCAGACTCAGGAAAAATTATTGCATATGCAAACTCTGAGATAACAAATGAGATGGCTAAAACAATCCAAAATCATGGTATTAATTCCGTAAAAATCAGATCTGTATTAACTTGTGAATCTAAGAATGGAATTTGTGCAAAATGTTACGGTAGAAATCTGGGAAATAATAAACCTTCTACCATTGGCGAACCGGTGGGAGTAATCGCAGCTCAGAGTATTGGTGAACCTGGAACTCAGCTTACACTTCGTACTTTCCATATTGGTGGTACGACAAGTACCGATGTGGATCTAGCAGAAGTAGCTGCAAACACTGATGGTCTTGTAGAATTTGTGAAAATGAATACTGTTATTAATCGATCTAACGAACTTATATCAAGTGGTTATTTCGGAAAGATCAAAATAATTAGTGAAGAAGATGGTTCAGAACTGGAATCATATAAAGTGGAATATGCTGCTACAATTTACGTACAGGATGGTCAAAAAATTGTTAAGAATACTAAGTTATTCAGTTGGGACCATTATAACAATCCACTTATCTCTCCTGCCAAAGGTGAACTTAAATTCGAACATTTCATAAAAGATATTACCTACAAAGAAGAATTTAATGAATTAACCGGCTCGAAAGAAATCACAATTATTGAATCAAAAGACCGTAAACTTCAAGCTCAGTTCAAGATTATTCCAAAAAAGGGTAAACAAATTCTTGTTCCTATCCAATCTGGTTTGATGGTTGAGACAAAAGATGGTATTTATGTATACCCGGGTGATGTACTTGGTAAATCTTCCCGTATAACAATAAAACAGAGTGATATTACTGGTGGTCTACCACGGGTTCAAGACCTCTTCGAAGCTCGTATACCAAAAGAAAAAGCTGTTCTTTCTGAAATCGCCGGGCTAGTTTCTATTGGAGATCTTTCAAAATCCGGTCGTGTGATTTACATTAATGCTGGAGAAGAAACAGAAAAAAAATATATCATCCCGCCTGGAAAAAGGATAATTGTTCATGGAGGAGACAGAGTAGAAAGTGGTGATGCTCTCTCAAGCGGTCCACTTGATCCTCATGATATTCTAAAAGCAAAAGGTATCACTGCTGCACAAATGCTTATTGTTAATGAGATCCAGGAAGTTTATAGAAAACAAGGTGTTAAGATTGATGATAAACATATTGGTGTTATCATTCGTCAGATGTTTAAAAAAGTTAAAATACTTAATCCAGGACATACAATGTTTCTGGAAGGTGAAATCGTAAATAGAAATCAAGTTAATAGAGAAAACAGGCGTATTGAAGAAGAGGGTGGCGAAGGAGCTACCTTTGAGCAACTCTTACTTGGTATTACAAAAGCTTCGCTGTTAACAGAAAGCTGGCTTTCTGCAGCTTCGTTCCAGGAGACTACAAAGGTTCTTACTCAAGCTTCAATTGAAGGAAAAGTGGATAATCTTGAAGGTCTCAAAGAAAGTATAATCATCGGTCATAGAATACCGATTGGTACAGGAACTAAGTTCTATAATAACCAGGTTAAAAAAGCTATTGATGAGGGTAAATCAATTACCGAGATCATCCAAGAGTTTGCTCATCAGGAAAAAAAAGAATCGCTTGATGATATCCTTGATTTCTAATAAATAAACGGAGGAAATAGTGCCAACAATTAATCAGTTGATACGTAAAGGCAGAAAGAAGATCGAAAAGAAAAAGCAAAATAGAGCTCTTGGTTCCTGCCCGCAAAGAAGAGGTGTGTGTACAAGAGTTTACACAACCACACCAAAAAAGCCGAACTCAGCTCTTCGTAAAGTTGCCAGAGTACGTCTTACTAATGGTGCAGAAGTAACAGTTTATATTCCTGGAGAAGGTCACAACCTGCAGGAACACAGTATCGTTCTCGTTCGCGGTGGTAGAGTAAAAGACTTACCTGGTGTTAGATACCATATTGTTCGTGGTGCACTTGATACAGCAGGTGTTGACGGTCGTATTCAATCTCGTTCGAAATACGGAACGAAGAAACCTAAGAATTAGGAGGATGTAGATGTCAAGAAGACGAAAGGCAATTGAAAGAGAAATATATCCTGATCCAAAATATAAGAGTATTGTGCTAAGTAAATTCATTAATGCTGTTATGAAAGAAGGTAAAAAGAGTATAGCAGAGAAGATCGTTTATGGTGCATTAGAAATTATCGAAAAGAAAACAGGGGAACCTGCACTCGAAGTATTTACTACTTCAGTAGATAACGTAAGACCCCTTATTAAAGTGGTTTCACGTCGTATCGGTGGATCAAACTATCAGGTTCCTACAGAAGTTAATAAGAAAAATGCTCAAGCAATGGCATATAGATGGATCATTTCTTTCTCCAGACAACGAGCTGAAAAAACTATGATTGAACGCCTTGCAGGCGAGCTCTTGGCTGCTTATAAAAAAGAAGGTGCCAGCATAAAACGCCGTGAAGATGTTCATAAGATGGCGGAAGCTAATAAAGCATTTGCTCACTTTAGAATTTAGTAACAAATCACATTATGTCAAAAAACAGAGATCTGTCTGGAATACGTAATATTGGCATAATGGCTCATATTGATGCCGGTAAAACAACTACTACCGAAAGGATGTTGTTCTATACCGGCATTATTCATAGAATGGGTGAAGTTCATGACGGGAATGCAGTTATGGACTGGATGGAACAAGAAAAAGAACGTGGCATTACGATTACTTCAGCTGTTACTACCTGCTACTGGAAAAAGAAACAAATTAATATTATTGATACTCCAGGCCATGTTGACTTCACAGCCGAAGTTGAACGATCATTGAGAATATTAGATGGAGCTATTGGTGTATTCTGCGCAGTAGGTGGCGTAGAACCACAATCAGAAACGGTATGGCATCAGGCGGATAGATATAAAGTTCCGCGTATAGCGTTCATAAACAAAATGGATCGCTCGGGTGCAGATTATGAACACGTTATCGATATGATCAATGACCGCCTTACCAACAATGCATTAGCTGTTCAATTACCAATTGGTCAAGAAGATAATTTTGAAGGTATTATTGATTTAATTAACATGAAGGCTATTTACTTTGATCAGTCGACAATGGGTATAGAATATCACGCCAAAAAAATTCCTGATAAATTATTA
Organism: Candidatus Tenebribacter burtonii; assembly: GCA_030765625.1. Lineage (GTDB taxonomy): Bacteria > Cloacimonadota > Cloacimonadia > Cloacimonadales > TCS61 > Tenebribacter > Tenebribacter burtonii. The sequence goes on from JAVCCF010000117.1 coordinate 12,826, forward strand.
GGATCTGCCGAAAATTTACGAAACAAACTATTGGAACATATCTCAGAATACGACGATATAATCATGGAAAAATATCTTGAAGAGAAAGAAATATCTGCGCGTGAAATTATTTCAGCTATCCGTACAGGCGTAATTATGCACCAATTTGTTCCTGTATTATGCGGATCTTCCCTTAAGAATAAGGGAGTACAACTTTTATTGGATGCAATCAATGATTATTTACCGTCGCCTCTGGATATCCCACCTGCTATCGGTACAAATGGAAATGGAGAAGAAGAAATTCTTGTTCAGCCAGATCCAAAAGGGAAATTCTCTGCTTTAGCTTTTAAAGTTCAGATCGATAAATATGTTGGAAAACTCATTTATATTAGAGTTTATTCCGGATCAATTAAGCGAGGTGATTCAATTATGAATCAATCTACCGGCAAAAAAGAACGCGTCTCTCGTGTTCTACAGGTTCATTCCAATAAAAAGAAAGATATCTTTAATTTAGAAGTAGGCGATATTGCCGCTATTGTAGGTCCCAAAAATATTCAGACAGGTGATACTCTCACTTCGGATGGTCTCGATTTACTCCTTGCACCTATTACTTTTCCCGATTCTGTTATTGCTATTGCAATTGAACCAAAAACAAAAGCAGACAGAGATAATCTGGATATTTCTTTAAAAAAAATGGAAGAAGAAGATCCAACATTTAGGGTTTCACAACACAAAGACACAGGTCAAACACTTATATCAGGTATGGGAGAATTGCATCTTGAGATCATTATTGATAGACTTAGAAGAGAATTTAATGTTCAGGCAAATGTTGGGAATCCTCAAGTTGCATACCGTGAAAGTATTACAAATGAAGTGATTTCAAACGGAAAGTTTATTCGGGAAATGAATGGAAAGGGTCATTATGCTGTTGTCAAACTAAAACTCTCTCCACTCAAGCTTGAAGAACTTCACCCTGGAGAAAAGAACAAATTTATTAATTTAATTGGTCCAGATGTTATTCCCAAAGAGTTTTGGAGAGCAATCCAGAGCAGTTCACTGAATGCATGCCTGGATGGACCTTTAATGAACAGCCCTATTGAGCGGGTTAGGATTGAACTGATAGATGGAAAATTCAATGAAGTTGATTCCAGTGAAACAGCTTTTAGTATTGCTTCTTCCATAGCTGTAAATAATGGACTTAGGAAAGCTAAAGCTGTAATTATGGAGCCTATTATGCTGATCAGTATAATTTCTCCTGAAGACTTTGTGGGAGAAATCATTGGAGACATAAATGCTAAGCGAGGTAGAATTGAGCATATTAGAAATTATAATCAGAAACAGGAAATCACTGCTCACATACCTATGAGCGAACTCTTTAGTTATTCTACACGATTAAGATCTATTTCACAAGGTAGAGCAGATTATACAATGGAATACCTTAAGCATGAAAAAACACCCACGAATATTCAAGAAAAGATATTAAAAAAAATCAGAGGATTTTAATAATTAAATTATCATCCCACGTGTTTAATGGTTCATTCTACAGAGTGAACCTTTTATTTTATAGGAGAGTAACTTGAAAGTCTGGACAATTTGGGAGTTGTTGAATTGGCTTACAGCACAATTAAAGAAAAATGAAATAACAAGTCCAAAACAAAATGCAGAAATTATAATTTCTCATGTTCTACAAATGAATCGACTCGATATTTATCTTCAACCTGAAAAAGAAATTTCCGATACTCAACTAAATTCAATTTTAAAGATAACTTCACGCCGAAAAAGACATGAACCTCTCCAATATATATTGGGTGAAACAGAATTTTACGGGTACAAAATAATCGTTTCTAACAGTGTACTTATCCCACGTTCCGAAACAGAATTATTGGTTGAAAAAATCATTCATGAAGAAAAGAGTGGAACTAGAATACTTGATATTGGAACTGGTTCCGGTGCTATTGTAATTGCTTTAGCTAAGAACTTAGAAACTGAATACATCGATGCAGTTGATATTTCCAAGATTGTGTTAAAAATTGCTCAGCAAAATGCTGACTTGAATAATGTTGAGATCAATTTTTTCCAATCTGATATCTTTGAAAACGTTACTAATAAATATGATCTCATTATCTCCAATCCTCCCTATATTTCCCAAGTAAAATACGAACAACTGCCAGTAGAGATCAAGGAGTATGAACCAAAATCTGCACTTCAAGCTGAGAATAATGGCTTGTACTTTTATGAGAAAATCTTACAAAATGCAAAAGAACATTTGACGAAATCAGGTAAAATATATTTTGAAATAGGGTATGATCAAGCTAAAAAGATAATTGAAATTGCTAGGGAAAATGAATTTAGTGATATTCAGGTTTTTAAAGATCTGAATGGTTTTGATCGGATCATGAGAATATTTAATTGATAATGAGGAAACATGGATAAATTTGTAATAGCCGGTGGCAAAAAATTAAAAGGTGATGTAAAAATAAGCGGTGCTAAAAATGCAATTCTTCCAATTATGACTGCAGCACTTCTGGCAAAAGGAAAATCTATTTTTCATAACGTTCCACACTTAAATGACATTAAAATGATGGCACACGTTTTAAGAGTTTTGGGTGCACATGTAGAATACGAAAATGAGACGTTAATCATTGATACCTCTTATGCCGATTATTATGAAGCTCCCTACGAACTTGTAAGCAAAATGCGTGCTTCAATTTATGTATTAGGTCCACTACTTGCTAGGTTTGGAAAAGCAAGAGTCTCTTTTCCTGGTGGATGTGCAATTGGAACTCGTCCTGTAGATCTTCATTTAAAAGTTATGGAAGCACTAGGCGCTAAGATCAAGATCGAACATGGTTATATAAATGCAATCTGTGAAAATCTAGTTGCTGCTAAAGTAAGATTTGAAAAAGTAAGTGTAGGAGCTACGGCTAATGCTGTTATGGCTGCAGTACTTGCTGAAGGCACAACAGATCTACATAATGTGGCAAAAGAACCTGAGATCGGTAACCTTATAGATTGTTTAATATTAATGGGTGCTAAGATAGAAGGAAAAGATACAAGCCATCTCCAGATAACCGGAGTGAAAGAATTGCATCCAGTAGAAAAAGAAATGATGCCAGATAGAATTGAAGCCGGAACTTTTCTTATTGCTGGCGCTATAACAGGCAGTAAGATTTCTATCTCAAATTGCATCCCAGAGCACATTCAATCACTGTTAGATAGACTTATCCAAGCCGGCTGTAAATTGAATATTAGTAAAAGAAAAGTTGAGATCATTCCACCAGCCATGATACTTCCTGTTAATATTGTTACCTATCCATATCCCGATTTCCCTACTGATTTGCAAGCACAATTCATGGCACTTATGACTCTGGCAAAAGGTGAATCTAGAATTGAAGATACAATTTTTCCTGATAGATTAATGCACGTTGCTGAATTAAACAGATTGGATGCTGATATATCGCTTGAAAAACATGTGGCAATAGTAAATGGTGTAAATACTTTAAGTGGTGCAATGGTAATGGCAACAGATCTAAGAGCAAGTGCTGCGCTGGTTCTTGCTGGACTTGCAGCCAAAGGTGAAACAACTATTTCCAGAATTTATCATATCGATAGAGGTTATGATAAAATTGAGGTTAAACTACAAAAACTTGGTGCCGGTATAAAGAGAATAAAAGGATAAATATCTATTTTGATTTCTAACTACCTGCAATAATAAAAACATACTTTCATCATATTATTAGTTCATTTCGTTGCTATTTTGCTAATATGAAATCAGTATTATATTTTAGTTTTATTTGCTGATAATTTTTTTTCTATTTATTCGTCTTTAATAACTTCTCTGCTTTCTCCAAATCCTGTGGAGTATCAATTCCGATACCTTTATAAGAAGTGCGGATCATTTTAATTTGATATCCATTTTCCAAAAGTCTTAATTGTTCAAGTTTTTCTATTTTTTCTAATTTACTTTCTGGTAATTCTACAAATTCAAACAGTGTTTTTTTTCTGAATGCATAAACACCGATATGTTGAAAAAAACCAGTCTTAGAAAATTGATTAAAAGCTACTGGTAAACGAGTAAAATTTATAGCATTATCATTTTCATCACAAACAACTTTCACCACATTTGGATTATTCATATCGGTCTTTGTCTTATGCATTAAAGATGCAACTTGTACTTCAGGATCGTTAAACGCTTCTATCAGTTTTCTGAGTGGTTTTTCAGATATGAAGGGCTCATCACCCTGTATATTGATTATAATATCATCATCTTTGCAGCAAGACATTTTAGTACAAACTTCTGCTACCCGATCTGTTCCGCTGTTATGTTTCTTGCTGGTTAAAGTTACTTTTCCTCCAAACCCATTAACAGCTTCAAATATACGCTGATCATCTGTTCCCACGATAATTTCAGCAAACAATCCACTTTTTTTTGCCTGCTCATAAACATGTTGAATAATGTATTTATTCCCCAATTTTACTAAAGGTTTTCCAGGAAAACGCGTGGAATCAAATCTGGCTGGAATTATAGCAACTATTTTCATTTTTTTCACTATTTAATAATTTCCATTTCATGATAAACTTTAAAAGTTCTTAAATTATCTTTGAGTTCCGTCGTGATGAAGCTACTTTTTAACTTCATTTTAGATAGCTTCTCAGAAGTTTCTAATGCTATTCTTTTTTCTGTGATCACATCTGTATTTATTATTGCGGATTGAACCTTTTTCTCAAAATACTTTGCAATTTCGTATCTCGCTTCGATCGCTGCATTTTCCCAAGCTGAAATCAATGATGATGAACTTTTAGTATTATAACAATTTATTGTATTACCTGAAATTTCTAACTTATCTTTCTCAAAGTATTCAGGTATTCTCTGGATATATGCTTTGTTAAAAGAAGTACTCACTTCCTTATTAATGGTAGAGAACAGACCAAAAAAATAGCCAAGTACTTCTATAGAATCCACAAGCTCAAGTGAATTGTAGATCTGCTCTGTTTTTTGTGGAGATGAACTTACATTCAATTTAAATTCAATAACATTCGATTTGAGAGTATTGTCGCTGGAGGTAGCTGCATATTTTTCTATTATATAAGAAGCACTATTTCTGCTTTCCATTACTGCAGCCATCTGTTTTGCGGCTTCCTGCATTTTCTCAGAACTCATACTTTTCTGAGAAATTCCAACTACGAAACTTTCCGGTGTATTATAAATCCATTTTAGTAATGGTGGGGTTTCAAGCCTATCTTGAGTTTTCTGTTTATAAATCTCATTATGTGTTACACAGCCACCAATTACTAATAATGTTAAAATCAGAATTATTACATTTTTCATTTATTACTCTTCTTCTTTTTATTTTTCTTTAAGTAAACAAGAAGTGATGTCACGTCAATATGATTCACTCCCGGGATACGGGATGCCTGCCCCAAAGAAGTTGGTTTAATTTTATTTAGTTTTTCTCTCGCTTCATAAGCAATCGATTCTATTTTCATATAATCGGTATCAGTAGGGATTTCGGAATGTTCCATTTTTTCAAATTTATCAATTTCTGCCATTTGCCGTTTAATATAGCCTTCATATTTTATATTTAATGAAATCCTATTTTGGATGTCTTCTGTTACATCTCCCTGAATTTTATAACCAAATTCAGCAAGATCAGAAAATGAGATTTCAGGGCGTTTTAAGATTTTTTCAAATTTCATAGGTTCTTTGAGTTTTGGATGTTTATTAGAAGCTGTTGCTTTCAAATATTTTATTTCTCTATTAAATATTTTCTTCATTGTTAAGAATTTTTGCCAGCGTACATCACTCACCAATCCCAATTTATAACCAATCGGCATTAATCTTTCATCTGCATTATCCTGACGTAGAAATAACCGATACTCTGCACGGGAAGTAAAAAGGCGATATGGCTCATTTGTTCCCTTTGTGACTAAATCATCCATCAAAACACCTAAATACGATTGCGATCTGTCAAAGATCATTGGCTCTTTTTTGTCCAGAGCAAGAACAGCATTTATCCCGGCGGCAAGTCCTTGAGCGGCTGCTTCTTCATAACCGGAAGTCCCATTGATCTGTCCAGCCAGGTATAATCCCAAAATAATTTTTGTTTCCATGGTAGCTTTGATCTCATCAGGGATTATATAATCATATTCGATGGCATATCCATAACGAATTATGGAAGCATTGTGCAAACCTGAAATGGAATGAATCATCTTTTTTTGAATTTCCGGTGGAAGGCTATTGGACGTACCATTTACATAAGCTTCATGAGTATTTGCACCTTCCGGTTCTATGAAAACATGATGTCTATCTTTACCAGAAAATTTAACTACTTTATCCTCGATAGATGGACAATATCTCGGTCCAATCCCACTTATATATCCGCCATAAAGAGAAGATTTTTTAAGATTAGAATTAATTATTTTATGAGTTTCCGGATTTGTAAAAGTAAGGTAACAACTCATATCGTTTCTCAAAGTAATATTTCTGTAATATGAGAATCCTTGCGGGTTTTCATCTCCCGGTTGTTCTTCAACTTGGTTCATATTCACAGTTCGCAAATCAATTCTGGGCGGAGTTCCTGTTTTGAATCTTGCTAGTTTCAATCCTATTTTTGTAAGTGAATCTGATAATTTATTGGAAGCAGGTTCGCCAGATCTTCCAGCACTGAAATGTACATTACCAATATGAACAAGTCCTTTTAAAAATGTACCGTTTGCCAGAATAACTTTAGGAGCAAAATACTCTTCTCCCAAGTTGGAACGTACTCCTCTCACTGTTTTGTTATCACCATCCAGAATTATCTCATCTATCATTGATTCAATAACATCAAGATTATCCTGATTTTCCAATGCACGATACATAACCGCTGAATATTGCATCCGATCATTCTGCGATCTTGGTGCCCAGACTGCTGGTCCTTTTTTTCTGTTCAACATACGGAATTGAATACCTGTAATATCTGCAACTCTGGCAAGTTCTCCACCCAGCGCATCAATTTCTCTGGCAAGATGTCCTTTCGCTGGTCCACCCATTGAAGGATTACAGCTCATTCTCCCAATTGTTTCTATCTTGATCACAAAGATAAGAGTGCGTGCTCCCATTCTGGCAGCAGCAAGTGCAGCTTCTATTCCGGCATGACCGGCACCAACAACAATTACATCATATTTATTCATAATTTCCAAAAGTTGACAATGCTCTTAAGTGTCAAGATAGTTCAAGTTATACTTTTTTTTGATTTGACAAGGAAACTATACTACAATTTTTAGAAAGCTGAAGTATTGTAAGATAATAAGTATAGATAATAAAATGATTTCCATTAATTATCATTAAGAGAATTAGGAGTTTGTTAAAACATGACTAAACAAAAAAGAACAGCGATAAATCCAAAAAGAAACGAGGATTATCCTAGCTGGTATCAGGAAGTCGTAAAAGCTGCCGATATGGCAGAAAACAGTGATGTTCGCGGCTGTATGGTGATTAAACCCTGGGGATATGCAATATGGGAAAATATTCAAAAGAACTTAGATACAATGTTCAAAGATACAGGTCACGTTAATGCCTACTTCCCACTTTTTATTCCAAAAAGCTTTTTTGAAAAAGAAGCCGAACATGTAGAAGGTTTTGCCAAAGAATGTGCAGTTGTTACACATACCAGATTAGAGGATGATGGGAAAGGCGGATTGAAACCTGCCGGAAAATTAACCGAAGAACTTATTGTGCGTCCAACAAGTGAAACCATTATTGGGGCATCATTCAGCAAATGGATAAATTCTTATCGCGACCTGCCTTTGCTGATAAATCAATGGGCAAATGTTGTAAGATGGGAAATGCGAACTAGATTATTCCTGCGTACTACAGAATTTTTATGGCAAGAAGGACACACTGCTCACGCAACTAAAAAAGATGCATTGAAAGAAACTTTTAAGATGTTAAATGTTTATGCAGATTTCGCTGAGAAATTTCTTGCTATGCCGGTAATTATGGGTGAAAAAACTGAATCCGAAAGATTCCCTGGAGCATTAAATACTTTCTCCATAGAAGCAATGATGCAGGATAAAAAAGCTCTTCAATCAGGAACTTCTCATTTCTTAGGATTAAATTTTGCGAAAGCTTCCAATATAAAATTCCAAAATAAAGAAGGAAAAGAGGAATACGCATGGACCACTTCATGGGGCGTTTCTACAAGACTTATCGGCGCTCTTATAATGGCTCATAGCGATGATGATGGATTAGTGCTCCCTCCAAAGATTGCCCCTTCACATATTGTCATAGTCCCAATTTACAGAACTGATGAAGAGCGAATAAAGGTCATAACTTTTATTGATGAGCTTATCTCAAAATTAAAGAAATTGAGATACAATGAGGAGAAAATTCGATACCAAGTTGATGATCGTGATATGCGTGGTGGTGAAAAACTATGGGATTGGACCAAGAAAGGTGTTCCTGTAAGACTTGAGATCGGACCTCGTGATATTGAGAATAATTCTGTTTTCATGGGGAGAAGAGATAAGGATGCAAAAGATAAAACCGGAATAAATGTAGATGATTTTATAAACAACCTTACAAATATTCTTGATGATATTCAACAAAATATCTATGAAAAAGCTTTTAGCTTCCGTAATGAGAATACAATAAACATTGATGATAAAGATGAATTCTATAAATTCTTTACACCAAAAAATAAGAACAATCCTGAGATTCATGGTGGATTTGCAATGAGCCACTGGTGCGGAAATGCAGATTGTGAAGAGAAGATCAAAGATGACTTAAAAGTAACGATCCGCTGCATTCCAATTAATGCGCAAGAAGAAACAGGAAAATGTATTTATTGCGGAAAAGAAAGTAAAAAACGCGTGATTTTCGCAAAGGCATATTAATGGATTTTTATATCAATAAAGGTGACGAAATAGAATTATTCAAGCTTCTTAAAGCTGCTGGTGTATGTGATTATTACAGTGATATCCGTCATTTTATAAAAGATGGTCTTGTAAAAGTTAATGGAGAAATTAATAAACTCAAACATACAATGATAAAGATTGGTGATCTGGTTGAATATAAAGAACATAAGATCAATATCTTAGAAAGTAGACCAAAAAAAGAACAGCGAGAAGAAAGAGAACAAATCTCAAAAGAGCAGAGACCGCACTCTCAACGAGTTCAACATGGTAAATTTAAATCTTGGAGACCTAAACCAATCGAATTGGAAAATGAACTTGAAAATGAAATTTACATGATATCACAAAAATTACACGAAAAATTATTATACAAAAAACTCACACTTTCACTTGCAGAATCTTGTACTGGTGGAATGATACAAGAAATAATTACATCAAATTCCGGTGCATCAGAATATTTTATGGGTGGAATTGTTAGTTACTCAAATCAGGCAAAAATTAATATTCTGAATGTTAATCCTGAAACGCTAAATAAATTTGGAGCAGTGTCCAAAGAGACTGTAATAGAAATGGTTGAAGGTACAAAAAAGATATTTGGAACAGATATTTCCGCTTCAATTACTGGTATTGCCGGTCCTTCTGGAGGAACTCCTGAAAAGCCTGTCGGAACAATCTATATTGCCATTTCTATTAATGACAAAATAATAAGCAGAAAATTGTCTCTTTCGGGAAATCGAGAAAATATCAGAAAAAAATCAGTTTTAATATTATTTAAACTATTTTTAGAAAATATATAATTCTTGCCAAAAAAAACATTATTCGTTTTTTTTACTAAAATAAAATTGGAGACTTAGATGTACAAAATTGCATTGATAATAATATTATTCATTGTTTCTAGTTTGATCTTTGCTGATAATTTTGAGGTAATCAGCCAAACCGAGAATGAAATGATTGTAAAATTCATTCTACCAGAATTTGAAAGTGAAATAATCTCAACAAAATTTGGATCTTTCAATAAAATAGTTTGTGCTGATGCATTATATCCAGTTGAAGAAGGATATCCCTTATTGCCTTTTTTTACTGAGATAATCGGGTTACCAATTGATGGAGATGTTTCCTTCCAAATAATAGAAAAAAAACAAAGAACTATTCCTAACTTTAAAGTATATCCAGCAGAAAAAATGATTCCTTCCGATACAGATGTAGACTATCAATTTTATTTAGAGAAAAAAATATATAATTCAACTGTACTTTATCCTGCAAATATTATAGAGAAAGGCTCTCCTGCATATATCGGTGACAGATATTTTACTGGATTCAACATTCATCCATTTCAATACAGAGGAAAGAATGCCGAACTTTTAGTGACCGAAGAGTTGACGTTGCGTATTGATATTACAGGTAATAAAAGTAGAAGCATTTCACAAGGTGAGAATTATATTGATAAAATTGCTGACTCTTTTTTTCTAAATAACACTTATTCTACAAATTGGAGAAAAGAAAAACAGAAATCGGAATATATCCCATTAAGAGAAGGTGATGATGTAAATGAGCTTCGTATCATCGTTACCAATGAAGGAATTTACAAAATAAGCTATGAGTATATTATTGAAACCCTGGCATCTCTGGACTTTCCAATTGAATATGAAATGGCTTTTGACTGGGATAATATAGATCCTCGAAATTTAGAATTAACCTGTATGGGAAATCAGGTTCCAATACATTTTGTAGGAGCTGCAGATGGTTCTTTTGATCAGGGAGATTACTTTGAGTTCTACGGAGACATCCATTACGGTGAAAATCATTATTACGATGATTATACATCGGAAAATTCTTATTATTTAACATTATTGGATCACCCCGGAAGCAGAATGGCAGTAGAAAATGGTGGATTAGGAAATATCCAAACGGGAGAATACATTATTCCAGAATCATATCAATATACTGTTCATTTCGAACAACAGAATACGAAGGATCATCTTGGAGCTCAGATTAGACCACCAGTAAATTACTATTACCGTGAAGATATCTGGTTTTGGGATAGAATTTATTCTCCATCATTAGAAATATACTCTTTTGACCTTCAATATCCAGATCAGCGTCCTACAAAAAGATTTACAGCACAAATCTGTCTTTTCAGCGTTACATTTAATAAAGATAATTATAATCAGATCAACCACTCTGCTCAAATCAATATTAATTCATCACAGATTGGCTCTCATGAATGGAATGGACAAGCCGAACAAATATTTGATAATTTAAGTAATCCAATACACAATAGTTATTTATTTCATGGTGAGAATAATTTATACGTAAATCTTCCGGGAATTCTCGGCATAGAAAATCAGCAGGTTATGCTTGATTACTTTGATGTGACTTACTGGCGTGAATATAAAACCGATACAGATGAAATGAAATTTACCGAACCTCAAGATGAAGAACTAGGTTTATTCCAATTTGAACTGAATAATTTTTCTACTGATCAAGTTTCTGTCTATAAATTGGGAACAAGTTTTATTGAGAATATTCATGCAGAATCCTTTTTAGGAAATGGCTCTCCACCTTTTAAGATATCTTTTCAGGATAGTCTGTTCAATCAAAATACAAAGTATATTGCAGTCACGGAGAATAAGAAGAAATTACCTTCTAGAATTCTTCCGAATATACCTTCTAATTTAAAATCACAAACCAATTTTGCTAAATACATTGTGATTACAATAACAGATTTCATTGAGAATGAATCACTTATGCAATTTAAGCTAAAATGGGAAGAGCAGGGCAAGATTGTGAAGATCGTTGCCTTACAGGATATATTTGATGAATTCAACTATGGTATACGTTCTGCTCAATCAATAAAAGATTTCATCCAGTATGCTTATAATAACTGGAGTGGTTCTGGCGTGACCCATGTTCTTTTCATGGGAGATGGAATTACTGATGAGAGAGATAATAGTTCCAGTCGTGTATTTAACCTTATCCCATTCAAAAAAGTTTGGGTTGAAATACGAGGTGCTATCCCCAGCGATAACTGGCTTGGTTGTATTGTTGGTAATGATCTGGTTTCTGATGTCGCGATTGGTCGTATTAATATTTGGGAAGAAGATCAAATTGAAGACGTTGTTAACAAAACAATCCAATATATTGAACAACCGAATTTTCAAGATCTCTGGCATAGTCATGTTACTCTTGCCGCTGGCGGTAACCCGTCAGAAGGAGCTATTTTCGCTGTTCAATCTGAAATAGTCCGTTCAACCTGGATACCTGATAATTTTAATGTAAGTCGTGTTTATTGTAATCCTGATACATTACCGGAATCTTATGGTGGGAATACAACAGATCTAATTAGTAATATTAATGATGGAACCATTTACCTGCAATTTATGGGTCATGGCGGCGGTTATGTTTGGGCAGATTATAACCTTTTAAATATTGCTGATATTTCAACTTTTAATAATGAAAATTTTCCATTAGTAGCCAGCCTTTCGTGTTATGGTTCTGCTTTCAATACACCTCAGAGTTCTTGTATTGGAGAAGAATTGATTCTACGTCCAAATCGTGGGGCTATTGGACATTTTGGCTTTACAGGATATGGTTATCTATATGCTGATCTTGCTATGAGCAAACATCTTACAGAAGCTATTTTTGATAAACATATATCTTCTACTGGAGAGATTGCAAATTTTGCTAAAGCCAAGTTTTTTGCCTCTTATAATTTTTCTAATATAGGAATAGCATTAACTCACGGTTTTGCCTTTTTAGGCGATCCAATGATCGAGATTATTTTACCTTACGATCAGAAACAAATTGATCTAAATAAATACAATCTTGTAGAAGGTGATACTTTAGAAATTAGTTCTCATGTTGGTTCGCAAATAAGTAATGGGAAATTTGTGGTTTTTGATGAAGATGATTCTCAACTGCCACTTAATCAATATTATCCTTTTGAAATCCCAACAATAAATGATTCACTCAAGGTTTCTGATTTTATTGTTCCGGAAAATAATGATCTTATTTATTCTCAATATGTAAAATTATTTGCTTATGGTGAAAATGGTGAAATAACCAGCATTACAAATTATACAGTAGGTCAAGCAGCAATGGTAAATCTAGAAATTATTCCAGATCCTCCTGAAGATGGAGAGCCAATAAATATCCGTGCTGATTTCTTTGATGAAGATGGATTAGGAGATATCTATTTCGTACTGGAGCCAAGTCTTTCTACAATTGAGATGATAAATATAGAAGATCATAAATATGAATTAGAAACTCCACTACCTGCATATTCAGCCGGAAATGAAATAAAATTTCATTTTAAAATATTTGATTCTATTGGAGATTCCACGATCACGAATACTGAGATTATCCTTGTTGCAGGTCCTGATCTTGTAATGGAACATTTTGAACTTACCGAATTTGAAAATGCACCTGCTGCAAAAGTGCTTATTCGAAATTCCGGCTCAATAGTCGCAGATTCCTGCAATCTAAGATTATATGATGTTACAAATAATCCATTATTATTAACAACCATTCAGATATCACCTCTTGCTGTTCTTGCGAACAGATGGGAATTTATCCCAGTTCCTCTTCTGAATGGAGAAATTGAATTTCGTGCTGTTGTTAATGAAAATGAAGAATCTTTTTCTGAGATCAATACTTTTAATAATACAATCAATTCTGATGTTTATTCAATAAATATGTTTGAAGTTGGAACTTCCAGTTCACCAGTTTCAGCAATGAGTTTAGATAATAATTTACTTTGTGAATTTCCACAGGATTTTTTAGCAGAACCTACAATTTTCTACATAAATTCAATCATTATAGAAGATCCGATAGACCAACCGGATATTAAACAGATCTTTCCAGCAAACAGAACCAATTCATTCTGTTATGACATTGGAACTCTTGATGAATCATGTCTGGCAGACTCTATTGGTCATTTCCAAAATAATAAATCAATTACGCTAACTTTCAGCTATAATCGGGCAAATTCACTTACACAATTTATGGAAACTGAAGGTAATTTTAATATCTATAGATGGGAAAGTGAATTCAATAAGTGGATAAAATATGGTGGTTTAATGGATTCTGTCGCAAATACTGTAACTTATGAAGTAAATAGAACTGGGATATATTCCATCTTACAAAATAAGGATGACCAACCACCGTATATTGAAGCAAATGTTGAGGGACAGGAATATACACAAACTTTAAATTCTAGTCCAGGACAAGAATTTACTCATGGTGGATATATTTCTAAAGATGGCGTGATCTCATTTATCTTGATGGATGCCAACGGAATTGATGTATTTGAAAACAGCATAACACTTTATCTTTCTGATGGAACAAATGTTACAGAAATTGGGAGTGACGAATATGCATTAACCATAACTCCCGGAAATCTTAATCAACTCCCTCTTAAATATCAATTGAATAATCTTACAAAAGGAACTTATTATATTACTTTGGAGTGTCATGACGTTAACGGAAATGAGGAAAATCTGGAAATTGAATTTATTGTAAATGAAAAGTTTGATATTATAAATTTTGCTAATTATCCTAACCCAGTAAAAACCGTTACCGTTAACTATCACAATTCAGGTAGAACCAGATTCACTTATGTTCTTACAGATGATGCCGATAAGGTTAATATAAAAATATATACCGTAAGTGGAAGATTGATAAAAACATTCAAGAATATTCCTTCTTCCGTTGGATATCACGAATATCCCCGCACAACTCTTGGCTGGGATTGCAGGGATAAAGATGGATACTTTCTAGCAAATGGTGTATATTTCTATCGCATTACAGCAACTAAAGGTAATAAAAAGATTGAGAAAACCCAGAAAATGGCAATCTTAAAATAGGTAATAAAAATGAAGAAAGTTATTATAGTTTTAGTAATATTGCTTTTATCAATCACTCTTTCGGCAGGGAGATATGCCGGCGACTTCATGGTGATAGGTTCCGGAGTTCGTTCTTCAGGAATGGGAAAAGCATTTACCGCAATTGCTAATGATGGTTCTGCAATATATTGGAATGCCTCAGGTATTGCACAAATGCGGAAAACAGAAATTGGAGTAATGAGGGCATTTTTGTACAATGGCCTCGCCTCTTATGATAATTTCAGTTTCTGCCAACCTCTTCCCAGTGATGTAACAATTGGTTTCAACTGGACCAGATTATCTATTGATGATATCCCTGTTTTTTTAGAAGAACATCTAGTGGGAAATCCTAGTTTCCGTTCTGCATATTTTGAATATAATTTAACAGGAGATCCAGATGGCTGGATGACCAGTACTGATGATTTTCTGCAATTTGCTTTTGCAAAACATCTTCATTATGACCTGAATCTTGGTTGGTTATTTTTTGACGTTCCATTTGAATTTTACTTTGGCGGAAATATTAAATATATTAAACGCAAAATCGATGAGAGTATTGGAAATGGAACCGGATTTGATTTCTCGCTATTAACCAGAACAAGCCTTGCTGTTCTTTTTGAAAAAGATTGGTTGGGAGATTTCACTTTTGGAGTCAACTTCCAGGATATTGGAGGAAGCAATATTACCTGGGAAGTGGTTGATGATAATTCTGATCATCAAGATGAAGTATTGATGAACAGTAAATTAGGAATGGCAGTAATTCAACCCCTTCCAAGTATTAATTCCATAATTACGATATCACACGATATTGATTACATTTACAGCACAGTACATCATTTCGGATTAGAATATAAATATAAAGATTTGCTTGAAGTTCGCTTGGGATATTATGATACTAATTTTACAACCGGTCTTACAATAATGTATAAAGATTTTGCACTTGATTACGCATTTCTCACAAATAATCTAGCCAGTACAAATCGTGTCGGATTAAGAGTTAATTTTTAACAGGGAGTTCAATATGAAAATATCTCTTTTACTAATAATACTAACTTTTCTATTGTTGGGATGCACCGGGGAAGAAAGCCTGGGAGTTGATACTATAGCACCTAATAAACCGGAATTGGTTCCTCATATAGGAGACACAGGAGATATTATTTCAGGTTTTCAGGGTGACATTGATACTCTAAATTTCTATAATACTTACGATATTGATTTTGAAAATAATGGCATGGATGCAGTTATGGAAGGTGATTGGATTAAAACACAATGGTTCCATTTTGAAGACTCTGATATAGATTATCTAAGAATATTCAGGTTCAGTGCACAAGATTATTACTCCGATACATTAAATTTTGTACAGATCATTGATACTGTTGATTATGACAATCAAATCTATTATTTAGATAGAACTTCAATGATAGGTAAAAATTATTTCTATTTTATTGAAGTATTTGATAATGCCGGGAATTCAACACTTTCTGATACGACCGGATATAAATTGATAGATAAGCCATATCTAATATCGCCTGTTGATAATGATTCCTATCAAAACAGTGATGACATAGTTTTCATTTGGGAACGGGTAGGATATGATGCACTACAACACAGGTTGCTGGTCTTTAATGAAACTAGAGAGCTTATCTGGCAAAATACACCATTAGGTCAAGAAACTTTCATTGTTCCATATGAAGGACCTCTGATTGACCCGGGCTCTGAACTGATCTGGCGGGTTGATGCTATTGGTGATACTTATTCAACACCAAGCCCAATTGAGGGTAATTATTACATTGTAGAATCTGGATCTGAATCCATAGAACGATATATATTCATAGATGAGTAAATTATCTTGACGTTAGACTATGAAAAAAATTATTAAAAATTTCCAAGGAGAATAAATGAGAAAAGCAATATTTATTATTTTTTTAGCAATTATAACTTTTGATTTATGGGCTCAATCAGAAAGTAGTAGTGCTTTTAGTTATAACCAAGGAGCTGTTTATCAGTATTCAGGTTCTCTTACAGGGACTGGACAGCTAAAGATCAGAACCTATATTTGGGGACAGGTTAGAAATCCGGGGCTTTATATTATTCCTGATGATACAGATTTGTTAACATTGATCTCATCTGCCGGTGGTCCTACAGAAAATGCAAAGCTTACCAAAATTCGAATAATTCGATCTACAACAGAGGGCGAAAAGGTTATATGGGTTGATTTAAAAGAATATCTAAAAACCGGACAGGCAGAATTAATACCAATTTTAAAACCAGGAGATACTATAATTGTGTCTGGTTCCACATATTATGCATTTACAAAAGCAGTTAACTGGCTTTCTCAGATCGCTGTAATATTGAGTGTTTATATAGCAATTTCAAATGTAAGTAAATAAACATATGAGGTAAAATGAAAGATCAATTCAATCAGGTAAAATTCAATGAAGATTTTGAAGAACAGGAAATTAGATTAGCAGATTACTTAAATATAATTGTTAGATTTAAATGGATCGTAGCATCCATTTTCTTAGCAATTTTTATTGGATCATTTATCTATACAGCAAAAGCACCAAGGATTTATAAAGCAACATCTAAAGTGCTTCTAGAAGAAAAAATGGGAAGTAATCTTTTTTTTACATCTATGAATAACAAAGCATCTTCAATAAATAATAACATCCAGATATTGCAAAGTTTTCCTGTTATGAAAATTGCGAATCAGATCCTTTCAAGAAATGATAATTACGATAGCTTTCCAATTTCCCAAATAGAAGGACTCCCTGAATCATACTTGAAAGAGAACATTGAAATTGATACTGAACGGGAAACTGACATTCTCATAATAAGTTTTAATTCTACAAATCCAATGGAAGCAAAAGAAGTAGCAAATGCTGCTGCACATGCATTAATGCAGCAAGATATGGATTATGCCAGAAGAGAATTTAGGAACGCCAGAGAATTTCTAGCAAATCAACTTGATGAACATGATCGTCGATTACGCTCTGCAGAAGAAGAGCTTCGAATCTATAAAATTGAACATACTATTTCAATGCTAACAGAAGAAACTCAAAAACTCATAGAGCAAACATCTGATCTTACTGCAATGCTAACCGAAGCACAAACAGAATTAGATATCGCAAACAACCATTTAGATTTTCTTAAAGTAGAGTTGAACGTGCAAGACGATTTTCTTGCTGATGTTAATTCTGTGCTCTCATCACCTTTACTTGAACAATTAAAAAAAGAAACCATTTCACTTCAAACTCAATATGTAAATTTCCTTACACAATCAGATTATTCGCCAGATCATCCTGAACTCGTTGCATTAAATAACTCTATTGAAAGTGCAAAGATAAAATTAAATGAGGAAATCCAGAAAATATTGCAGGTGAAATCAGGTTCTGCAGATCCATTGATGTTCAGATCTAGTCTAATAGAAAAAATATCTACAGCTCAAATAGAACAAAATATTAAATATACTAAAGTTGTTAGTTTAAGTGAAGCAGTACAAAGATATAATGATAAAATGTCTCTACTCCCAGATACTGAGCTTCAGTTAGCCAGATTAGACCGGAATTACAAGATCAATGAAAAGACATATACAATGCTTATTGAAAAGTATGAAGAAGCAAATATCGCTGAGAAATCTAAGCTTGGCAAAATCCGAATCGTTGAAGAAGCACGTGTCCCTGAACTTCCTGTTAAACCAAACAAAAAAATGAATATTATAATTGCGATTGTACTTGGCTTGGGTCTTGGAATTGGTGCTGCACTTTTGATTCATTCACTTGATTCAAAGATTAGAACATATGATGACGTTCGTAAATATGTGTCTTTACCTATTTTGGGGACTATACCTCATATTCAGAGCGATGATATAGAGATTGATAATATTGAGCAAAAGATATCTTCGGCAAAAGGTTCTGAAAAAGAGTTTTATGAAAAAACACTTCAGCAAGTTCAAACAAGATTGATTACCAATTATTCTCCAAAATCATCAACTGCTGAAGCATTTAGAATTTTACGAACAAATATAATTTCACGAAAAAAGAACTCTGATTGCACTACAGTACTCATAACAAGTTCAGGTCCAAAAGAAGGGAAATCCACAATCCAGACAAATTTGGCTACCGCATTAGCACAAATGGATGCTAAAGTAATTTTAGTTGATTTGGATCTTAGACGCCCAATGGTTCACACAATCATGGGCTTTGATAAAGAAATAGGTATTAGTGATTTTCTTATGGATAAATCTATGAGAATAGAAAGTATAATCAAAAAATCTAATATTGAGAATCTCGATATTATAACCAGTGGTCTCATCCCACCTAATCCATCGGAGCTGCTTGCTTCAAAACGAATGGATGAAACCATTGAAAAACTTAAAGAAAAATATGAATATATTCTGTTCGATTCACCTCCAGTTATTGCTGTTACAGATTCAATGATAATGGCAAAGAAAGTGGATTTGTTAATTCTTGTTATTCGCATTGATCAAGCCGATAAGAATGTTGTTATAAGAACGAAGGAACTTCTTGATAATATAAAAGTAGATATCACTGGAATTGTAATAAACGGTATTCAGC
The DNA here is from genome assembly GCA_030765625.1 of Candidatus Tenebribacter burtonii. Lineage (GTDB taxonomy): Bacteria > Cloacimonadota > Cloacimonadia > Cloacimonadales > TCS61 > Tenebribacter > Tenebribacter burtonii. The sequence goes on from JAVCCF010000117.1 coordinate 32,156, forward strand.
CACAAAAATATTATAGTAGTTCCGAATATAATTATTATTACTATTACTATGGAAAAAGTAAAAAAAATAAATCTAAGAATAAATTCTTCGGCAAAAATAAATCTATTTCTTGATGTTCTATCAAAACATCCTGATGGATATCATCAGATAAGAACAATTTTCTCTGAAATTGAGCTCGCCGATATTATAAATTTTGCTTTGACAAAAAAAAGCACTGTTAAAATTTTGTCAGATATAAACTTTGTAAGTGCAAAAGAAAATATAATTTACAAAGTTGCGATCTTTATAAAAGAAAAATATAATGTGAAATTTGGTGTAGAAATAGAATTACAAAAAAACATACCCATTTCAGCAGGAATGGGTGGCGGAAGCAGTAATGCAGCAAGTACAATCATTGCACTTTCAGAGTTATGGAATCTCAAACTTTCCAAAGAGGAAATGAATAAGATAGCAGAGAACTTTGGAAGTGATATCAATTTTTTCCTTGAAGGTGGTTGTGCCTTAGGCGAAAACCGTGGAGAGAAAATATCATCTCTTAAGCCAATAGATTTAGATAATATCTTCTTAGTAAATCCTGGTTTCGGAATCTCTAGTAAAGAAGCTTATGATGCTGTTTTGTTAGATAATTTTGAAAATGACAATTGGAATGAATTAATAGAACACGAAAATATTAAGTTGTGCTTTAACAAACTCCAAGAAGGAGTTTGCAAAAAATATCCTGAAATCCAAAAGATAATCGATCATCTCTTGGAAAACGGAGCTGAGCAAGCAATGCTCTCTGGCAGTGGAGCCACAATAATTGGATTCTGCTCAGACAGAGAAACAGCAGAAAAATTTTCAATATACTATTCTGATATGGATTATTGGAATTATATTACTAAAACTAAAAGGAGTACAAAATGAACATTACAGATGTTAAAGTTTTTCTTAGAGAAAGTAATCAACTTAAAGCATTCGTCAATATGGTTATAGACGATGCATTCATCATTAGAAACATAAAGGTTATCGAAGGTGATAATGGTCTTTTTGTTGCAATGCCAAGTCGTAGAGTAAGCTCTGGAGAATATCGTGACATTGCTCATCCGATTAATACCGAAACAAGGAATATGATAGAACGTATTATTATTGAAAAGTATAAAGAAGTACTTCAGGAAGCGTTATTATCAGCTAATGAAGGTTCAGACAAAAAGGTTGAAAAATCAGTTGAAGAACCCAAAGAAAAACCAGTTGAAGAACCCAAAGAAAAACCAGTTGAAGAACCCAAAGAGAAGCCAGTAGAAGAACCAGCTGCAGAATAAATATTAAATGTATTCAAGGTTAAAAATTTTTACAGGAAATTCTAATATTGAGCTGGTGAATGAGGTTTCAAAATTTTCAGGTATTCCGTTAGGAGATGCTGAAGTTTTTAAATTTTCAAACGATAATTCATTTGTTAAAATCAATGAGAATGTAAGAGGAGCTGATACATTCATAATACAGTCAACCTGTTATCCTGTAAATGATAGCGTGATGGAATTATTCATCATGATCGATGCACTTAAGCGTGCATCAGCAGCAAGAATAAATTGTGTAATTCCAATATTTGGTTATGCTCGTTCAGATAAAAAAGATCAACCTGGAGTTGCAATTACTGCAAAATTAATTGCTGATCTTCTTACAAAAGCAGGTGCTAACAGAATTATAGCAATGGATCTTCATTCAGATCAGATACAGGGTTTCTTTGATATCCCTGTTGATCATCTTTATTCAACTCCTATATTTGCTAGATATTTTAAGGCAAATCTTGATCTATCAAATGCTGTTATTGTTTCTCCCGACACAGGTGGAACTGCAAGAGCCAGATTTTTGGCTGAACGACTTAATTGTTCTTTAGCAATTGGAGATAAACGTAGAATCGGGAATAATGATAAGGCAGAAATATTAAATATTATTGGTGATGTTGAAGGAAAAATAGCTATTCTTTTTGATGATATTATTGATACCGGTGGTAGTTTATGCAAAATGTCACAAGCACTTATAAATCAAGGTGCAAAGAAAGTTTATGCTGCTTGTGCTCATGGAATCCTTTCGGGAAATGCCATCAGTAATTTAGAAAAATCACCAATAGAAAAGTTATTCATTACAAATTCAGCTCCTTTAAACAAGGAGAAAGCAAAATGCAAGAAAATCGTACAGCTTTCTATTGCCGAATTATTAGCTAATGCAATAAAGAAAATTCACATTGAAGAATCTTTAAATATCTTATTTAGATAAAACATAAAATCCACATGGTGGGATTTCAACGGAGGAAGGAATGAACATAAATATTAATGCAGAAAAAAGAGAATTGGGGAAAAGAACGAATCTTACAGAGTTAAGAAAAAAAGGTTTTATCCCCGGTATAATTTATGGAGCAGGACAGGAAGGAATTAAGATTTCTTTTAATGCACGTGATTATACTCGCGAATATAAAAAATCTATCGGAGCAGTTGCATTCTTCGATATTACTGTTGACGGAAAAACATATAAAGCTTTCATTAAGGAAAAACAGATCCATCCATTAACAAGAGAAATTGTTCATATCGACTTCTTAGAATTTCATAAAGGTAAATCTATTACAATTGAAATTCCAATTAATTTTACTGGTGAAGCACTTGGGATAAAAGAAGGCGGAGTCTTTGAGATTATTCACAGAACGATCCAGGTTACATGCCTTCCAAAAGATATTCCTGAAGAAATTAGTTTTGATATTTCCAATATGAATATTGGTGATTCTATTCACCTTAGCGATCTTACTATTTCTGAGGATATTGCTACAGAACTTTCTGATGAAATAACAATTGCTGTCTTAAGTGTTCCTAAAGTTATAGAAGAAGTTGTTGAAGAAGTTGAAGGTGAAGAAGGAATCGAAGGCGAAGGTGTTGAAGGCAAAGAAGGTGATAAAACTGCCGAAGAAGAGAGTTCTGAAAAAGATTCCAAATAATGAGATTAGTTGTCGGGCTTGGTAATCCAGGGAAAAAATATAAATCTAATCGGCATAATATTGGTTTTGCCTTTTTGGATTCCTATCTGAAAAAACTAAATCTTAAATTTAAAAGAAGAATTAAATATGATTATCTGATTTCAGATGATTTGATCTTTATAAAACCTAAAACTTATATGAACAGAAGCGGAGATGCTGTTACTTCTGTTTTAACAAAATATAGGATAGATGAAATTCTTGTCATTGTCGATGATATTCATCTTCCTATCGGAGAAATTAGAATACGGAAAAGTGGTGGTAATGGTGGTCATAACGGACTTGGCTCCATTGTCAATTCTATCGGCTCTGATGAGTTTGGAAGAATCCGAATTGGAGTTGGGTCTCCCAAGGGAATAGACCTTTCCAACTATGTTCTTTCTGATTTCTCGAAACAAGAAATTTCAACATTAAACGTTGTTTTTGATCTTTTAAATATTCTACTGGAAAGTTATCAGAATTCTAATTTTGATCAAATGATAAATGAGTACAGTAAATATAAAAAATCCTATTCTGAGAAAATATTAGAATCTCAGGATCAATAGATAGTAAAATATTATTACTATCTTAAAATGACCAAAGGAGGGAAAATGTTAAATAAGTATGAAAGCATGGTCGTGATCACTCCAACTCTTAGCGAAGAAAACGCAAAAAAAGAGAACGAGTCGATAAAAAATTTCATCAAAGAAAATGACGGTGAAATCCTTAATTCTGACGAGTGGGGGAAAAAACGCCTTGCTTATCAAATCAACAAATTCAAAGAAGGATACTATTTCATCAATTATTTCACTTTCGATGCATCTAAAGTAACCAAGTTAGACCGATTCTACAAGCTTCATGAGTATGTTATTCGTTATAATATCCTAACGAAGTAAGGAGATGCAATGTCAAAAGAACTAAGATTCCCAAACGTTAATTCTATCATTATTAGTGGAAGATTAACTAGAGATGTAGAATTACGCTATCTTCCAAATGGAACTCCAGTTGCAAAACTTTCCATAGCTTTTAACAGGAACTTTCAGAAAAATGGAGAGTGGCAACAGGAAACAGGTTATATTGATGTAGTTGTTTGGAGTAAACGTGGTGAGCAATGTTCTGAATATTTACACAAAGGAAGCCCTGTACTTGTGGAAGGTTATTTAAAAACTCATTCTTATGTTGATAAGAACGAACAAAACAGAAAAGTAACAGAAATTATCAGCAGTAAGGTTTCTTTTCTGGAGAAAGAGAGCTACGGCTCTACTTCAAATGAAGAATTCCAGCCTTCTGGTAATGATAATAATAAGAATACAAGTCAACCTGTTGCAGAAGTAACAGATGACGATGTACCGTTCTAGATAATTGAAGGAGAAAATAATGGCAGAAAAAATAGAAAAAACTAAAATAGAAGCTACTGTAGCTAAGCCAGCTACGGCGAAAACTGAAGAAACCAAAGTAGAAACTACTACAGCAAAGCCAGCTGGGGTAAGAACCGAGAGAACTTATTCAAGACCATCAAGACCACCTCAAGATAGAAATAACCGAAGAAGAACTTTTAAGCCGAGAGGCAAATTTCTTTTTAAAAAGAAAGTATGCTTCTTCTGTAAGAATAAAAATGCTGTAATTGACTACAAAGATGTTGGTTTATTAAAAAGGTTCATTGCTGAAAGCGGCAAGATAACACCAAGACGTTTTACTGGTGCTTGCACTAAACATCAAAGAAAAATTGCTGTTGAAATTAAAAAAGCACGTCAGATGGCTCTTCTTCAATATACTGATAAGCATAAATATTAAGCAGTGATTCTCTTAGCTGTAATATCCGTTGTAATTGCAACGTTATCTCCATTTTGGGGATTGATCTTTATAATCGCATTTAGTGGCAAATACCAGGGAAAAAGAAATCTGTTCTATTCAGTGTATTTTGGTTTTGTTGTTATACTTTTTCTTTTCAAAGTAATTGATATTATTTCTTTTATTGATCTGTTAATTGGAGTAGGTTCAACTTCTGCCCTATATTTATGGAGTTTACGCCGTACTTTGAATTTCATTAACGCAATGATCTCAGTTTTCTTTCTGAATATAATCTATGCAATACTGCGTTTGATTATTCTAGGGAGATATCATACTGAAATAATCGTAGAAGTTATAGATAAATATAAAGAACTTGTTATGCAATCATTCCAGAATAATGATGAACAGCTAACTTTTGCATTAAAATTCACAGATACATTTCAAGAGCTATTTACAAAATACTATGCTGGAATTTGGGTTTTTACAATTGTTTTTGCAATCTACATTGGGTCATTATTCCTTTCCAAAAAAGGAAATTTAAAATGGGAACACCGAAAAATAAGAATGCCCTTTTACCTGATATACATCTTAATAGCAGCTTTAGCTGGATTTCTACTGCCAACCATAAATGCTTCTGGTATTAATGCACTTATCATGATCGCACCATTGTTTTTGATACAAGGAATTTCAATTCTGGATTTTTACTGGGGAGATTTCTTAAAAAAATCTAAATTTCTGCTTTATTTATTGATCTTTTCAATGGTGTTCAATTATTTTATATTAATATTAGTTGCTCTTATCGGGCTTACTGATATTTGGTTTAATTTTAGGAAAATAGAAATGGAGGAAATAGATGGAAATAATATTAACTAAAGATATAAAGGCTTTAGGCGAAGCTGGAATACTTGTAAAAGTAAAAGCTGGTTATGCCAGAAATTACTTATTGCCAAATGGATTTGCAATACCAGCAAATCAAAAGAATCTCTTAAAAATTGAAGAGATAAAAAAACAAGCTGCTGATGAGAAAATTGCTTTATACGGCAAGTATAAAGAAATCATCAACAAGATTAAAGATGTTGAACTTACATTTATAAGAAGAGCTGATGAAAGTAATCACTTGTTCGGTTCTGTTTCAGAGAATGATATTGTAACTTCGCTTGCTGAAAAAGAAATTGATATCCATAAAGCAAACGTTATCTTAGAAAAACACCTTAAGGAAGTTGGTACTTTTGATGTTGAAATCAATTTTACTGCTGAATTAAAAACTTCTGTCAAAGTAAAAATTGGCGTTGAAAATGTTGATATTAAAGAGATAGCCGATAACATTGAAGTTAAAATCAGTGAAAACATAGAAACTGAAAAAGAAGAGAAAAAAGAAGAAAATACTGAAAATGAATAAAAAATTTATAAAATAGGGAGGAAAACTTGAAAAAGATAATTAGTATTATTGGGTGGGTAGTTCTACTGCTTACATTTGCATCTTTAGGACTTTCTTCAGATGATCCTACATTTGGATTTTTCTTTTATCTAGCATTCTTTACCGCTACTTTTGTGTTTGTTTATCTTTATATTAAAAAACATCAAAGAAGAACCGAGATAGATCCAAAAAAAATAACTCTCGTTCATAAGATATCCGGTATTGTTTTGCTTTTAGTTGGACTTTTCAGCCCAATTATTGCATTGAGAAAAATTGATCTTCCTCTTCTGCCAAATGTGTTGATGTTTCTGGCAACAGCAGTATTGATTGGATTAGGTGTATTGGCAATTACTTTGATAAATGGCATCAAGCATAAAAAGATATTGGGATATATTATTCTGATCCTCATTGCAACCATACCGGCAATATTTGCAATAACATTCCTACCAGAATATTTCCCAAATGCATATAATGCTCTTGGGACTTCATACTGGGCAATTGTGTCAGTTTCTATTTTTACTTGGTGGGGATTCTCTCTTTATTTTAAGAAGGATTAAATTCCTTTGTTATAGCAGTTGATAATTTTCGATGAGATTTTTTAAAACCGGTAATGCAGTTAAAGACTTGGTCTTTAGTATTGTCGGTGAAGAAAACCATGATCTTGTAGCTGTTGCATTTGGTTGGAAAACAATAGTTGGTAATTTGCTGGCAGAGCGTGCTTCTATAATTAAATTAGAAAATGGTGTGCTTTTCATTGCTGTTACCAACAATGTATGGATGCAGGAACTTGTTCTTAGAAGATCTCAACTTATCAGCGATATCAATAGGATATTAGACGTGAAATTATCTAATATTGTTTTCTTCATAAAACAGAACAAAAAAAGATAAACGCAGGTAAACAATGATAAAAATAGCTCCATCTCTTCTTTCAGCAAATTTTGTTCGCTTAGAAGAAGAGATAAATAATATTCAAAAAGCAGGTGCAGATATTCTTCATCTAGATGTTATGGATGGTCATTTTGTTCCTAACCTGACTTTTGGCTTACCAATAATTAAGCAAATCAAAGATATTGCTCAAATTCCGGTTGATGTTCATCTCATGGTTAACAATCCTGAAGTTTATCTTGAAACACTGGGAGAATGGAATATTGAGTATGTCTCATTTCATCAGGAAGTTGAAAATCACATTCACCGGCAATTGAAAGTTCTCCAAAAACATGGTGTAAAAGCCGGTATTGCATTAAATCCTGCAACTTCGATAGAAACGATTTTTCCTGTAATTACAGATCTTGATTTTGTACTTATTATGAGCGTTAATCCTGGTTTTGGAGGACAGAGTTTTATTCCGTTTGTGTATGATAAAATCGAAAAACTTCGTAAATTAGCTAATCAAGTAAATCCTGAACTGGAAATTGAAATTGATGGTGGCGTGAACAATATTAATGCTCCAGAACTTATCCGTAATGGTACTGATATTCTAGTTGCAGGCTCATATATTTTTGGTTCTGATGATTATAAGAAACAGATACAAAGTTTAAGAAATAAATAATTATGTTTAATAGTTTAACTGAACGTTTTGATTCCATTTTCCGTAAACTTAAGGGTCATGGAAAACTCAATGAACAAAACATAAAAGAATCAATGCGTGAAGTTCGTCGCGCCTTATTAGAAGCTGACGTAAACTTTAAAATAGTTAAAACTTTCATCAATGAAGTAAGTGCAAAAGCAGTAGGAACTGAAGTGATGAAGAGCCTTACTCCTGGTCATCAAGTTGTTAAGATCGTGCATAATCAACTTATAGATCTGATGGGAAGTAAGAATTTTAAAATTAAATTACATGATAATAAACTTAATAAGATCATGATGGTTGGTTTACAGGGATCAGGTAAAACCACATCCTGTGCCAAGCTTGCCAGCAATTTCCGCAAACAACAATCTATAAACTCAAAACTCGTTGCCTGTGATGTTTACCGTCCAGCTGCTATTCAGCAATTAAGGGTTCTTGGGAAACAGTTATCTATTCCTGTTTATGCAGATGAAAAGCAGAATAATGTAATTAAGATAGCAAAAAAAGCTATGAAGGAATCTGAGAATTCCGATACAAACCTTTTGATATTTGATACTGCTGGAAGATTGCATATTGATGAGAAAATGATGAAGGAGCTGAAAGATCTTAAGAAGCTCCTACAGCCGGATTACATTTTCTTCGTTGCTGATGCAATGACAGGTCAGGATGCTGTTAATGTTGCAAAAGAATTTAATGATCAGCTCGAGTTTGATGGTGTGATCCTCACAAAAATGGATAGTGATGCACGCGGTGGTGCAGCACTTTCTATAAAAGCAATTACAAATAAACCTATAGTATTTGTAGGAACCGGCGAGAAAATATCTGATCTGGAAGAATTCCATCCCGATAGAATGGCAAACAGAATTCTAGGTATGGGTGATATACTAAGCTTCATCGAAAAAGCAGAAGCTAATATCGATATAGAAGAGGCTAAAAAACTTGCTAAAAAACTTCAGAAAAATCAATTTACTTTTACTGATTTCCTTTCCCAACTTCAACAAATTCAAAAGATGGGACCTATGGATCAACTTTTGGGAATGATTCCTGGTATGAACGGAAAGGCGATGAAAGGAATGAAAGTTGATGAAAAAGAAATCAAACATATTGAAGCTATCATATTCTCAATGACACCTATGGAAAGAGAGAAACCTTCGACTATTAATGGAAGCCGCAGACACCGTATTGCTAAAGGAAGCGGAACTTCCATTCAACACGTTAACAGACTTCTCAAACAATTTGAGCAGATGAAGAAAATGATGAAGCAATTTAGTAATCCAAAGTTTATGAACAAAGGTATGTTACCATTCTAAATCTTGGGAAAATGGTGTAATAAGGATTAAGTGGCAAAACTGTTTTATAACTTTTTGCATTTCAATAAGTTAAAACAGTAATTGGGGCATCTAAAAAATGCTTGACGATAAATGGCTAAAAAAAAGTTAATCTTTTTTGGTAATTAAAAAAAGTCTAATAAGAAATAAGGAGTCGACATGGTTAAGCTAAGGCTTAAAAGAATGGGTAAAATTGATACACCTTTTTACAGAATTGTTGTATTAGATTCACGAAAAAAAAGAGATGGTGCCTATATTGAATCTCTAGGATACTACGATCCAAAAACTGATCCACTTACATTAAAAGTTGATACAGATAAAGCTATTCAATGGTTACAAAAAGGAGCACAACCTTCTGATACTGTAAGATCTTTACTTCGTAAAGCCGGAATTTTAGAGAAATGGCATAATTTAAAGATGGAAGTAAACGGGGGAAAAGAAACAGAAGCTGATAAGACTGCAGAAAAGAAAACTGAGGAAAAAGATACTGAGTCTGTAGTAACAGCTGAGAAAATTGAAGAACAACCTGTTGTAGAAGCAGAAGAAAAAGAAACTAAACCAGTAACCGAAGAAATACCTGCTGTAGAAACTGAGAAAGAAGAAACACCTGAAAAAAAAGATATTGAAGAGAAATAAAGATGAAAGAACTTATTGAATTCATCGTCAAAGCTTTAGTAGATGATCCAGGTGCTATCGAGATTGAAGAAGTGGAAGCTGAGAAATCTACTACTTACAAACTTCGTTCTGCTAAAAGTGACATCGGGAAAGTTATTGGCAAACGAGGCCGTACAGCAAGTGCCATTCGCACAATAATGACAGCTGTATCTGCAAGACAAGGGAAGAAAGCTGTTTTAGAAATCTTAGAATAGATGCTAATTTCTGACCTAGTTACAATAGGTAAACTGGGAAAACTTATTGATGAAAATGGGTTCATCCCTTTCAAAGCCGGTAAGAATTTCCATCCGGATTTTTTGGGAAATATTTTTTTGGTCTTTAGAAATAATAGTGTGAGATATGTGACGGTAGAAGAAGTAATAAAAAACTACCGGATAAAAATTGATGATAGTGAAACCGCAAAACTTGCAGCAGATGAAGGTAATGTGAAGGTAATGCTTCCAAAGATTGAAATTGAGACTCTTAATAAAGAGCTTGATATTGATGATCATGTTGGAAAAGAAATTATCTTTAAATCTGAAGTGATTGGTAAAGTTATTGAAATATTAAACAATTCAATTTATGACCTTTTAATTTGTGAATTGAATGATAAGCAAGAATTGATGATTCCATTATTGGATAAATTCATTCTTGAGATCAATGCTGAAAGCATAACAGTTCAATGTATCGAAGGATTATTGAAAATATGAAAATCGATGTATTAACTCTTTTCCCGCAGATGTTCGAGAATTTCCTTAAGGAAAGTATGGTCGGGATAGCAATAAAACAAAATGCACTATCTGTTAAATTAACAGATATTCGCGATTTTGCTTTTAATAAACACCACAAAGTGGATGATTACCCATACGGTGGTGGATCGGGAATGGTAATGAAACCGGAACCGCTTTATGAAGCTATCACAAAGATCAAAGGTGATCGAAATATACCGGTTATTTACTTCACTCCACAGGGGAAGTTACTGAATCAATCTACTGTAAACAAATTCAGCCAGATTGATGAGATGATCATAGTTTGCGGACATTATAAAGAGATCGATCAACGTATTCGTGATACTCTAATTACAGACGAATTCTCAATTGGAGATTATGTGCTGTCCGGTGGTGAAATACCGGCGATGGTAATGATCGATGCTGTAGCTCGTTTGCAGAATGATGTACTCGGGGATATAGATTCAGCACTTTCCGATTCGCATCAGGATGGTTTTTTGGGTTGTCCTCATTATACACGTCCACCGGAATTTATGGGACACAAAGTTCCAGATATTCTTTTATCCGGGAATCACAAAAATATTGAAAAATGGCGTGAACAAAAGTCATTGGAAATAACAAAGAAAAACCGTCCGGACTTACTGGAGGATTAATGCAGTCGAATATTTATCTTGGGCTTGTTCATCATCCGGTATACAATAAATTTGGTGATGTGGTAACAACTTCTATTACCAATCTGGATATTCATGATATTGCCCGAAGTTGCAAAACATTCGGCTTAAAAAAGTTCTTTGTTATCACTCCATTAAATACACAGGAACTTCTTCTAAACAGAATTTTAAAATTCTGGAAAAGCGATATTGCAAAAGAGTATAATAATGATAGAGTTCAAGCTCTATCCCTCATTGAGTATGCAGTTGATATTGAAACTGTAGTAAAACAGATAAGTTTACAGGAAGACGACTGTCTTGTAGTATCCACAACAGCAACAAGGTTAAAACAGCAGATCAGTTTTAATGATCTCAGAAAATTTAGTAAACCTGTTCTGCTCCTTTTTGGTACCGGTAACGGACTTACCAAAAAGATTCACGAGCAGGCAGATCATGTTTTAAAACCTATCGAAGGAAAGGGAAATTATAATCATCTTTCCGTTAGAAGCGCAGTTGCTATTGTGTTAGACAGACTATCTTCCGAAAAATAAAGGAGGAAAGATGGACATTCTAAACGAAGTTGGAAAAGAACAGGTTAGGACAGACCTTCCGGAATTCAGAGTTGGTGATACAATTAAAGTTCACTATAAGATCAAGGAAGGATCAAAAGTAAGAATACAGGTTTTTCAAGGGATCGTGATCCAGAGAAGAGGAGCACTTATTTCTAAGACATTCACTGTAAGAAAAATAAGCAATGGTGTTGGTGTTGAGCGTATTTTCCCGCTTAACTCACCCAATATCGACAAGATCGATGTTGTGAGATTTGGTCGTGTACGTAGAGCTAAACTTTTCTATCTTAGAGAAGCTAAAGGTAAAGCTGCACGTGTAAAAGAAAAAAGAAGATACTAATATCTTTAAAACAATAATAATGGGGAGTTCGATATTTCGAACTCCCTTTTTTTGTGCTTAACCTTTAAAGAATTTCCTTCATTTTTTCTTTGGAATTAATTCTTTAAAGGTTTCTTTCAACATTTTTCTAACCTTAAGATTGCTAACTACAAGAAATTTTGTGAGAAGCGATCTCAAGATTTATGGATTCTTGTTACTATTTTAATTGTCATTCCCAACTCGATTTGGAATCTCCTACCCTATTTATTATATATTTGATTCCCGTTTTCACGGGAATGACAACCAGAAAAATTAAAAACCTTACATAAATAAAAATTTATTAAAATTGCAAATGTTTATTTATTTTTAATAAGAATTCAAATGGGATATACATGACATTATACCCAATATTAGATTATTCTAAAAATGTAAAAAAATAATTATAAAAAGGTCTAACGGTTTGCGCATTAGCCACGCCTCACACCAACGGCCTAATCGTAAACCAACCGACGCATTTAGCGTCGGTTACATACACTTGCTAGGTTGCAAATATAAAAAATATTAAACTAATTGGGTTTAATTATTCTATCTGCTTTTGACATTATTAAAACAGTTTGATCCATGCTGCCAATTTCACCTACTAAGAGATTTTCTCGTTTATTATAAAAATCAAGACATGTACCACAAGTTGCTATTCTTGCTCCTTTTTGTTCCAATTCTCTTAGACTTGTTATTGCTTCACTACCTTCTGTTGTAAGATTAATTCCCGAATTAACACAGCCAATTACATTTATCATTATGTCTGATTTGGCTAATTCACGTAAGAAGGTTACCATTAACTTTTTACCTAATTCTGGTTCCCCCTCGCCCATCTTATCCGAGTTTAAATATAAAAAAATCATAATTTACTCCAATTAATTTCTTATCAAACTTAACTAAAAAACCGTATAAAATGCTACAGCAACCTAACATTTGCTTAACTTACAAAGCGTACATGGTGCGGTTTGTGCCGAATACAGTGACAGCATATAACCGTGACATAACTTTGTCAAGTTGAAGCAGTTGTTAGACGAAATCTATTTTAATACATTTCCTATGTAATCTATTAGTGATATTGATTTACACCCAAACAAATGCGTTCCATAATCTATTGATTCACCATGCAAAACCATATGACGGTTTAATTCAGTAAATGTTGGTCATCTATCCTTTTCCGATTTCATAAGTGGCAATATTTCTGTTAATGGCGCCAGTAATGATCTTTGAAAACCACCAATTGCCAATGATTCAACGTATTGTGCCGTTTCAGGTTTTTTGTCCTTTTTAAGAAATATGTAGTAGCCGATTTTTTCCTTGCTTATACCATCAGCTTGAGCCAAAAAAACCAGTATTGATAATTCAAAATCTTTGTTTCGATGCGCAGAAAATGCCTTTGAAATTATTTTAGCTCTATTGGGATATAAAGCACATATATTCTTTTCGATTTCATCAATATTTTCTTCATAGTATTTGATTAAGAAATCATCCACAGCACTAATATTATTTGACATTAATTCGTTTTCTATTGCATGCAATTATGATAATTCCATATCCCAATTAAAATACCAACCATTTTTGCCCAATAAGATAAGCGCAGCTTTTGTTTCTGCTGGTAATTCGGAAATGCGTTTTGATAAAGGTTCAAAGTCTGGTATTTTGATAGTTTTAAATGAATTACTTAAATCTTCTGCAATTCTTGATATTTGTGTAATATAACTCTCTGGTAACTCTATTTTAGGAAACGAAATAAATGTTTTTGTTATTTTGTTAGCTAATTCAGTTTGCTGTTCGATAAACGGTTTCATCGAATCAATAATACTTTTATGAGAACTTGTTATGGCCTCACAAGCTTTCGCAATTTGGTCATGAAATGATGTATTTTTTGTTATAGTATTAATCAACTCTTTTTGCATATTTATCATCTGGTTGAATGGTGATTTTTCATAATTTGTTATCATTTTAACTTCTCCTGCGCGAAGCGTCCGTCTAACTTAGTGCTATCTCGCCAACAGGCGTGATAACATACTTCTATACATGCTTCATAATACTCTAACTTCTATTATATTTATTTTTTCTTAAAACCATATGTACTAATATTTAACCGAAAAATAATGTCAATTTGAAAAATAAATCCTGCCGAAAATCAGGAAAATATTATTTTTGCTTCATAACATCAATATGCAAGCGGGGAAAAAACGTTTTATATAACTTTACTACTTCATTTTTCCCTGATCGAAACAGTTCCTGAACGATATTTTTTCAAATAGTATTTGCTTTTAGAATCAAGAGAACTACCAATTTTTTTAATCAATTTAGCATGATGAATCTGTGATTCAAATATTTTATTTGATCTTTCAAAACTTAAATATATGTTAGCAATATTTTGAGCTGCTAATTTCATACATTCTTGAATAATCGTAAAAGAATTATCCCACCTATCCGGTTTCACTTTTCCTTTTCTTAAGTAATAATTATTTATCAATTCATCATAATATTCATTAATGTGATAGATTTGTTCCGTAAAATATTCAAGCGGATTTGTTATTTTGTGTCGTCTTTCAAGATCCAGAGTAAAATCATCAAGATGCTTCCGTGTATCAGCTTCCATAATTTGGTGTACGGTCTCCTCATCAGGAAATCTATCGGAGCCATCAGTATGAAAGGGTTGGTGCAGATCGGCAATATAATGGGAAACTACACCTAATTCAAATATAAATGCTTTGAGCGGAGTATCTAAAATCCCAACCAGGAACGGTGCAATTACGGGATGAAGATGTATCGTATTTGGGCCGGCAACCATTTTATTAAGAAGCTGAAGCTCATTATTTATCTTTTTTATCACACTTCCAAAATGATAACCATATTTATTGGGTATACAATTGTAATAATGATTTGTAAAATCTTTGAATATCCTGTCTGGAGCTTGAATACCAAGAATGAATAATTCCTGATGGATCTTTAACATATTAGCAAAAGGTGGATAACACTTTTTTAATGCTTTTGCTACAATAAATTGATGAGTTCGGCTATCCCAAATCCACATTTCAAAAATTCCTTTTTCTAATTAGAAAATAAATATTTAATTTTTAAAAACTAAATATTCAATATCGAATAATGAATGTCCAATTCCCAAGTATTATTAAAAGAAGTTGTTTAATTCTTCTCCCTCACCTTTGATCATTCTGTATTGGGTGTTGGATATTTGATATTCTCTTTTTCTTTTTCATTCCTATTTTATAATTCATAATTCATCATTATTTCAAGTTCCGCTGCATATCACGCATGACATCTTTTTTCTTAATATCTTCACGTTTATCGTATTGCCTTTTACCTTTTGCCAGTGCAATTTTTATTTTTGCTAATCCTTTATCATTTATGTAAATTTCTACTGGGATCAGAGTCATTCCTTTTTCATCCATCTGGTTTCTTATTTTTTTTATCTCACGTCTGTTAAGTAGTAATTTTCGCTTTCGTTCAGGATCAGGTGCAAAAATACTATCATATTTATATGGACTGATATGAAAACTGTAAAGCCAAGCTTCGCCAGCTTCTATACCGGCATAGCTATCTTTAAAACTTATTTTCCCTGCCCGAATAGATTTGATCTCAGAACCTTTAAGCACAATACCGGCTTCCAATTCCTGAATAAAGAAATAATTATGACTTGCCTTCCTATTTTTAAAAACTCTCATTTAATATCCTCGCTTGTAAAAAGTTGCTTACCTATTTACCTGTCAATTTGTTAATTTATCCATACGGTTCAATTGAACGATACTCCAAAAAATGAGCAACAGAAAGGATTTGACAAAAATCTGTATACTGCATTATGTACAGTGATTCATAAGTAGTTACGCAATAATAATTAATGAGGTGATATGAATATTATTTATATATGTTTGAGTGTGATTACCCTTTCTTTTCTTTCCGTATTTAGCATCACACCTTACATAATAAAACTTGCCAATAAAATAAATTTTCTGGATAATCCCAATGCACGCAAAATTCATAAAAAAGCTACTCCACTTTTAGGAGGATTAGCCGTTTTTACTGGCTTCTTAATAATCACCATTTATATTGTTATAATGAATTTACATTCTTTTAACTACCCAATTATAGGTTATTTGTTGGGAGCTTTTATTATTATTATTGTTGGCATCATTGATGATAAATTTGGTATGAGCCCGGCAATTAAATTGATCGGTCAGGCACTTTCATGCTGTGTATTTTTGTATTCTAACAACCTATTTGAACTCTTTGGTCCATTTTACATAACGGTTCCTATACTATTCCTATGGATGGTTGGACTCATGAATGCCTTAAATTTTCTGGATAACATGGACGGGATCATTACGGGTATGTCAGGTATTCTTGCTCTTGGTTTTTACGCTTTCAGCTTTATCAGCAAAACTCATTCTGTTGCTGTTCAAGCAAATTTTATGATGCTTCTATCCTTAATATTTGCAGGTGCAGTATTTGGTTTTCTACCATATAATTTTAATCCTGCAAAGATATTTCTTGGTGACGCGGGAAGCATGTTTATTGGCTACTTCCTTTCCACAATGGGAATTTTGGCAGGGAGATTAGCCGTAACAAGAATGAATAATTCAATATTCTATCTGTTACCTGTGTTGTTATTAAGCTATGCTATTTTTGATATTTCGCTTGTAAGTTTTATTAGAAAACGTGATGGTAGAAAGATCAGTCAAGGTGGCAAAGATCATTCAACTCACCGAATACATAATGCGATGCAATCACCTAAAATTACAGCAATATTTATATATCTTATCAATACAATCATTGTTTTGATAACAATTTTAGTTTTTAAAATGGAATCAGGAAAACTGTTGATCATCTCAACTATTTTTTTTGCGGTAATTTTCCTATTCTTCGGCAGGAAATTAGATCAGGTTCCAGTTGTCATACCGGAAAACCAGTTAAAGGATAAATAGGTCATCACTCAGAATTATTGACAAGAATGGACTAACTGAAGAAATTAGAATTCTTGAAAATGGAAGAATAAATATATGAAAATTAAAATAATCATGGTCATATTGATATTGCTTACTGTTGTATCCAGCCATTGTTGGGTAAACAACAAATTTAATATTGCTCATCAATTATATAAAAAAAGCAATTATGTAATGGCCATTAAAAACTATGATGATTTCTTAGAAACTTCAATTAATGGAGCATTATCAACACAGGCAGAATTAGAACGTTCCGATTGTTATTATCAACTTGGTTATAAGGCTTATTCTAAAGAAAACTGGCTCTTAGCTTCACGTCTTTTCTTTTTGTCAAATTCAGAAATTGCTGATTCAAAACTTGATGATTGTTACTTTCAATTAGCACAGCAACAGCTTTTAGAAAATGCTCCCACATCTGCTTTAGAATATTACCAAAAAGTTGTTTTATATTTAAAAGATTCTGAACATATCCCCGAGATTTTATTCAATAGGATTTTAATATATATCGAAATGGGAAACAAACTCTCTGCTTTTAGTGATTATAATTTTCTTTGGGAAAATCATCCGGATAATTCTTATACAATCGAAATACAACCGTACATAGATGATCTGATACCAATATTTATTAATGAATCTCTTGTTTTTAAAGATTCATTGAAATATGATATTGCAATTAATATGTTATCTATGTTAGGTCAGTATCCATCAAAATTTCAAAATGATATCTTTACACACATCAGTGATCTATATCTACTTAAAGCTGATGAAGCGCTAACATTGGGAGAGTACGAGCTTATTAAAGAATTTCTTGATTTGAGTGTTGAAAACGATGAAACAAAAAAAGAAATTGTTGGCGAAACAACTAAAAATATTTGTTCGCAAATTATTCAAGATGGAGATGAACTAGCTTCTAATTTCCAATTTGATGAAGCAATTGAAATATATAATAATTGCTTTGTGCTGATCCCTGATTATTCAATTTGCACGAATATTATTAATAAAACAAATAACAAAAAACAAAATTATTATTCTGCTTTGGAGAATGAAAATATTGCAATCCAATTTGAAGCTGAAAAAGAATTTGCATCTGCTTATTCTTATTATAACAAATCCTACAAACTCTTCCAAACTGATAGAGTTAGAAAAAAAATATCTTTAATGAGCAATATAATTCAATCGGAAAAAGACCCAAAAGCTTTTGCAGAAACAATCATAAAGGAATATAAAAAAGGTATTATTCCAGCTGGTGTTAGTGCAACAGAATCATTATTAATTGCTCAATACGGCGATCGAGTTGATTCTTCCGGCTGGAAAGTATATTATTCAATAGGTGAATTCAAATATGAAGTAAGATTTGATCTGCTTTCACCAGAGAAAAATTATTATTATGCATGGCGCGTAAACATTAAAACCCGTGAAATCACTTCACTAAATAAAATTTCTGATGATATGATGAAAAGGTAAAGATTATGAATAGATATTTAATTATTTTTGTACTTCTTTTTGCGACTTTGTTAACTGCAGAGGAATTTAATATTAAAAAATTTTCTAATCCTTCAAAATATAATTGGAAAAACATGGAAGATAGATCTAAAGCTAGAGAAGATTTCGACAACAGAGAAAAATTACTTCAAATATATGAATTAAATAAACAACAGGTTCTTGGCAACATGATAAAATCCGCCCTTGCTCCTGGTTGGGGACATTATACATCTCATGACTATATAAAAGGACACACTTTTTTAGCCTCTGAAATTATTTTATTTGGTACTAGTTTATATTTTTATATACAAGCTATGGATGATTATCATAATTATGAAGATTCGAATTATATAGGTGATATCGAACAATTTTACCTTGATGCAAACAGCAATTACAAGAATGCACAACTCTTTCTTAGCCTAGGTGCTATAGTTTGGCTATATACGATCTATGATTCCATAAATGCTACACAAGAATATAATCAGAGTTATTGGAATGAACTCTCTAAGAAGAGCCACTCACAAAAGGTTGTTATTACTCCAACAAGTATAACATTGAGGTTCTAATGAAATATATTATACTAATTATTTTAGTCCTGTTAATCTTATCATGTTCTCTTAAACGTACAAATCCACTTGATCCATTAGTGAGCGGAACTGAAGATCCTAACAGAGTAACAAATATTGAAGTTGTTACTGCTGGAAATAATACAATTAACATAACATGGGATACAATGATAAATATAGACGGATATTATATTTACCGATCTTATGGTTCTAATAATTTATATGAACTTATAAAAGATGAAGGAGATATATCAGTACATGAATATTTTGATAATGATGTAGAAGATATTTCCAATGTTTGGTATATAATGTCTGCTTATATCGTGGTTGACAGTGCAAAACTGGAGGGATACAGATCAGAACCAACAACTTGGACTCAATGAGCTTTCTGGATGATCTGAATCCACCGCAGCGAAAGGTAGCAACCACAACCGAAGGACCTATTCTTGTCTTGGCTGGAGCAGGGAGCGGAAAAACTCGTTCTATTATCTACCGTATAGCATATTTCATAAACGTTAAACACATCAACCCATATAATATTCTGGCTGTAACTTTTACAAATAAAGCTGCCAGAGTGTTAAAAGATAGATTACAAAAATCGTTTAATATCTCTGCTTACTCGTTATGGGTTGGTACATTTCATTCAATTTGTACGCGTATTCTGCGAGCTGAGCAGGATTTTTTGCCATTTACTTCTGATTTTTCAATTTTTGATGAGGTAGATCAAAAATCAATTTTTAAGAAGATCTACAAAAAATCAGAAATTGATTCTAAAGATTTTCCACCACGAAAAGTAGCTTCATTAATTAGTAACCAGAAAAATTCACTTATTCTTCCAAAAGATTTCTTTGATTTCAATGAAGAAAATTATTTCACGGAAATTACTTACAAAATATACAAAGAATATCAAAATTTCCTGCTTGAAAATAATGCACTCGATTTTGATGATCTATTAATGTACACAGCAATTTTACTTCATGATAATAAAGCTGTAAGAAAAAAATATGTCGATAAGTTCAAATATGTGATGATAGATGAATATCAGGATACAAATTATGCACAATTTAAAATAGTGAACCTAATTGCCAGAGAACACCAGAATCTTTGTGTTGTAGGTGATGATGATCAAGCTATCTACAGCTGGCGCGGTGCGAATATCAGTAATATTTTAAATTTCGAAAAAGATTATAATAACGTACTTACGGTAAAACTAGAACAAAATTACCGTTCTCCAAAATCTATTTTAGATGCTGCCAACTGCTTGATAAAGAATAATTCAGAACGGCATCCGAAAGAGTTATGGACTGATATAATTTCCAAAGAAAAACCAAAACTACTTAAACTTGAAAATGAGAGAGAAGAAGCTGAATTTGTTGCAGAAATGGTAGCTCAACTTATTTCATCTGGTAAAAGTTTAAATGACTGTTTAGTACTTTATCGAACCAATGCTCAGTCACGTATTTTTGAGAATGCCTTTTACCAGCATAAGTTAAAATATCAGATTGTTGGTGGAGTTAATTATTATCAGCGTAAAGAGATCAAAGATATTGTGGCTTATCTGCGAATACTGGTAAATCCTCAGGATTCAAATAGTTTTTTTAGAATTATTAATTTCCCTCCTCGTAAAATTGGGAAGGTTTCAACAGAGAGGATTGAAAGATTCGCCCAAGATAATGAAATGACTTTGTTTGATGCTGTTCAAAATGAGATATCAACTCTTAATGGAAAAACTGCTAAAACCGTTTTAGAATTTGGTAAACTCTTGAAAAAATGGAAAACGTTATCGCTGGAGATTCCCGTAACTTCATTAGTTAAAAATATAATTGAAGAGCTCGAACTTATTGAAATTTATGATAGTAGTAATGATCCAAAAGATATTGCACGTGCAGAAAATTTGAAAGAATTTGTTACTGCAGCTCAAGAATTTTCTGATAATTTTGAAAATGACACAGAAAAAGTTCCAATGCTTACCGATTTTCTTCAAAGTATTTCATTACAAACTGATATGGATAATCTGGATGAAAATATTGAAACAGTAAAACTCATGACAATGCATAATGCTAAAGGATTAGAATTTGATCATGTATTCATTGTCGGCATGGAAGATGGACTTATTCCCCATTCGCGTTCTATTGATGATGTCCAAAAATTGGAAGAAGAGCGTCGCCTTTTATATGTAGCTATTACACGTGCAAAAAAATCTGTTCATCTTACTTACACCCGAATGCGTTCTATTTTTGGCTCAATTTCTATAGCTGTTCCCAGTCGCTTTTTAATTGAGATCGATGATAATCTTATAGACACTGAAAATAACCGTTATTATGATTTAATGGCACCACGCCCAAAAAGGAGAAATAAAAACAAAAAACCCGTTATTACCGAAAATCAGAAATATTTTAAGATTGGACAAAAAATTTACCATAACAAATTTGGTAAAGGTGTTGTTCTAAACGTTGATGGCTCAGGAAGAAATGCAAAATTATCAATTTCTTTTTCCAGTGGTCAACTCAAGAAAATAGTTGGTACATTTGTAACAATGGGAGAATTATGAGAACGTTAAAGATCCTAATGATAATAATGATATTATTTGTGGCACTGGAACTATCTGCTACAAAATATGCAGGCGAGATATTCCAAATCGGTGCAGGAGTAAACAATTTTGCTTTAGGAAATTGTGGAGTAACTGATATAAATTCTTCCAGCCTTGCCTATTGGAATTCCGCTTTACTTACACTTGTTAATAAGAATAGATTCGAACTGATGCATGCTGAAGAATACTCAGGGCTTCTCTCTTACGATACAGTTTCTGGGATATGGGGAAAGACTAATAAATTCTCTATTGTTCTTACCAGAATTGGAGTTGATAATATACCATTAACTGAATTAGAGAATCCAGATGAACCAATATCGGGAAGTAACCGACCTTACAAATATGGTTCTGTAAATAACTCTGACTTCGTTGTCTATTTTGGTTTTGCCAGAAAACTAGGTAACTATAATATAGGTTTTACACCAAAACTTGCTTACCGGAATCTTGCTGATGAAAATGGAGTTGGATTTGGAGCAGACATTTCTACATTCTTTATGTTATCAGAAAAAACAGTACTAGCCGTTAAATTAAGAGATTTTTTTTCTACTCAGATTCTTTGGGGAAATGGAACTCATGAGATCGTAAATCCATCTTTAGATTCAGAAATAAATCATAGTTTTATTCTTCCTGTTTTAAATAGGAATTCCACCGCTTACCTCCGTACAGAAATATTCGCAGAAGGAAGAAACACATCTTCTTCTGTTGCAATCGGACCATTAAGTTTAGATTATCATCTGGGCTATGAGGTTAATCTTCATTCTGCTATTAATCTTTATATGGGTTATGATCTAACCAACTTTACTTCCGGATTAAAACTCAAAATAAAAAACTGGGATATCAACTATTCTTTTGAGTATGATAATGAACTTGAAAATTCTCATAGGGTTTCTGTTGGATTAAATCTGTAATATGAAAAAAATTGCAGTTCTTGGTATCACTGGTTCAATTGGAATCTCTACCATTGAGGTTGTTCGACAGCACCCACAAGATTTTGAAATAGTTCTAGCTTCATCAAATAATAATCATTACAAATTATTTGAGTTAGCAGAAGAATTTAATATCCCAGAACTTGTTATAACTAATTCCGCACTGAAACAAAAAATTATAGATATTCCAAGAAATTCTGACCTTACTTTTGGTGAGGATGAGTTACAAAGAAAAATTGAATCAGTAGAATGTGACATTATTTTGAACGCAATTTCCGGCTCTGCCGGATTACGTTCTTCTATAACAACAATTTCTAAAGGTACAGATCTTGCACTGGCAAATAAAGAATCACTAATTATGGCTGGACATAAGATCATGAAAATGGTGAAAAATTCCAAAGCAAATCTTTTACCTGTAGACAGTGAGCACAGTGCCATTCTGCAAGCAATTGGGAGTTCCACACCGGATGAAATACGTTCCATTATTATTACTGCTTCCGGTGGCCCATTTAGAGATCTGCCTTTAAATGAATTTGAAAATATCACACTGGAAGATGCGCTTAAACATCCAACCTGGAATATGGGTGCAAAGATAACAATTGATTCTGCCACAATGATGAATAAGGGATTGGAAATAATCGAAGCACACTGGTTATTTGATAAGTCTTATGAAAATATAAAAGCTGTAATTCATCCGCAATCAATTTTACATTCTTTTGTAGAATTTATTGATGGCTCTATTGTCGCACAACTAAGCTTCCCAACTATGAAAATTCCGATTCTCTACGCTCTTTCTCATCCCAAACATATTAAATCATCAATCCAGAAAACAAACATTCTTGATCTTCCTAATTTGACTTTTAGTGAGCTGTCAATTGAGAGATACCCGCTTTATAACATTGCCATTAATGCAGGCACGGAAGGTGGAATTTTACCAACCGTTTTAAACGCTTCCAACGAAGCTGCGATAGATCTATTCTTGAATAAGAAGATACGTTTTAATTATATAAGCAGAATCGTTGAGAAACAGATCAATAAATTTCATAATTTTCAGGATCCAAGTATTGAAGAGATAATTAAAATAAATAAAGACGTATATATTCAAACTAAACAGAATTACAAAAATCTGATCTGATCAGCTCATTTTATTCGTAAACACAGTTTCTCACTAGTTTAAATTCATTTTTATAAAACCTGATTCGTACATAAATGTAATTATAGGATAAAAATATGCAAAAAAATCAAACTCTGATTATTCCTGCATTTCTTTGGATTCTAGGTATAATTATCGCCAGTCATACTGTTTTGCCAATTTTATTTCTATTGATTGTAATTCCAATTCTGCTGCTTTTTTCTTTCATTAAAAAAATCCGGTTTATAAGCTTTTGTTTTGCTGTGATCTTTTTGGGAATTCTCCGATACGATATTCAGTTAGAGATCCCTCAAAATAATATTAAAGTAATATTAGAGAAGAATCCTACTATTATTCAACCCATTAAGGGCAGAATAATCTCGGAAGTAAAAAGTAAAGATGGAAACTTCAATTTCATCTTGGAACTTCATCAGATAAGAAAAAGTAAAGTAATCGGAAAAATTAAATTCTATACAAGAACTGACAGCTTAAATTATGGAGATATTATTTCTGTGATTGCCACCATTAACAAACTTCCAGGTTCTACCAATCCTGCATCATTCGATTATAAAGAATTCCTCGAGGCAAAAAGAATTTTTGGTTCCGGATGGTCAATATCACCTGTTAAAAAGATTGGGAATAAAACTGAGATATTCCAAAATACAGTTATCATTATCAGAAAATATTTACGATGTAGAATAGAGAATAGATTTGGAGAATATGCCGGTTTCGTAAAGGCGATAGTTATCGCTGAAAAAGATGAAATTGATGATGAACGAAACATAATGTGTAAAGCAGGATTAAGCCATTTGCTTGCAGTGAGTGGATTACACGTTGGGCTTCTTTCACTTATTATACTGTCAGTGCTGAATATTTTCATACCAAAGAGAAACATCAGTCGGATAATTACAATGTGTCTCCTACTCATTTATGCAGCGATCTGCTTATGGGCACCATCCGTTACCAGAGCTGCTATAATGATAATACTATTCCTTCTGGTAAAAATTATACAACGTAAACCGATTGCTAACAATATCCTCTTTGCCAGCCTACTTATAATAACTGCTATTAATCCCAATCAACTTTTTTCTGTCGGACTTCAAATGTCTTATCTGGCAGTTTTTATTCTATTAAATGTATTACCCAGATTCCAGTTTATAAAAGTAAAAAAAGAAGAGCTCGAATTGCTGGGTAGAGGAAAACACATTTTAAATGGAATATTAATACTCATCTGCACATCATTTATTCTGAATATTTTTCTCGCACCGCTTACAGCCTATAATTTTCATCAATTCGGATTTAATGGAATTGCCGGTAACCTTTTGGGAATCCCGCTCATTGGAATGATCCTACCCTTAAGCTTGATTATAATTTTTCTCCCTGAATTTTTCATCCCACTATTTCAAAATAGTTTCCGGTTATTAATGTTGATATTTGAAAAATGGACCCATATCTCTGCTGATTTTCCTCTCCATTTCGATTTTATTTTTATCTCAATTATTCATTTGTTTCTATTATATTTTATACTTTTTGCTTTAGTCTTAGCAATTAAAAGTACAAGCAAACAAAGAAAATGGATATTCATTGCTGTTATATTTCTTTCTGGTATTTTTATCTCATTAGGAAAACAAAGCTCCAATAAACTTATTATTACCTTCTTTGATTGCGGACTTGGTGATCTTGCACTGATCCAGACTCCACAGAATGAAACCATATTTATTGATACAGGTCCCCCTGAAAAGACGGTAAATTCTTTCCTTCGTTCTGCTCTTCCCTATTTACAGAAAAATGGAATAAAAAGTATCGATCATGTTCTTATAACTCATGCTCATAATGATCATTATGGTGGTGTATTTAGTGTATTTGAAAATGTTGAAGTAAAGAACTTAATTACAACTGACGAATTTCAGAATAGAAAAATTTGGGATAGCATTACAGGAATAGTAGAAACCGAAAGATGTTCAGTTTTAACAATATTAGATACAACTCATATAAATTTTGATAAGATCAATTTTAAAATCATTCATCCTGACAGATCGTACAAAGATAATAATATCAATAACCTTTCTATTGTTGTACGGTTAGATTATGGAGAACTTTCTGTACTCTTTACCGGTGATCTGGAACATGAAGGGGAAGAATATCTACTAGATAATTATCCGGAATTCCTGGATTGTGATGTACTTAAAGTTGGACATCATGGCAGTAAAACTGCCAGTTCTCCTGACTTTATCAAAGCAGTTGATCCGCAATATGCAATAATTTCTACAGCTAAAAAAAACAGATTCAATTTTCCTCATCAAATAACTTTGGAAAAATATGAATTTTTAGAACAGAATTTAATGATAACTGGTTATGATGGCGCTTGCCAAATTGTATCAGATGGTAATAGTGCAAAGATCACAACTTTTGTATCACAGAAAAATATTATTGATAGCGATTTGAAATAAAAGATATTAACTACTTGGAGAAAAGTAGAGCGAGCTGCTAACTCGCTTTAACGACCAAAATGGTCGTTCTACAATATTTTTTGAAAACAAAAAGCCCCGGCAAGCCGGGGCTAATTTATCCAGTGAAGGTTTACTTCATTAAAAGTAAGAAGTTGCCTGACCACTTACAAGTGGTCAGGCGTAATTACCTTACTTCATAAGGAAGAAAAGTTGCCCCTCCAAAAATAGGTCGGGGCTAAATTCTCTTACTTCATAAGGATCATTTTCTTTGTAGCGGTGTAGTTACTAGCTTTCATTTTGTAGAAATAAACACCACTTGATGTATTTTTACCACTGTTATCTTTACCATTCCATACAATCTCATGGAAGTCTCTGTCAAGCTCCGTATTTACAAGAGTCTTAACAAGCTGACCTCTCATATTATAGATGTCAATTGACACATGACCTGCTTCTTTAAGTGAGAAGCTGATCGTTGTTGTCGGATTGAATGGGTTAGGATAATTACCTGTAAGTTCAGTTACAGTTGGCTTAAGAATATCATTAGCATCAACGTGATGAACTGGAGCATCAGCAGAGAATTCTGATTCGTAACCGCCATCATATACTGCTGTTACATTATAAATATAATCTCCTGTAGGAACCTCAATATCTATATACTGTGTGCCTGTTTGACCTGTTGCAATTTCTTCACCATCACGGTATACATTATAGCTATCAATTCCTCTTGCTGGTGCATCCCAAGTAACCATTATGTTAGGTGGTATTGAAAGTGCTACAACATTTATTGGAACATCAAGTACAACCGTAGCTGTTACAGGTTCTGTAGGATCTGATATTCCATCAGGATTTGTGTAATAAGCTTCTATTGTATATTCGTATGTACCTGCATCAAGAGATTCATCAAGATAACTAAGAATTGCTGGATCATCAATGTCTACGGGGTTAGCACCATCTCTGTAGACTGTGTAACCAGCAAGTGAACGTGAACTGCTTTGTTGTGTTGTAGTTCTTCTGATGTCACGTGCAAATTCAGCTTCGAATGTTGCTCTATTGCTGATTTTGTGAGTTCTA
>JAVCCF010000067.1 GCA_030765625.1 Candidatus Tenebribacter burtonii
CTGGTGATAATGTAACGATTTCAGCAAAGCTTATTACACCTATTGCAATGGAGAAAGGTCTTCGTTATGCGATCCGTGAAGGTGGAAGAACTATCGGTGCTGGTGTCGTTGGCGATATTTTCGAGTAATCTCGGAGGAAATAGTGGGAAAAATAAATAACGAGAATAAAATCAGGATAAGACTTAAAGCGTATGATTATCGCTTATTAGATAAATCTGTAGCAGAAATTATTAAGAATACAAAAAATACCGGTGCTAAAATTGTCGGTCCTATTCCACTGCCAACAGAAAGATCTCTTTATACAGTCTTAAAATCTCCACACGTTAATAAAAAAGCACAGGAACAATTTGAAATGTTAGTGCACAAACGGTTGATCGATATAATAAATCCTACACCACAAACTACGGGAGCATTAAAGAAATTAAATCTTCCGGCTGGTGTACATGTTGAGATCAGGACGTAAAGGAGTTTGAGATGATAGGATTAATAGGAAAAAAAATAGGAATGACCCAAATTTTTGACGAAAACGGAAATGTAGTTCCTGTAACCGTTATTCAAGCTGGACCATGTCGTGTAATTCATCGTAAAAGTAAAGAAAAACACGGATACGAAGCAATACAAATAGGTTTTGAAGAAGTGGACGAAAAGAAAGTTAGTAAACCAATGTTAGGGCATTTTAAGAAGCACAATAGTCCTGCATATAAATACCTTAGAGAATTCCGCCTTAAATTGTATACAGATGTAAAAGAAGGCGAAGTATTTGATGTAAGTATGTTTGAAGAACATGAATTACTTAAAATTACAGGTACTTCAAAAGGAAAGGGATTCCAAGGTGTTATGAAACGTCATAACTTCCATGGATTTAAAGCAACACATGGTGTTCATGAATCTTACAGAGGACCTGGTTCAATAGGGCAATGTGCTACTCCTGCAAGAGTATTCAAAGGAAAAAAACTTCCTGGACATCAAGGTGTTGATAAAGTTTCAGTTCTTAACCTGCAAGTTGTTAAGGTTGACGTTGAAAAAAATCTGGTGATGGTTAAAGGTGCTGTTCCCGGACATAGAAATTCAATAGTTCGACTTAGAAAAGAACTGTAATTGGGAGAAATAATGTTAAAGATAAATAAATATTCAATAAAAGGTGAAAAAACAGGAACAAAGACACTTCCTAAATCCCTTTTTGCTGTGGAATCTAAAAATCCCAAAGCTTTAATTTATGAAGTTATTAAGACATATCTCGGTAATCAAAGAAAAGGGAATTCTTCTTCACAAACACGTGCTGAGGCAAATGGTAGTGGTAGAAAATTGTATAAACAAAAAGGGACTGGTAATGCAAGAGCAGGTAACTTAAGAACTCCGCTTCGTGTAGGTGGTGGTGTTGCTTTTGGTCCTAAACCTAAAGATTGGTATAAGAAAATTCCAAAGAAAAAGAAAAGATTAGCTCTCAAGCTTGCTCTTACAGAAAGAGCAAATGAGAAACAAGTAATTTTAGTTGATTCACTCGATTTTGATAAGCCAAACACAAAAGCAGCTAAAGAATTACTTGCAAAGATCACTCCGGAAAGAAGTAGAAAGCTCATTCTTATTGATGGAAGCGACACTAATATTATTAAATCTTTTTCTAATATTCCTTATGTAAAAATGGATAGAGCAGATAGTGTTTATCCTTATGAAGTACTTCACTGCAACTGCCTTATCCTTACAGAAGCTGCATTAGATAAAATGAAGGAGGTATTTGCAAAATGAAACAAGCAAGAGAAATAGTTATCGCACCAATGATAACAGAAAAAACTTCTTCAATTCAAAACGCTACTAATAGCTATACTTTTAGGGTAAGTGTTAATGCAAATAAGATCGAGATCGCTAAAGCAATAGAAAACATTTTCAAAGTAGATGTGATCAGAGTGAATACGATTTGTCAACGTGGTAAAGTTAAACAAATGGGGAGATATTCAGGGAAACGTGCTAATTGGAAAAAGGCTATAGTTAAACTTAAAGAGGGCGATTCAATAGCCGAGTTTGAGGCATAGGGAGATTTAGAATGGGAATTAAAAAATATAGACCAATTACCCCAACTATGAGATTCAAAACTGGTTTTACTTTTGAAGAGATTACAAAAACTAAACCAGAAAAATCTCTAATTAGACCTCTTCCACAAAAAGCTGGAAGAAACCATCATGGTCGAATTACATGCCGACATCGTGGTGGTGGTCATAAAAAACATTATAGAATTATAGATTTCAAAAGAAACAAACATGAAATTCCTGCAAAAGTTGCAGCAATTGAATACGATCCTAATAGAAGTGCTAGAATTGCTTTACTTTTTTATGTTGATGGAGAAAAAAGATATATTCTTGCTCCATTAGGTATGAAGGTTGGAGATCAAATAATTTCAGGACCTAAAGCTCCTATCAATGTTGGAAATGCTCTCCCACTTGATAGAATTCCACTTGGAACAATTATTCATAATGTTGAATTCAAAGAAGGGAAAGGCGGTCAAATTGCACGAAGTGCGGGATCATATGCACAGGTTGTGGCTAAAGACGGCGGATATGCTCATGTTAAAATGCCTTCAGATGACATTCATCTTATAAGAAGAGAATGTTATGCCACTATAGGGCAGGTTGGAAACACAGAACATGATTCAATTGTTATCGGAAAAGCAGGACGTAATCGCTGGAAAGGCATTCGTCCAACAGTTCGTGGTGTTGCGATGAATCCGGTTGACCATCCAATGGGTGGTGGTGAAGCGAAAACATCTGGTGGTGGGCATCCTGTATCACCATGGGGTGTATTGGCCAAAGGTGGTCATACTCGCAAGAAACGTAAGTATTCTGACAAGTATATTATTAAGTCTAAAAAGAAACGATAGAAGGAAGAAATATGTCTCGATCAATTAAAAAAGGACCCTTTGTAGATACACATCTCGAGAAAAAAGTAGATGTATTAAATAAAGCGGGTAAAAAGGAAGTTATTAAAACATGGTCTAGAAGATCAACCGTTTTACCAAAATTTGTTGAACATACATTTGCAGTCCATAATGGTCGTAAATTTATACCAGTGTATATTACAGAAAATATGGTTGGACACAAATTAGGTGAATTTGCTCCCACTCGTATATACCGTGGTCATAAAACAAGAAGTCATGATTAAAGAAAAAGGGAGATAATAGTAATGGAAGCAACAGCTAGAGTTAGGAACTTAAGAGGTTCGGCCAGAAAGGCAAGATTGATCCTTGATCTTATCCGCGGCAAGTCTGTACCCGAAGCTCAAAGAATACTGCTATTCTCGAAGAAAAGTGTTGCGGCTGATGTTGGGAAACTTCTTAATTCTGCAATTGCAAATGCAACAATGAAAGAAGGAAAAGTTGATATTGATAACATGTTCGTCGACAAAGTTTTTGCCGATGACGGTCCTATAATGAAAAGATTTAGACCTCGTGCTCAAGGCAGAGCAACTGTTATCAGAAGAAGAACTTGTCACATCACACTGCATATTTTGGATAAAGAAGAGGAGGCTACCCTTGGGACAAAAAGTTAATCCAATTAGTTACAGAATTGGAGTAAACAAAAATTATGATTCTGTATGGTTTGCATCAGGAGAGGATTATATTAATAAGTTTCATGAAGATCTTAAGATTAAGAAATATATTAATAACAGACTCAAGGATGCAATGATCTCTAAGATCATTATCCAAAGAAAAACAAAATCAGTTACAATTGATATTCATACTGCTAGACCCGGACAGGTTATTGGTCGTAAGGGTTCAGAAATTGAGAAATTACGTAACGAATTAACAGTTCTTGTTAATAAAAATAAGAAGAGTGAATTAAACGTGTTTGTAAATGTTCAAGAGATAAAAGATGCATGGACAGATGCAAAACTTGTTGGAAAAGAGATTGGATCTCAACTTCAAAGAAGGATATCTTTCCGTAGAGCTATGAAATTTGCAATTCGCAATGCAATGAGAAGCGGCGTACAAGGTATTAAGGTTCAATGTGCAGGTCGCTTAGGCGGTGCTGAAATGGCACGTACTGAAAGATATCACGAGGGCAGAACACCTCTTCATACTTTAAGAGCCGACATCGATTATGCTCTTACCGAAGTTAACACACAATACGGCATTATCGGCATAAAGATTTGGATATATAAAGGCGATATCCTTAATTAATTCAGGAGATTGATAAATGTTAGCACCCAAAAAAGTTAAATATAGAAAAATGCAGAAAGGACGAACCAGAGGTTTGGCCTATCGTGGGAGTACTATTAATTTCGGAGATTTCGGAATATACTCTCTTGCACCTGGCTGGCTTACAAGTCGTCAAATTGAAGCTGCACGTATAACGATCACACGTAAAATGAAAAGAACTGGTAAACTTTGGATCCGTGTATTTCCAGATAAACCAATTACCGCAAAACCTGCTGAAACTCGTATGGGTAAAGGTAAAGGATCTCCCGAACATTGGGTTGCAGTTGTTAAACCCGGCAGGATTATCTTTGAATTTGAAGGTGTCGATGTAGAAACAGCAAAAGAGATCAGTCGTCTAGTAGGATACAAACTTCCTGTGAAAATAAAATTAGCGATTAGAGAGGGAGTTGAATAATGAAAATTGCAGATTTACGTGATATGACAAATGAAGAGATATCACAAAAACTTCATGACAACCAGGAAGAATTGTTCAATTTAAGATTTCAGAAATCTATGAACCGCCTGGAGAATGGAAATAAAATTAAAGATGTTAAGAAAGACATTGCTCGCATGAAGACTCTTTTAACAGAAAGGGAATTGAGAGGTTAACATGGCTAGAAAATTAACCAAAACAGGCATTGTCGTTAGCGACAAAATGGATAAAACAATAGTAGTGAAAGTAGAACGTCAGTTCAAGCATCCACTTTATAAAAAAATTGTTAGAAGACACAAAAAATTTAAAGCTCATGATGAGAAAAATGAATGTGGTATCGGTGATGTTGTCCTTATAGAAGAAAGCAATCCGATAAGCCGTCATAAAAGATGGTCATTGAGCAAAATAATTACGAAAAGTAAATAAGGAGTCTGAAATGATTCAAGCTCAGACAAGATTAATTATAACAGATAACTCCGGGGCAAAAAAAGCTCAATGCATCAAAGTTCTTGGTGGATCAAAAAGAAGATATGCAAGTCTCGGTGATATTATTGTTGTTGCTATTAAATCGGCAACACCAAATGGAAAGATCAAGAAAGGTGCTGTAGAAAAAGCTGTAATCGTGCGTACTCACAAAGAAGTTAGCAGACCTGATGGAACATATATTCGTTTCCAGGATAATGCTGCGGTTATTATTGATGAGAGATTAGAGCCTGTTGCTACTCGTATTTTTGGTCCTGTGGCACGTGAGTTGAGAGAACATGGTTTTATGAAAATAGTCTCTCTGGCACCGGAAGTTCTTTAGAGGTAGATATGTTTAAAAGTAATATTAAAATTAAGAGTAGTAAGAAAATGAGAATTAAAAAGGGTGATAATGTTGTTGTTATTACCGGGAAATACAAAGGAGTAAAAGGTAAAGTTCTTAAGTCAATACCAAAAGAAAATAGAGTTATTGTAGAAAAAGTAAACTTTATCAAAAAACATACTCGCCCTAATCAACAAAATCAGCAGGGTGGAATTGTAGAAAAAGAAGCTCCTATTCATGTTTCAAATGTGAAATTGTATAATGAAAAGATCAAAGATGTAACTCGTGCTATTTTTACAGAGCATGGAGACTCCAGAACTCGAGTTTGTAAAAAAACCGGTGATGAGATCTAAAGGAGATGGGAATGAATAGATTACAAGGAAAATATAATAAAGAAGTTGTTCCTTCTCTAATGAAGCATTTTGGGTTTAATAATGTGCATTGTGTTCCAAAATTGGAAAAAGTTTCTGTTAATATTGGAGTTGGTGAAGCTACTCAAAACAAAGCATTATTAGATAATGCAGTTAAAGAGCTTACGATTATTACAGGCAGAAAACCAATAGTGACAAAAGCAAAAAAATCAATCTCTAATTTTAAATTAAGAGAAGGAATGCCAATTGGATGTAAAGTAACTCTTCGTGGTGAAGTTATGTATGAATTTGTAGATAGACTTATCTCGATAGTTATTCCGAGAGTTAGAGACTTTAGAGGTACATCAAACAAGTCATTCGATGGTCGCGGGAATTATTCTATAGGAATTAAAGAACAAACAGTATTTCCTGAAATTGAATATGATAAGATTGATGCCGTTAGAGGTTTAAATATTACAATTGTAACGTCAGCTAAGAATGATGAAGAAGGAAGAGAACTTCTTCGTTTCCTTGGTATGCCGTTCAAGAAAAATTAAAAAAGGAGTAATTTTGGCTAAGAAATCATGGGTTGTAAAACAGAAAAGAACTCCAAAGTATGCAGTAAGAAAATATTCTCGCTGTAAAATATGCGGTCGTTCCAGAGCTTATATGAGGGATTTTGGGATATGCCGTCTTTGCTTTAGAAAATTGGC
>JAVCCF010000068.1 GCA_030765625.1 Candidatus Tenebribacter burtonii
TGAAGAAGTGTCAAACCATGCTTCGAAATTCTCTATTGTATTATATGGGTTAAATTCAAAGTAAACACCTTCCCAAAAATCATATTTTTTATAATCTACTTCATCGTGCCATTCGTCGTTAAAGGGATAATCATCGAAATAATTTGGGTAATCATCATCATCAGAATCGAGTAATCCCTTTATCTGATTACGGTCATGTGCTACTGTTCCACCCAAAACCAGATTATTCAAAAGCGAGATATCCATATTACTTAAAGGTTTGATTGTTAACCTTCCACCCAGAATTTCATTTTTCACAGCATTGGCAGTAAATATTTCTGCAGTCATTCCAGCAACAGGGAGATTACCTCCAAGTTGAATACCGATCTGTTTATGTTCAGGATAGCGTAACATATTGGAATAATCTTTCATAACCAGACCATGTCCTAAAGTATAAGATTTGAAACCACCGAGTCTTCCAAAAAAAGTATCACCACGCTCTCCATATCGCAAATAGTATATTTTATTTACATAATCTTCAAAGTCATCCCAGTCTTCTTTTCGTACATTACCGTTACTATCGATCAACAGATCAACATCTAATCCCAATCCAAATTTACCAAGAGTTATTTCGGGCATTAATCTTATCTGGGTATAAATTTCATCTCCCAGCATTACAGAGCCAACACCACCACCCATATTGAATGGTCCAGAAGATGAATCACTTTTTTTTTCTTTGATCACATCAGGCGCTGTTGGAGTAGTTCCTTCTTTCTCTGTTTCAGGAACCACCTCTTCTCTAATAGTTTTGTATTCTTCATTTATAAATTCGCTTTGTAATTCATTAATTTCATTGGGGTCAAATGGAACTATAATAATTGGCTGATCACCTGATATTGTGCCTTTCTGTCCTGCTAAAATTGCTTCTGCTTCTCCAGTGATTTTATTTTGAAAAAAAACTTCACCTTCAAATGTATAAAGCTCCGTTGTCCCATCTTCATTAATATTAAGCATGAAGTTTGTACCCTTTACTGAAACGACAGTTGCGGGTGTCTCTATTTCAAATTTACCGGTACTTTTTTCTACTCTCGCCCAGAGTTCACCCATTTTGAGCAAACTTTTCTTATTATACTTATCACCTTGCTTTTCTATACGGATATTTAGAATAGTATTAGGGAAAAGTTTCATAATAGAACTTTCATCTTCAAATTTAATTGCTGCAAAAGATTCTGCTTTAGTTTCAACTTCATCTCCATTAAAAAGCTTATCTTCAAGTTTTAAAGCAGAACTTTCAAGGTTTCTTGTAAGGTCTACATTCCCTTTTACTTTAAGCGGATATGCAACTGAATCTATAGCATATATTCCTGTTAAATTAATAATTATAAATAATACTAATAAAAAGAATTTTTTTCTCAATGTATCCCCCTAACAAATTTTATTTAAAATCTCCTTTTTACATGCTTGGTGTCAAGAATAATGTAGGAACTTGCTATATTGAATGAATTAACACACTTCTTTTTATAGACAGAATCAGATCATATTTTTTCTTGTTAATTGTAATAAGTTCTACAAAAGACAGTGTTTTTTTATCCTGCTTGCCTTATCGTATTCGGCTTCTGTCGAAGGAGACTGGACGAATCTTGCAAATTACTCTTTGGAAGGATCTTGCTTTTTCTGAGACTCTTGCTGAGAGTACTTTTCAAAGATTTCATCATAAAGACAGCATTTTCATTTTGTTGAATTATTTTGTTAATCGTAATTATTTGAGGTGAGAATGCAATATAAATATCTTGCGGAATGGATAAAAGAAAACAAGGAACAAAATCTTGTTTTTAAATCTATCAGAAAATTTGAAGATCAATATTCTATAGAATTTAGTAAGAATAAAGAAGAACTTCATATAAATTTTTCATCACAAGATTGTTTCTGCTTTTTTACTAATAATAATACCATCCCCTTTGAGAAAAAAAATGAACTTGATATTATGAATACACATCTTTCTAAAGCACGATTAACCGAGATGAAAATTTCCGAAACAGATAGAATATTATATCTTAATTTCTCTAAAATCGATATATATAATAACAAACAAAATTATAAGTTGATCTTGGAACTTATTCCGCGTTATCAAAATATTATTCTTCTAAAAGTTAATGAAGGTAATGAACGAATCATTGATTGCATCAAAAAGGTAAGTTTTGCTGAGAACAGGCAAAGACAGATCCTACCAGGGCTGATATATACTCCACCTCAAACGAATTTTATTATTAAAAAAGAAAAAGTTCATTACCCTATCAATATTAATTCGATAAATGAATTCAAGGAATCCTCAGAAGAATCATTAAATTATAATTCGATAAATCTGTTATTTGAGGAATTGTATTTTAGTTGGATATTCATGGCAAGAAATGAAAGAATAAAAAATGAAAAAATAAAACAGATCAACAAGGAAATAAAGAAGAAATTAAGGAAGATCGAGAAACAGAAAAAAGAATTTGTCGTCGCTAGTAAAGAGGAAAAATGGAAACAGCAGGCCGAATTGCTGAAAGCAAATTTTGTATCCCTAA
>JAVCCF010000022.1 GCA_030765625.1 Candidatus Tenebribacter burtonii
CAATTAGTAAACTATTTAAAAGCTACAAAAATTGAAGTAGGGTTACTAATAAATTTTGGAGAGAAAATCGAGATTCGTAGAAAAGTAAATACTATGGATTACAATAAGGAGAATTAAAGGTGAAAACTAATAGAATTTTGAATACATCTTACTTCATAATCATACGTTTTCATAGTTTTCATATTGAATCTGCGTTGAATTTAGAAGGAGAATAAATGAAATATTATTTAAAGTTAGGTTTTATATTATTTATTATTACAGTTATTGCCAGCGGGGTTTTAGCATACATAAATACATTAACTCAACCAATTATTGAAAAGAATCAACGAATAGCACAGGAAAAAGCAAGAAAAGAAGTTCTTCCTTCTGCTATCACTTTTGAGGAAGTTACCTGTGATATTACTTATCACATTGGTAAAGATGCTGCAGAAAATATTGTGGGTTACACATTCGTAGCTTC
This sequence comes from Candidatus Tenebribacter burtonii, assembly GCA_030765625.1. Lineage (GTDB taxonomy): Bacteria > Cloacimonadota > Cloacimonadia > Cloacimonadales > TCS61 > Tenebribacter > Tenebribacter burtonii. Next base: position 461 of record JAVCCF010000022.1, read on the forward strand.
TCTTTATGGTTACAGCAGTGATGTGAAAACAATGGTTGGCGTAAATACTGATCTTATTATTGAGAAGATCAAAATTATTTCTCAAGCCGAAACTCCAGGCTTAGGAGCTAATTGTGAAAAACCGGAATTTCAAGCACAATTCAGCGAAAAGCAAAAAACTGATATGAGGGTTGATAAAGACGGTGGTAATATTGTGAGTTTAACTGGTGCAACCATAACAACTCGAGCTATTACTAATTCCATTAAAGCTGCCTTAAATAAACTTGATCTCCCTGCTGAAAAAATTGAAGAGAGGATAAAATAATGACTTCACTTAAAGAATTTACGAAAGGATTTGTAAAAGAAAATCCGGTATTTGTGATGGCGTTAGGACTCTGCCCAACCTTGGCTGTTACCACTTCGGTAATAAATGCAATTGGTATGGGATTAGCTGCAACTTTTGTACTGGTTTTCTCTAATATGTTTATTTCACTAATTAAAAATTTAATACCTTCAAAAATTAGAATTCCTGCATTTATCGTTGTTATTGCATCTTTCGTAACGATAGTTGATATGGTGATGTATGCATATCTTCCTGCTATTCACAAAAGTTTGGGATTATTCATTCCGCTTATTGTTGTAAACTGCATTATTCTGGGAAGAGCGGAAGCATTTGCCAGTAAAAATAATGTATTTAATTCCATCTTAGACGGTTTGGGAATGGGACTTGGATTCACACTTGCCTTAGTTGTTATTGGAAGTATCCGTGAGATATTGGGAGCCGGTCAGCTTCTGGGCTTTAATGTTCTTCCCGAAACATATAAACCGATGCTTATTGCAATATTAGCACCCGGAGCATTCATCGTGATGGGATTACTGATGGGATTAATGAATCTAAAGAAGAAAAAATAAATGAAACATTTTAAAAATGAACCGCAAAGAACGCTAAGACGCCAAGAAAAAAGATTAATATTCACCTTTTGTGCCTTTGCGAACTTAGCGGTAAATAGAAGGAGTATATAAATGGAATTTGTTGGAAAAATACTTTTCATGGCTGTAATGGCCATCTTCGTGCAGAACTTTGTATTAATGAGATTCTTAGGGTTATGCCCTTACATTGGTGTTTCCAAGAAGTTGGATTCTGCCCTTGGGATGGGAATGGCTGTTATCTTTGTTATGACAATGGCATCTACTTTCACCTGGCTTATTTATACATATCTTTTAGTTCCTTTACATATTGAGTTTCTGCAGACTATAGCTTTTATTCTTACAATTGCATCACTGGTTCAACTTGTAGAAATGGTTATCCAGAAAACAGCTCCTGCTCTTTATAAATCTTTAGGTGTTTTTCTCCCGCTTATCACAACAAATTGTGCCGTTCTCGGTGTTGCGATTTTAAATATTCAATCCGAATATAACTTTATCTTTGCAATATTGAACGGATTATTTGGCGGAATTGGTTTCACGCTTGTTCTTATCCTCATGGCTGGTATCCGGGAACGTTTGGAACGAGCAGAATTACCTAGCAGCATGAAAGGAATGCCAATATCTATGATAGTAGCCGGCAGTATGGCTTTAGCTTTTCTCGGTTTTGCCGGTCTTAAATTTTAGGGGGAATTGATGTCTATATTAATATCTTCAATTGCAACTTTAGGAATATTAGGACTTATATATGGTCTTGGGTTAGCTTTTGCCTCGAAGAAATTCCATGTTGAAATTGACCCAAAGATCGAAAAGATTAACGAAATTTTACCAAATGCAAATTGTGGTGCTTGCGGTTTTCCCGGATGTGCTGCTTACGCTGAGGCTGTTGTAGAAAAAGGAGTTGAGATAAATCTCTGTGCTCCGGGTGGAACTGAAGTTACCAAACACATCGCCGAAATCATGGGTATGGAAGCAACAACCACTGATAGAAAAGTTGCCATTATTCATTGTCAAAGTGGCGGCAAAAATAATACTAATTTTAAATATGATTATCAAGGAATAGAAACCTGTAAAGCTGCAATATTAATTTCAGATGGACCCAATGCTTGCAATTACGGCTGTGTGTACCAGTATGATTGTGTGCGAGCTTGTAACTTTGATGCAATGCATATTGATGATAACGGGATGATCATTGTTGATAAAGAAAAATGTACGGGTTGCGGTGCATGTGCAATTGCATGTCCAAGAAATATTATTGAAATGGTTTCAATTAAAAAACGTGTCCACGTACTTTGTGTATCTGAAGATAAAGGTGCGATCTCAAGAAAAGCTTGCGGCAATAATACAGCTTGTATTGCCTGTTCTCTCTGCGTGAAAGCGTGTAAATTTGACGCCATACATGTAATAGACAATCTCGCCAGAATTGATTATGAAAAATGCGTAAATTGCGGAATGTGTGCAGATGTATGTCCTACATCTGCTATTTTCGATCCTCTAAAAGAAGTTCGTGCTCAGAAGAAAGCTGCTGCAAAAGCAAAAGCTGAAGCGATGAAAAAGAAAATTGCAGAGCAAAAAGCAGATGAGAATAAAGAAGAAAAATAATAAATCATGATAAGTTTTATCGAAGACCTAAAAGAGAAACATCTCAGGAAAAAGGGACAAATACTTTTATCTAAAAATGATTTTGAAAAGGCTTATTTGCTTTTTGAAAAAGCAATCTTTTTGAATAATTCTGTAGAGAACAGATTTAACCTTGCACTCTCACTTCTTTCACTTTCCGAATATTCCAAAGCAAAAAAATACTTAGAAAATATTTATGATGAGTTCCCTGAGAATGAGTTAAATTTACTTGCTCTCGCTGAATGCCATATCATGCAAAAAATGTGGGATGAAGCAATTATGTTTTATAAACTAATTGTGAAATTATTTCCCGGCAAAAAGAACTATAAACACTATCTTGATATAGCCAAAGATGTGGTTGCCCGAGAGAAATACGTAAAGGCAAAGGAATTGTTTAAAAAAGCTACGATCGAGCTAAAACAGAAAAATGATGAAAATGCACTTAATATTCTTTTAGAAGCAAATGAATATTTTCCTGAAGATGCAACAATAATAAACAATATCGCAACCTTGTACATAATGCTGAAGGATTTCCGTAAAGCATATAACTATTCTATGAAAGCTGTATCAATAAAACCTGATGATATCCGGTTCCAAAATAATTTAAAAATAGCAAAAAGAAAACTCAAAAAATAATAGACCTTATTCGTTATTCCTTCATCCAAATTCTAATATTGACAAAAGAAAAAGTATTTTAAAATTAGAAAAGTAAATATTAAGGCTCTAGGAGTATTAATGAGAAAAGTGTTTATATTATCTTTATTAATGGTTATCAGTTTTCTAAATGCAAGTTATCTTGTTGATGTATATCATAGAGATTATGGGGTGATAGATCGTACAGTACTAGTATTTGACACTAAACCTCAATACAAAATTTTCACTAACGAATCGAATATTCAGATAAACCTGCAAGAATGCCGTAAGAATATCTCATTAAAGAAATTAGCCATACCAAATAGTAAAGTTCTAACTAGTTATGATTACATTGCTTCAGAAGATCAAGTTACAGCTATGATAGATATAAATATTTCGCGATTGCCCGTAACCAGTGAGACATATAAAGTAAATATAATGGAATTGCAAGAAGATGTTTTTAAACTTGTTCTGGATATTTTTATTTTAGCAAATCCCCAAAGTTTATTTGAACTCACAAGCTATGCTTCTTTCTATAAAACAACCGGATATTTCAAATTAGCAGAGGAGTATGAAAAACTGGTGGTAAATTTTAAAGATAAGATCAAACAACAAGAAAATGCTACTGTTCAATCTAAACAAATTGTTAATTCAAAAAAACAAACTAAAGTTATATATATTATTCAATCTTTAATCCAAAAATTCAACACAGAATTTACCTTCAAAATTGTAGGTATTGCTTTAGTTTCACTATTTCTGTTATTTGTTGTTATTTTCATACTTTCTCCAAAAAAAGCTTCTAAAATTGATTTGAATAAAAAACTTATTCGGCCTACAGATGGTTTTGCAGACGATACATTTATGGAGAAAGTAGCTAGAAAGCTGGCAGCAAAAGATTGGAAAGTAGAAGAGATAGCTAAAGAACTGGAGCTTCCACTTGAAAAAGTAAAAAAAATTATTGATCTGGAAAATAAATAGCACATGCAGAATACACTAAATTAAGAAATATGAAATTAAAGATAACATTAGATAACAAATTGATGCATTTCCAATTATACAAATTTACATGTTTTAAACTAAAAAATATGGAGGACGGAGTATGAACAAAATTCGTTTTATTTTAGTCACTATTATTTTACTTATTTCGATCAATTTTCTATGGAGCCAAACCGTTGCAAAATGGCATACTTCTATGGGAGATTTTGAGGTTACGTTACGTGAAGATCTAGTTCCCATTACGGTTGGAAATTTTGTAGATCTTACTAATTCCAATTTTTATGATGACCTAATTTTTCATCGCGTTATCAACAACTTTATGATTCAGGATGGATGACCTCTCGGAACTGGTTACGGGGGTCCCGGCTATACAATACCAGACGAGTATCATGAAAATATTTTATTTAATTCACCAGGTGTAATTGGCATGGCAAAAACAAGCGCACCAAATTCAGCAGGTTCACAGTATTTCATTACAGAAATTCCCTACCCTTCCTTAAATTGGAATTATGCGGCATTCGGAAATGTTACCGAAGGATTTGAAGTTATCCAAGCAATCAGTGATGTTCCTACAGATGCTAATGATAAACCTTTGGTAGATGTTGTGATAGACAGCATAAGAATTATGACACCACATCTTGATAATTTCTTGCCGCAGGAAGATACCGTTTATGTTAATGCAGGTGAGCCAATGGCTTATACTTTGATCTGCGATGATGATAACGTGACATATTCCTGGTATCTGGATGAAGAACTTCAGCAGACTACCAGTTTTATCTTCAATCTCACTCTAACAGTTAATGGATGGTATGAAGTTACAGGTGTTATTTCAAATGAAAATTATGATCTGCCGAAAGTTTGGTGGTTAAACATTACCGGTGGAACAGAAGTAACAGAAAATGCAGTAATTAACAGTACCGTTCTTTATCAAAATATACCAAATCCATTTAATCCGGAAACTAGTATCAAATTCAACTTAGTAGAATCCAGTCATACCTCTCTGAAAATATACAACTTAAAAGGTCAACTTGTTAAAACCCTGGTCAACAGTAATCTTACAGCTGGAGAATATAACTTAACCTGGAATGGAACGGATGGAAGTGGGAATCAAATTGTATCCGGGATATATTTTTACAATCTGAGAACAAAAGATATCTCAATAAAGAAAAAAGCAATTTTACTAAAATAGGAACTGAAATGAGGATTGCAATAATTGGATTTGGAGCAGCTGCCATAGGTTTCATTGAAAAGATAAAAAACAGTGATAATGAAATTCATGTTTTTGAAAAAAGTAAAGATGTGTATTCATCCAGTATCTCAGGAATAAGAGCAGATGGAAAACTGTTTGTTTCTAAAGAAATGGGTGGAGATATTGAAGTAGACATAGCTCTGCAGGAACAACTGATCGAGTATTATATCAGTAAAACTGAGGATCGGAAATTTGAGAGAGGAAGCTCTTTTACAAATAAAGAATATTATAAACAATTCTATGCAAAAGGATTCCAACCTGTAATATCTGAATTCTTCCATTTAGGAACAGATCAATTAAAGCAAATATTGTACACTATCTACGAAGATTTAAAAACTTATAAGAATATACATTTCCATTTCAATCAAAACATACAAGATCTGGAAGTTCTACCCGGAAAAGTAATATTGAACAAAGATGATGCTTATGATAAAGTTGTGGTTGCAGTCGGCCGTAGCGGACATAAATTCATCAAAACAATTATAAATAAATTTCCGGAAGTAGTTACAGATAATACAAAAGTTGATATGGGGATTCGCTTTGAACTTCCAAACCACATTGTAGAAGAATTGAATGAAGAGATGTATGAATTCAAAGTAAAATACAAAAGTAAAACCGGATACATGGTCCGCACTTTCTGTAATAATCCCAGCGGTTTTGTGGTTACAGAAAATTATGGCGATTTCGCAACTGTGAATGGGCATTCTAAACTTAAAGAGAAATCTCAAAATACAAATTTTGCCATCTTAACAACGGTTAAACTTACACATCCTTTTAATGATCCAATCGGATATGGTTCACATATCGCTGAGTTATTCAATCTTTTGGCTGGAGAAAGAAAGGTTATTTTACAAACTTACAAGAATTTCAAATTTTCTAAACGGACAAAACATTTGTATCGTGTTGAACCAACTTTAGAAAAAAACGACTATATTTTAGGTGACATAAATCTAGCATTCCCACGCAGAATTGCTGAAAGTATTATAGATTTCATAGAAAATCTGAATGAAGTAGTCCCTGGAATTGCAAATGATGACAACCTGCTTTATGCTCCGGAAATAAAATTCTATTCTAACAAACTAAGTAATGATAAATTTGATGATCTGAAGTTTGTAGGTGATTGTTCTGGTGAAACCAGGTCCATAGTTTATGCCACAGCTCATGGCTGGTTAATGGCAGAAAGGCTTATGAGATGAAAATGATTCTTCTAAAAACTGAATAAATATCCTTAAAAAAAATCAATTTCTGTGTTCCCAGCCCAAATCTGGAAACAAAGGGAGTTGATTGATCATTAATTGTTAGAGTAATATAAGGAGAATATTTATGTACACGAAACTCGGCATACTGATTATTACAGGAATAATTTTAATGTTTGGAACACAACTCTCTTCACAGGAAATTAATGTGGAAGAAATACTTACAGAATCTATGAATACAGTCGATCAGGTCATTCTGAACGAATTGACCAGATTACAGACAATTGCTAATTTGGTAGAAGTTAAAGAAGGAAATTGGGAATTCATCAAAGCAGCTCTCAAAAAAAATGAAACTGAAAGAATTAAATCCTTATATTGGTATAGCTTGCCCGACGGTAGTTTTTCCACTTCCGAAAACGATAAAGTGGAAGTCAACTTGAAGAATCGTGGATATTTTCCGGATCTACTGGAAGGAAAATATGTTGCTGGATATCCGATAATTGGCAGAAGCAGCAGAAAAAAATCATTTGTAGTCGCTGTTCCTGTAATGATTGATGGAGAAGTTAATGGTATTCTCGGAACTTCTATTTTTCTGGAAGAAATGTGGAATTTTCTTAAAAATAAGATTGTAATTCCTTTAAATTATGATTTTTATGCAGTGGACACAGAGGGTATTACCATGTTCGACTTAGAAACAAAAGATCATTTATTGGAAAATGTATTAGAACAGACTTCAGCCTCCCTTGTAGAAGCTATAAAAAATATTATCAGTTCTAAAAATGGTACTGTGTCTTATATTTGGAACGAGCAGAATAAAACAGCAATTTATCGAACCTCTATAATTACAAATTGGCGCTATGTAATATCATATTATTGATGCAAAGCGCTACAGGAAGAGTTTATGAATAAAATTTCGCACGTGATAAAACGTAGTGGGGCAATTGTTTCATTTAAAAAAGAGAGGATATCAAACGCAATTTTTAGAGCGGCTGTTGCAGTTGGTGGTCGTGATAAAAAAGCTGCTGATAAATTAGCAAGCGAAGTAATTGAAATTTTAAATAAGAAATACACACAGGGAACAAATCCACATATAGAAGATATTCAAGACGTTGTAGAAAAAGTTCTAATTAAGAATGGACGTTCACGGATTGCGAAAGCATATATTCTTTATAGGAACAGTAATGTCCAACGTAGGAAGGAAAAAGCATTAAAGGCATCTTCCCCATCGAAAAGTATACCGTGGCACAAAATATGGAAGATATTAGATTGGTCTGTATCAAATAATTTACATACTATCGAAGCAATTAACAAAAGAGTTGAAAATGGTGAGTTTCCACATATTGTTCATGAATCTGAAACTGCTTATACCGAAGAAGTTACTATGGCGGGAGAGTTAGTTTCAAATAGAATAGATAAATTAAAAATAGTTTTAATAACCGGTCCTTCGTCTTCAGGGAAAACGACAACTACAATAAGACTTGAAGAACATCTTACCAAGTTGGGATTCAAATTCAAAATGTTCGCTGTAGATAATTATTTTTATGATCTGGCAATGCATCCCATAGATGAATTTGGAGATTACGATTTTGAAACTCCTCAAGCCCTCGATCTGAAATTGATAAATGAACATATAAGCCGATTATGTAATGGTGAAGAAGTAACAATTCCATTTTATGATTTTAAAACAGGAACCAGATTTTTAGATCAAACACCCATGAAACTTGAAAAGAATGAAATTCTATTAATCGACAGCCTCCATGGTCTTTATCCTGAAATGACAAAATCTATTGATGACGATCAGAAATTCAAATTATATCTTGAACCTATGTTCCAGATCAAAGATAATAATGGGAAATATCTGCGCTGGACAGATTTCCGGTTGATCCGCCGGATGCTGCGTGATTCAATACACAGAGCTTATGACCCGGTACAAACTCTGGAACACTGGCATTATGTTCGTGCCAGCGAGATAAGACATATTATCCCTTATCTCAATTCCGCAGATTATATAATCAATAGTGCGATGCCTTATGAACTTCCAATTTATAAAGCAAGACTGGCGAAAGAATTTGGAAAGTGGACTGAAAAATATAAAAATAATGAATTAAAAAAAGATGCATTTATACGCGCCTCACGAGTTAATAACTTTATGCAGCAGATCGTTGGTTTTAGTGATGAATCGTCGATTCCGCAAGATTCTGTAATTAGAGAATTCATTGGTGGCAGTATTCACAAATATTAATAAAATTGACAAAAAAAATGAATCTTAATTCTTCAACAGAATTAATTTAATAGGGAAAATATGAAAAAAAATATTATATTACTATTTTGTATTATAGTCATAAGTTTATCGGCTTATCAAGAAGAAGTTAAATTTACCGGTAGTTGGAACAAACATGGTTTCAGTATTGAAAAACAAAGTGATGAAAAACTAGAATTGAACTATTCGATCACAAAATTCTACTTTGAAAATATATTGATTGATAATGAAAACCTGACCAATATTCAATTACCCGATGTTTTTCTGCCAAACGATGAAGGAATGCCAAACCTTCCAGGGAATGGTCACTATATAGCTATTCCTCAGGGATCGACAGCAGCACTTCGCATTTTGAACAGCCGCACGGAAACTTTCTACAATGTAGAAGTTGCACCTGCTCCGCGTATTCCACTTGATACAGATGACAGCCCACTTGAGTATAGCAGGAATCAGAATATTTATATGAAAGATGCATTCTATCCTGTAA
>JAVCCF010000128.1 GCA_030765625.1 Candidatus Tenebribacter burtonii
TAAATGGATTGTCATTGGACATTCGTTTGGCGGGTTTGTCGCTTTGGAATATGTTCTACGTTATGCCCAACGTGTTTTACAATTAGTATTAATTGATACAGGTTTCAATGCTATTCAAGTACAGGAAGAGGCTCCAAAAATTTTATTAAAATGGGGTTATCCTGAAAAAGTTTCAAAGTGGTCTCATAAATTCTTTAACGGTAATATATCTTTATTTCAAATACCATATGCATTCTTAAAATTTGGCAAAGCCTATTTTTACAGATTTAATATCAAAATATTCATGAAATCGATTTCAGGAAAGCATACTTTAAAAACAGTCCATTTGTGGTTTAGAGAATATTTTGCTGGTTGGGATATAAAGAACAAATTAAGCTTGGTTAAAAATCCAACATTGATTATTGTAGGTGAAAATGATTTTCAATTCCCGCCTAATTATCAAAGAATTATGGCAAAAAGAATAAACAATTCACAATTATGTATAATTGAAAAGGCTGGTCATAATACACCAATCGAATGTCCGGATAAACTTATTAATTTAATGTTGTCATTTTTTAAGCATAAGACAGCATAACATGCGAGTCGGCAAAAAAGAAAAGTGAAATGGGAAATGGGAAATTATGAATGTGAGAAGTAAAAAGTATAAGGAGAAAAATAGTTTGAGTAAAATCATTGTTGAGTCGTATAACCCAAAGTGGAAATTGGAATTTGAAAAAGCATATAAATTCTATAAAAAATTATTAAAAAATATCAATGTGAAAATTGAACATGTAGGTAGTACTTCAGTAGAAGGAATGTGGGCAAAACCTATTTTGGATATTGATATTATTGTAATTAGCAATAGTGATAATAAACAAGTGATAGAACGCTTAAATAGAGTAGGTTATAATCATATTGGCAATTTTGGAATTGAAGGAAGAGAAGCACTTAAATATAAAAAAGACAATAAGCATATCAAGTGGATGGAACACAATTTATACGTATGTATAGATGGATGTGAAAATTTGAGAAATCATCTATTGTTAAGAAAACATTTAAGAAATAATGAAAAAGCAATTAAAGCGTATAGTAAAATTAAGCGTGAACTTGCAGAAAAATATCCTAACGATATTGATTCTTATGTTGATGGAAAGACTAGTCTTATTACTGAATTTTTAAAAAATGAAGGAATGGATATTAATGAATTGAATAGAATTGAAACCATCAATAAAAAAGAGCAAGTAAGCCGCAAATAAATCACATAACAAGCGTGTTGTCGGGTTAAAGGAATGAGGAATTTGGAATTAGAAATTACGAGCCGGAGTGAAGCGGAGACCGACGAAGTCAATTGAGATTGTGCTGATTTCGATGCACATGTAGAACATTATATGAAATATGCTTCACTATTTTATAAATATAAAGATGATAAGGATAGTAAAGATGAAGGGCAGACTTAATAAATCAATTTTAAATCAACTAGTAAGTAATGTTATTACAAAAAAATATATTTATGGAGCCGTTTTCTATGTATCTTCTGGAGACAACAGCATCGATTTAATCGGTGCATCCGGAAATATAAAAGAAGATAGCCAATACTATATCGCCAGCATAAATAAGATTTTTGTATCTGCAATCATCCTGAAATTGTATACAGAAAAAAAATTAGATCTGCAGGACAAAATATCAAAATACCTTGCGGAAGAACTCGTTCGCGGATTACATGTGTATAAGGGTCAGGAATTTTCTAATGACCTTACACTTTCCCATCTTATGTCTCATACCTCGGGACTCCCCTGTTATCTGATGGATAAACAAGCCAACGGTAAAATAGCGATGAATGAGCTTGAAGCGGGCAACGATCAATCCTGGCCAATTCACAAAGTAATCCAGGAAGTAAAAAGGATGGAAACACATTTTTCTCCCGGGACAGCAGGCAGGGCTAAATATTGCGATACAAACTATCAGATATTGGGTTTAATCATAGAAAATATTACAGGAGAGCCTGTAAATATTGTCCTGAAAAATATGTTCCGGGACTTGAAACTTAATAATACTTATGTCTGCGAGGATGTAAATTGTGAAAATTTTATACCCATTCGATATAAATCGGAAACAAGACATGTCCCGCTTTTTCTCACATCTACCCAAAATGATATTATTTCTACTGTAAAAGACCAAATGACATTTTTAAAAGCATTCTTCAGTGGTTATTTTTTCCCAAAGGAAAGACTGAAGGAATTGAAGAAGTGGAATAACATCTTCTTTCCTTTCAAATATGGTGTTGGCATACAAAAATTCTATATGCCCCGATTTCTTTCACCTTTTCATCCTGTGCCCGATATGGTTGGTCATTGTGGTTCTACTGGTACAGCTGCTTTTTATGTACCTGATGTAGATATTTACATAACAGGGACTATTAACCAGCAAGCTAGACCAAATATCGTGTTTCAGACCATGATAAAGATTATTAATAACCTGAGTTAATAAAATGATTATTAAGGAAGTAATAATGAAGCATACTGCATATAACAGTGAATATACGGTTCCGCTTCGGCTACACCCAAATTGTCCTTCGGGCAACTTCGCATATTCGCAGAACGTTAAAAATAACTAATAGGAGATAGAATGTTCAAGGATTGCATACCATTTAAGAAGAAGGCATTATATTTAGTATTAACAATTCCAATAGTTATAATATTTATCTTAATTGTCCTATATTTATGGCAAACCGGTTTAATTCCATTTATCATATATTGCTGCTTATTTTTATTAGTAATAATGCTGCAAAGTTATTGTTGTGCCTATCAGGATTGTCCCTATATAGGTAAATTTTGTCCAGGGATTGGAGGAATAACAATTCTATCAAGTGTAATTGCACTTTTATGGAAGAATACAAAGAGATCGGAAAAAATGTTCAACTTATTTGCTTCGATCGGTTTTTCCTGTCTAATTGGAATTGTCGTATTTCCACTATTCTTTATTTATAAACTAGGGATTTTTGTTTTAATAAGTTATTTAGTAATAGCGATCTTCTATTGTATTACTTTTTTTGCGTTAATATGTCCTTTCTGCGCAATTAGAGATACTTGTCCTGGAGGAAAGATAGCAGGTCAAATCTTTTAAAAGTAAATACCTTAATCGGCCTAAAGAAATGTGAAAAGTGAAATGGGGATTGCTAGTTGCACTGTTTCCACCTAACTTCCTACCCCACATCGCTTTGGACTTAAGTTGATTTTTGCAGCAATTCAATGTATGGAATCCGTTACATTTTTACGTTTAAAAAAAATCATTTAATATTTTGACATCAACATAAAAGAGAGTATCTTCTATTAATGGAAGGTCGAGTTTTAGTAAGAAGTAAGTTGATCGTAAGACGTAGTTTTGTTGTCACATTGCAAATTGTATAAAGTTGTAAGTAGATCGTAAGACGTAAGTTTTGTTGTCGTATTACAAGTAGTATGAAGTTGTAGTTGATCGTAAGATGTGTTTTGTTGTCACATTCGTATTTGTATCTCGACCTTCCATTTACATTCTTAAAAAATCCTCTTTTTAAATGCTTTTAATGAAATAAGCAAAAAGGTTCCTAATACAAATTGGGAACCAGATTTTATTAATAGAATCCTAAAGTTTATTTCAGTAAGATCATTTTGTTGGAAGCTAAAATTTTTCCATTCTGGATAAGCACTGCATAATAGATCCCTGAAGAGACAGGTTGGTTGGGTTGATCGGTTCCATTCCAGGTGACTGATCCTTTGACTCCGCTCAGGATAGCATCAAGCTTAATTACTTTCTGACCTTTGAGATTATAAATCACCAACTTAACTTGTTCGTTTTGTTCGTTGCTTATATTAAACGAAATCGTTGTACTTGGATTGAACGGATTGGGATAGTTTGAGAGGATTATCTCTGGAATTAGTATCATGTTTTCCGCAGAAGTTTGATAGCCGCTTAACATATAAGCTCCACTTTCTGTGAAAGCCATTATGTGTATTAAACTCATAATCGGATTTACAAATAAATTATTGATTGAAAGATCTGGTAATCCTTCATTCATGGGAGCTACCGTTTCATTCAACCACATAGCCACGCCTTGATCTTCTTCCCAACCTACAAAAGTATTTCCTCTCACGTCATTAATTACACTGGAAAGTGCATCGGAATAGAATTCAATCTGCCAGGATGCACCAAAATCGATAGAACTCCACAGCCCTGATGAGTTTGATTGATCCGGGAAAATACCAAATAATTTTGAGTCATTTCTAAAAGACATATCTGTTATGATTGGGCATCCCGTAATAGGCGTGTTCCAGGTAGAACCGTGATCGTCAGAGTAATAAACGCCATAAATGTTGCTTGTGACTGACACCGCAAAATGATTATCCCAAAAAACTATATCTTCGCAATTCATTCCACTGAAAAAGGTTACTTCTTCCCAAATTTCTCCATCGCTGGATTTGTACAAACCAGTATAGGCACCAACATAATATTCTTCATCTATCCAATTATAAACAAGAAAATTGGGACAATATATCCACTCGATAACTTCAAATTCCAAGGTGTTTTCATTGAATATGTAAATGCCGTCTGAATAACTTCCATTGCCTTGAACAAGTAGAAACTCATTATTGCTGTAATGAAGTATATTCCATACAGGAAAGCCACTGTTAACCTGAATCCATTCCTCTCCATTTCCAATAAGCAGACCATCTTCACAAGCCAGGACAAATGGGTA
>JAVCCF010000006.1 GCA_030765625.1 Candidatus Tenebribacter burtonii
CCAAGAGTTCTTCCGGAGCTGAGTCTTCGGTTCGGAAACTTTGACCACCAGCTTCTGTACCCGGGATATGATAGGTAGCGCTGGCATATTGGATTGCCGGATTCTTGAGCAGTTCTTCTTTAAATGTTCCGAGATCATCTCCGATCGTACTGGCTCTGTCAATGATCAGAAGTTGCTCTTTATCAAAGCCCAGTTTCTTATTTTTTATGTAATTCATCTGGTTGTAGGCAATGATAGTACACACAATAACTAGAATTGAAACAGAAAATTGAAATAGCACCAACACATTGCGGAACCAGGTTTTGCTTTTACCGTTGAATAAACTTCCTTTCACTACAGTTAGAATTTTAAATGAAGCAAGCGATATTGCCGAATAACCGCCAGATATCAATCCTACAACGATTACCATAAGCAGTAGAATTGGAATTGTAGCAACACCGGCAAAATTCATATTCAAAGCTTTATCTGTAAGGTTATTGGAATAGGGCAGGAGTAGCTCGATTGCGACCACAGCAATGAACATTGCGAGAAATGTGATCAACATTGATTCCAATAAGAATTGACGGATAAGACTTCTTTTACTGGAACCCAGAACTTTTCTCATTCCGATCTCTTTGGTTCTTACTGCAGAACGAGCTGTGGTAAGGTTCATAAAGTTGACACAGGCTACAAACAAAATAAAAAACCCTATAATAGCAAAAAGATATACATAGCGAATATCACCGACTGTACCAACATTATCCTTAGAAGTACTGCGAAGGTAGATATCTTTGAGTGGAGTAGCATAATAACCTGTTCTGTTTCCTGCCGCTTCCCATTCTTCTCTATCCATACCATATACTTGTGGAAATGAAACATTTTTTTTTCGACGGACCATCTCATTTATTTTGGGCAGTACCACCTCAATGTTTGTGCCTTCTCTAATTTTGAAATAAGTATATATGTAATTACTCCACCAGGAATCGTCTGTAGCACTTCTTGTGGAGATCAATGAAGCCAGCATATCAAAATGCCAGTGGCTGTTAGCCGGCCAGGCTTCTACAACACCAACCACTTCAAAATCCCAGTCACCATCAAAACTGAGTATTTTACCAATTGGATCAACATCCCCGAAATATTTTTGTGCCATTTTTTTCGTAATGACCAAAGTGTTCTTGCGGGTTAAAAGATCGGTGGGATCACCTGTGATCAGGGGAATTGTGAATACATTGAAGATAGTGGAATCGGCATAGAAAATTCCGTTTTCCAAAAAGCTGACATCACCATCCTTATAGGTAACTAATTTATTTATAGCATGCAGGAAGCGGGTGGCACTTTCTATTTCCGGGATTTCAGCCATCATAGCTGGTGCCAGCGGGGGGTTACATTTGATTCCACGACCTACTTGATTACCAATTTTATAATCAAGGCCGGTAATGAAGATACGGTCGGCATCCTGGTGGAAATTGTCGAAACTTAATTCATCCTGTACCCATAACAGAATAAAAATAAAACAAACAAGCCCGATTGCCAGTCCTGTGATATTGATGAAACTGAAAGCTTTGTGACGTACTAAGTTGCGGAAGGCAATTTTAAAAAAGTTCTGAAACATCTCTTTCCCCTTTGATTCCTCTTTTTTACTGCATAATTAGCAATTATTATACCAATAGAATGTATACGTACTTAACTTATTTAAAATAGGTGTTATAGCTGCACATAATGAACTCAAATTAATACGTTAAAATGATAAATTTGATAATAAATTGAATTTATGCTTATCAAAATGATAAGGGAAAAATTTATTAATCATGAAATCGAAATTGACTTTGAAAATATTTAAATGGAAATAACAAAAGTTTTCAGTAGAAAAATAACCTTCCAAAAATTTAGAAAGGTTATTTTCCTTAATAGTTTTAAATTATATTAATATACTTGTCTCAATGTCTGGGCAATATTTAAATTATTATCACCAATATGCTCAAAGTGTTTTAAAAGATCGAGATAAAGTAATTCAGATTTTACATTACTACCCTCTTGCAAGCGATACTGAGTTGCTTTTTTTGGTTATCACGGAGGTTGTTCATCTTCTTTTCCAGTTTGTATACAATATCAGCTTTTTAATCCTGCTGGCTATGAAGATTTCAGAGGATTAATGCCCCTGGCCGAGTAGATAATAACTATGAATTTACCAATGCACACAGACCTTATTTGGACAACCTGATGGGAGTTTCAATCTTTGAAGAAAATATTCCAATAGAAGAAATTTCGATTTCAAATTATCCAAATCAGTTTAATCCTACTACAACAATTAGCTTTAAAATCATTAATTCATGCGAATTATCACAAATTGAAATTCATAATCTAAAGGGACAAAAAATAAAAACACTTTCCCTGAGCTCGTGTCATCCTGAGTTTATCGAAGGACGAGGGGAAAACAATTATTCTGTTATTTGGGATGGTACTGATTCAAATGATCAACCTGTTTCCAGCGAGATTTATTTCTATAAAATGAAATTAGGTAATTATACATCTACAAAGAAAATGATTTTAATGAAATAAAGAATTTGTTATTCGAGTTGATACTCTAATATAAACCTGCAGAATTTAACAACCTAGCACGTTTGTTTACATTACGAAAATTATCGAAGCATAGCATGGCTATACAAAATTAATGCCATCACATTGAAATTAAAAAACAATTGACTAGAAGAACATAAATTAACTTTAAAGATGTGTAAGTAAAAAATATTTAAATTGTAAGGAAGAAGGGTATTATGTTAAATAATAAAAATCGATGGCACATATCATTAACTGATCTCAAACTAATAATAATTGGGAGTGTTTTTTATGCACTACTTTCCTGGTTAACGGGTTACATGAGGCTGGAAAGTGTTTTGGGAATGGATTTGCGACCGGCGATAGTTATTCCCATTTTATATGGATTGATCTACGGTCCTTTGGTAGGATTATTCACTGGTTTACTTGGAAATCTTGTCGGTGATGCTTTAAACTACAACATGATTTATGTTTATGGAATCCTCGGCAATGGAGTGATGGGGCTTGTTCCTGGTTTATTTGCACGGGAGAAGACTTTTTTTAAAAATTTCAAACACATTATGTATGCGATCGTTGTTTCATTATTAGGAATTTTGTGTGGTATGGCCGCATTGACCGGGTATGCTGTCATTTTCAAACAACCTTTGCCGGTTACGGAAATAATTCTATCAGATCCGAAAGAAATATTTTCGTTTTATATACAGCTTGTTCTTGTAAACTTAATTAGCATTATTATTATCTTACCTCTGATTCTCTATAATTTGGCTAACCTTGATTTGAAATCCAGAGATTGGACCAGATCCGGTCTTGTGAAAAAACTTTTGGGAACTATTGTCATTGCTTCTGTTATACCTATTGCACTTCTGGGATTTTTCTTAACGCAAGAATTTATCAGGCAGGAAAGCAGCACTTCAGCAATTTTAATTAAAATATTCGCAACCATAATTATCACACTTTTGTTCACGGTAACTAGTTCGATCTTGTTGGCTCAAAAAATTTCTGGTCCACTATTAAAACTCACAAAAGCAGCTAAATCTATGAAAAAAGGTGAGTTTAAGAAAGATGATGCTGAAAAATTATTGAATATGGAAGGTAATGACGAGGTAATTCAACTCGGAAATGTTTTCAGTAAAATGGCTCAGGAAGTCATTGCCCGTGAAGAAAAATTGCGTTCTCAAGTCGAGGAATTAAAAATCAAAATAGATGAAGTGAATAAACGAGTTCAGGTTTCCGAAATAACAGAATCTGAATATTTTAAGGAATTGAAAATTAAAGCAAAACTGATGCGGGATAAAAGAAATTCAAACAAATAATTTGAAACTATCTCATATCGAGTAAAATCTTTAATGTACCTTTTTCACAGGCTTTATCAAATGCAGATAACGATTCTTCAAAGGGATATACTTTGCTTATTAGGAGTGTTAGATCCAAACCTGTTGCCAGCGCATTCAGGGCTGGTTGAAAACGTCCACATCTTGAACCGACAATAGTGATTTCGTTTACTACTACTGGAGTCAGATCGATTTCCTTGCTGGCAGCAACAGTGCTTTTCAAAATTATTGTTCCATGAGGTTTTACAATTTTAAGACTGGTCTCCAAACTATTCACCGAGCCGGTTGCTTCCACAACAATATCAAATGCTTGATTGGTCAGTTCATCGATCAACATTGTTCGCGAACAATAATTTTTAATAATATCCAGTTTGTTTTTGTGTTTTCCAACATGTGTAATATCAGCTTGAACACCACTTAAAGCAAAATCGATCAAAAGCCCGAGTTTCCCATCTCCGAGAATACAGATTTTATCCATTGGTTTGATGTGAACCTGTTCCAGAATTTCCATACCGGCAGCAAGAGGTTCGCAAAATGTAGCACATTCATCAGAAATACTATCCGGAACAACAATCAGGTTTTCTATAGGAAGTGTAACATATTCTGCCATATAGCCATCTTTGTCTACTATACCAAGAACATGTATGTTTTTACAATGCCTGGCCAGATCCTGTCTGCAAAATTCACAATCACCACAACCGATATTAATCTCTCCTACCACTCGTTTACCAACTAAAGATTTATTAGTGCTGTTCACTTCCTCTACGATACCGACAAATTCATGACCCAAAGTACCATGAAATCTGGAATACCCTCTCGTTATTTCTATATCCGTATTGCAAATTCCAGCCATTAAAACTTTGATCAATGCTTCATCTTTTTCAGATTTGGGTTTTGGATAGTCTTTTATTAATTTTAATTTATCTAAAAATCTTAATGCTCTCATATATTTCTCCTTTTTAGAGTTAATTCAATTTTGTAAAAATATTTACCATAGTTGTGCTCTCAGGATGAAGTAAATTCGCATCTTCATCAATTTCATGATCTAAGCCCAGAACCTTGTTTGGTAATTTCTTAGTTTTGTTTACAAAACTTGCTGAAAGCTTGAGAAGCTGCAAGAAAACCAGATCCATGATTTCGGTGGGAATGCCAAAATAAAGGAAATTCACCGGAGTTCCATCTGCGAGAAGAAAAATATCTCGAAACTTCTTATTATCTATAAAGGTAATTCTTATTTTCGTTCCCTGTAAATAGTCGGATAACGGATCTCGAATCAAATCTACTTCGAGAGAAATTTTCCTATTTCCAATCCGTTGATTCTGAGCATTGATCAGCCTGTTCAAATACTTAAATACATTCGCAAACTCTACTGTTTTCGTTGATCCGCTGGCAAAGAACAGCTTTTCTTTTTTACTTTTCAGGATCAAATCCTGAAAATTATCTTCAGTGATTACCGATTTTCCAGTATATCCCAAAAATAGATCTGTTTCGTAGAGGATCTCTCTGGGTGTTTCAGAAAATGATCTAGCCTGGAACTTCAATTCTTCATTTGCATTTTCAGGGATAGCAATATCAACGCAAAAAACATTTTTCCTACCCAGTTTATTTGAAAGTTGTGCCACAGATTTTGAACCTATAGCACCTGCACCACCAATTATAATTGCTCTGCGGCTTGAGATAACCAACCCCAATCCCTGCAAAATACTGCCAATGGAATGAATAACCGAGACAGATGTTTCTCCGGCTTCTAAACCTTTTTTCAGATTAGAAATAGCAATAGAAACGGTAGGAAAAGCAAGTTCTCCGAATTTTTTCTGCACATTCATATCATTATCAAAACCGTTTCTGGTATGTTCCACAGAACCGAGATAAATTTTACTTAACCATTGCTCAAATTGCATATTAAGCTCATTTTTATCAGTAATATTTTTTAATAATTCGCTGATCTCATGATAATATGAAATCCAATGATCATCGTTTACCTCGCCATTTAAAGGAAATGCGAAGTATTCCAAAACTTCTGCCAATGTTTTCTGCTCTTTGCAAAAAGTATTGATTAGAGGAGTGAGATAACCGCCATCTTCAATCAGCAAAAGCTTATGTCCGCTGATCCTGCATTGGATCGCATCCCGCATGAACATATTACCGGAGGACAATCTCGATGCATGTAAAAAATCTAATTTTCTTTCATTCAATTGAACATTAAGATAGGAAAAATTTTGGATTTCAGAATAATCTGTCGAGAGAGAATAATAGCCTTCAACATTGTGAATGGTCTTAACACGATTCAGTCCATGGAATTGAAATTTTTCCTTATCCATAGCGAGAATAATTTCGATATATTTCCCGGGAATTACTCCGGCATATTTTATAAAGAAAGTATGAAGTGCGAAGCAACCCATTTCTTCAATTGCTTTGATCGTACCGAGCACCTCGAAAGTGCTGTGATGAATAAAGAATATTTTTGTGTTTTTGAAGGCATTTTTATTTTCCAGACTGAATTTTTTCAATTTCGTCATTCTATTGAAATGATAATCGATCGAAGGTTTATTCCGCAACTCTCCAAAGCTGATATTAAGGCAGCCAGCATTTCTCGAAAGATCCAGATAAACCGAAAAATCAGAGGACTTCATCTCTATCGTTTGTTCCTTATCAAGAAGTTCGTACACAGCATTTTCACTAATAACCAGTAAAATCTTGATAATATCAAAAAGTATGTATTTCTTGGGTTGATTGAGGATCAACTCTCGATATTCATCCTGCCACAAAATATTAATATCTGTGATTTGCTTGAAACCGGACAAATTTAAAATTTTAAAAAATTGCGGGTTTCTTTTGGCATTCTCCGTAAATTCGTAATTATTTTTGGCAGCTTCGCTTTTTATTCCGGCATATAGCCAATCAACTATTTCACCGATATTATTGATGTGAATCCGTTTATTGAGATCATTAACAACTCGATGTGGAATATGTTCATAATTCAACCTTCCTTCTTCCGAATCATCAATTGTTAAACAAAGAGATTTGCTGTCGATGTCATACTCTGCAATAATTAAATTCGAGATGTTTGTATCTTTTGAAAAAAGGTAAAATGGAAAAATAAGAGAAGTGTTTTGAAAAGTTAAGTTAGATAGATTGCTTGAGTTTGTTTCAAAAAGTATCTTTCTCCATCTAGGATTCTGAATGGAAAAGATCACATTTTCAATCTGGAGAAGCAACTCTTTTTTTATAAAATTAATTCCTTTGAAAATGCTTGATTTTGCATAGAAAGTAATATTAGAAACTCCAAGCTCTAATAATTCCGGTGAAATTTCCGGTGAAATTTTATAATGCACCATTATTTCGGGTTGCTTTTTTTTATATTGTTCCTCGATATTAGCTACTATATTCTTAACAATTATGTCATATCCTGAAAGTAATAGAAATTGATTCATATCCACACGAAAAATTCCACTTTCCATTTCATTCAAAAAACTGCCCAAGGATGTGATTCCCTGCTCTTCAAAAGGTTCTTCGGCAAGATTGTATTGGGACAGATTTTTATATCTCAGATGGTATTCTCTCGCTTCAGCTTTCATGATGTAAGCTGCAAAAGATTCTGTCATATTCTTTAGAAGCAGCGGATATTCATTCTTCTGTAAAAGGTTAAAAATACTTTCTACATTATCATATTTTCCATCAACAGCCTCTCTGGAAATGTCAGTAATACTTTTGAAGAGTTGATCCTGCTTTGCTTTTTCGTTTGCTTTATCCAGTTTATCCCAAATAGGTGATATCGTTTTTTTCTTTTGTTTTAGATTTACACTATAAAAGATCTTTCCATTTTCTTCTTTTCTTAGTAAAATTCTTTTATTGCAAAGAATATTCATCATTAAAAGTAGATTGTTCTCCGCATAAGAAAATATCTTAAAAATTTCGTTCTCATCCATTCTCCCGTTCCGCATGATCTTTCTTACTATTTTACCCGGAATAGTTGGGATTAAGATAAGATCGGCTGGAGTAATACAATCTTCAATTTTGATCTCTTTCAGATTTTGTAATTGCTTTTCAATCAATTCTCTTCTCCAAATTAGTTTAGAAGTAAACTTACTACTTTTTTCAATTCTGTTGTAATTTTATGATCTGAATATTTAAGCACAAAAATACCTGAACTGGCTAAAGTCATCATTTTATCCGAATGAGGAATAATAGCAGCTATTGGGATATTATAGGCTTTTTCAACCTTAGTTTTTACTTCTTCTTGATCATAAACTTTCGGTGTTTTGTTAACCAAAAGAAATATTTTGGGTACATCAAGCTGGTTGGCTACTTCAACAGTTACCCCTGTTCCCTGATAATCCTGTTGATCAGGACGCATAATGATTAGCATTACATCCGAAATAGCGATTGATAATAATGTCTCTTCATTTAATCCGGGGTGTGTATCGATCAGAAGCACATCTAAATCTAATGTGTTTATTAATTTTGTAAAACCCTCATTAAGTATTGACGGATCATAGCCTTCACGGAGCACTTTTGCAATATCACTTGTTTTTATACTGGAAGGAATAAGATAGATCTTACCGTTCGATTCCAACCCGATTGAAGCTGACACATCGTAAGCAGCTTCTTCCACAGAACATTTTGACCAGAGATAATCATTCAGAGAAAAGTTTATATGATCTTCATCTAAACCGAAAAGAACGTGAATTCCGGGTGATTGAATATCCGTATCGATCACACCAATCCGTTTGCCGGTTTGTGCCATTAATGTTGCAATATTTGCAGTAGTGTTAGATTTGCCTGTTCCACCTCTAAAAGAATGAATCGATATAATTTATGACATTTTATACTCCATTTTATTTTTTTTATTATTCTTGAATGAAAAAAAATCAAACCTTTGTCAAGAACATTCTCACTTAGCAGATACTTCATTATGAAAAAAATCCTCACAATAATCTTAATTCTTCCTTAATCAAAAAATTGAGTGTTTTAGAATAATAAGGAAAGTGCTAATTAAAGAACTTAAAGTTTTTGTGGAACTTCTAAATACTGGCAATGAATGATCACATTTCTGATATTTTTATTCTGCAATATAAAATCAGATAATTATATATCTACAGAGAAAATGATTTTAATGAAATAATGTGTTTTAACTCAGTACTCTTCTATGAGGAAAAGCCTTCCAGAATAAAAATCTGAGAGGCTTTCATTTTGAAATGATTTATTTAATAAACTTGTCTAAGAGCTTGAGCGATATTAAGGTTGTTATCACCAATATGCTCAAAGTGTTTTAAAAGATCGAGATAAAGTAATTCAGATTTTACATTACTACCCTCCTGCAGGCGATATTGAGTTGCTTTCTTTAGGTTGTCACGGAGGTTGTTCATCTTCTTTTCCAGTTTGTATACAATATCTAGAACTTGTTTTTCTAAGTGTTCATTCATATGCAATTTATATAGCTCCATAGATTCAACCAGTATGGAAGTAAAGTCATCGAATTCTTCCATTGCCTTGGTGTGAAGTTGGATTTTATTGTTATATTTTCTTTCGGTAAGAAGCATTAATTTATAACAACTATCACCAATATTTTCTAACTCATTCACAATTCTCATAATAGCATTTATATTCATAACACTACGCTCACTCAGGTCTTCTTTAGAACATTCTACCAGATATTTTGTGATTTCCACTTGCATTTGATCACTTAAAGTTTCCATACCTCTTACTTTTTCTACGCTACTTCCCATCTTTTTGTCAGGATTGTGGAAAACTGTAAGAAATGTATTGAACATATCATCGATTACACTAACCATTTTATCTAATTCTGCTCTTGCAGTTTGAATATTCATCTGACCAGTATCCTGTAAACCGGTTTTGATATACTTAAGTTTGTACTCTGTGGACAGATCGCTTTCTTTTGGCTTAACAAGTTTTTCTACCAACTTAGCGAAGGGGCGTACAAATGGAATGAAGATCAGAGAGTTTGTAATATTGAAAACAGTATGAAACAGTGAGAGGTTAAGCGGTAAGTTTACTTGCAGGCTAGAATCCCAGGGTGCAATCTTGAGAATAAAATTTGTGAAATAACGGAAAATCAATGCCATCCATATTACACCAAAAGTATTAAATAGAAAATGTGCTCGAGCTGTACGACGAGCATTTACATTTGTTCCCAAAGAAGCCAGATAAGCAGTTACGGTTGTTCCTATATTCTCACCCAGCACGATTGCAGCTGAAGTTTCAAAGTCGATCCAACCCATATAAGCCATTGTTACTGTGATTGCCATAGCAGCACTGGAAGATTGTACTATAATCGTAAGAATAGAACCGACGGAAACGAAAATTATAAATGAGAGAAATCCCAGATCTGTGTAATTTTTGAGAAATTCCAGTACTTCCGGATTATTTTTAATATCCGGAACTGATTCCTTTAAAAACATTAAACCCAAGAAAAGCAGACCAAATCCAACTAATATTTCACCAATATCTCTTCGTTTCTTGAACTTCGAAAACATAAAAGGTAGACTAAAACCAATAACAGGTAAAGCAATTGTCGTGATCTTAAATTTAAAACCGATTAATGAAACGATCCAGGTGGTTACAGTTGTACCAATGTTTGCTCCCATTATAACACCAATAGCTTGTGTAAGGCTTAGCAAACTTGCATTAACAAAACTTACGACCATGACAGTTGTAGCTGATGAGGATTGAACTAGAGCAGTAATAAAGAAACCTGTGAAGACTGCAGCAACTCGATTTGCCGTCATGTAATTTAAAATGGATTGTAAACGTTTACCAGCTACTTTCTGGATACCTTCACTCATTACACGCATTCCAAAAAGAAATACACCGAGTGCACCTAATAACTTAAATAAAGTTCCAATCATGTAACCTCAATTAACTAATTTAGTTCTTCTTATAAGATATCTTTTTGATTAATGTAAACTTGTCAACTTTGTAGATGAAGTGA
>JAVCCF010000052.1 GCA_030765625.1 Candidatus Tenebribacter burtonii
ACATAACGATCTTACCTGAATTCAATGCAAGTCATATCAAACCTTTCATCTCGAAGAAATTGCAGGTTCATACTGCAGCAGATCAAACGCAAATGATCGCTCAAATGGCTACTGAACTTACAAAAACAGAACATGCCACAATAATAGATTTCAAATTTGAGAAACAGCCCTATTCTCATATATTATCGCATGATTACTTTTCAAGATCTGCTTCTTATGATTTCTCCCAAACAAGATCTTTTAGATTTTTTAAAGTTTTCTCTGAATTATTGACTTCCATAATATGGGATGGAAAACCATTCCTCATTTCATTACAATCGGTTCTAAAACTTGTATCCTCTGATAGTCTTTTGGAGTATTTTACTAAAGATAATACAGAACTGGAAGCTGTTCGGAATTTCATCTTTGAATTGATCGATAATGATTTCAGATTCCTTGATCTGCAACTTATCGAAACTAGAAAACCGGCCTTTCTACCATTGTTCGAGAAGATATTTTCATTAATTACTAAATTCAGGGAAACAACATCAATAAAAGAGTTAATAGAATTCTTACAAAGCAATATTGATCTGGAATATCTGCTTTCAGATTTTAGAACAAAATCCAATCTTGTTGAGGTGTTTTATGAGTCGCTAGCAGATTTTGTTTCGATTGAAGAGATCAAGCTGGTAACAGATTGGAAAAAAGTTTTCCCGCAAAAAGTATCTGAAAACCTTCTGAAACTTTTCTTGGATTATTTGAAACCAAAGTGCTTGAAGCTGGAGATTGAATCTCCTCAAACTCGTTTTGATTTAACAACTTTACAGGAAACAAGAAACCTGGAGTTTGAGAATCTTTTTATCTTGAATTTAGTGGAAGGTATTTTACCTGATAGTAAACATACGCAGTTCCTGCTATCGGAAAATCAGCGAAAAGATCTTGGGTTAAAAACTTATGAAGATATCACCTTGCGAGATAAATTCTATTTCTACCGATTACTTTGCAATTCCCGCAATGCAGTTGCCTTTACACGCAGTAATCTGGAAGAAAATGTAGAGATCAGCTCGTTCATAGAAGAATTGAAAATACATGATATAGTTAAAGAATGCGAACCTGTACACTTTTCAAATCTCCAAAAACAATTATTTGAAAAATTGTTAGAAACAAAGAATTTCATAATCCCAAAAAAATCAGAATTACCAGATAATTTCTTTACCTTTGCATATGACAAAAACGATTTTGAGAATAACAAACTTAATCTGAGTTTTTATAAATGGGATAAACTGCAGAAAAACCCGTTTGAATTCTACCTGGAATTTATAGATGGGATCAAAAATAGAAATACTGAGATTGGTGAAGATTTCAGTGCCAAACTAATTGGAACAATAGCCCATGAGATCATCACGTTGGTTTGGAAACGATTGATCGATGTTTATCAATCCAATAAATTTAAACACAACTTCATTTATAACACCAAACTTTACGTCCAGCAGGCAATAGATCATTTTTTACAATACAATCGTGATTTCCGCTATATCTCTCCACATAATTTCTCCAATAATTATTTTCATAAAATTTTCCTGCCGCTGCTGGCTGATGGTATAGAAAACTTTTTCTACCGACTGCATAATGACCTCAATCTTTCAGATCAGGAAATAATAGTTTTCCCGGAAACAGATAGAAGTGAAAGCAGGGAATTTACTAAAATAGAAAATCTGGATATTTACCTTAAAGGACGTCCCGACTTGCGAATTCATACAGAAGATAAGAAGTACATTTTCGATTTTAAAACTGGTTCTGTAGATCCCCAGAAAACCAAAAGATATAGTAAACAGCTGCAGTTCTATGAAAATATCTGTTATCTTATAGATATTCCGGAAATCATCGAACAGTTAAATTCCTATCTTTTCTTCATTGAGCAGGAAGATATGAAACAACTCTCCAAAAGAATTGAATTGAAAGAAGAAATTGAAGATATGGTGAAACAAATTATAGATACAGGTTATGTTATTGCTGAGAAGAAAGATAAATACGAAAATATTGATATTACGCGAAGAGATTTGTACAAGAAAGAAGAATTGAAATGAGTTCCAAATTCTTTTCTGACAACAATGAAAAAACTCTTGTAATTCGCGCCAGTGCAGGCACGGGAAAAACTTATCGTTTATCTCTGGAATTTATTAATCTTCTCTTGAAATACCGCATAAGTTTTGATGAGATCCTGGTGATCACATTTACTAAGAAAGCTACTGCTGAGATCAGGGAACGCATCTTCCTGCAGTTAAAGGATATAGTTAACAATACAGCAGTAGGGATCGAACTGAAACAAAACATTCGAAAGAATATAAATTCTGAGATTCAATTCAATAAGGAAGAGATGAACTTCCTGCAAACCGTTTACCAGAACATGATTACCAATAAATCCGCGGTTAAGATAAGTACGATCGATTCTTTTGTTAATACGGTCTTTAGCGGGATTATAGCACCTTTTCACAACATCACGGAGTTTTCGATCGATAACAAGAACAATAACGAAATTTTACCGGAAATTTATGAGAGTATCCTGCAAGATGAAAATCTGGATAAATATAAGAATATTTTTCTACAAGCTAAAAGGCGAAACCTAGATCAGTTCAAAAAATTAATCTTGGAAATAATTGAAAATCGCTGGCTTTTTGAGTTTATTGATCTCTCTGATTTAAATGAACAAGATATTGAATCAGAGAAAGAACAAGCTTATCGAAAATACAAAACTAATTTACAGAAATTCCTGGATCTGCTGCAAAATGAGATTTTTAATAAAGTTAAACCTACACCTTTAGAAAATTATTTCCAAAAAGATTTTAAAGAATCTTTCTTATCTTCAATCGATTTTGCCACACTAGAAACTAGCAATATAGCTGAAAGCTTGTATGATGTATTTAAGGATTATGAGTTATTATCTAATAATTACAAATTAATTTTTGATAAAAAGAAAAAACTATATCATAGTGGTAAGCTCAAAAATGAGGAATTGAAAATATTGTATTCAGAACTTCAATCAAATTTAGCTGATTTTCTCTATTTTGATAAAGCCCTTACGGAACAGTTCAACATCATTTCTCTGGCTGCTGATGTGCTGCATATTTACGATGAGATCAAGTTCCGGGATAAGATCTTCACATATTCCGATATCAGTTATTACACCTTCCGCTTTTTGTATGATCCACAACTTTCCATTGTTGATAAAGGGAATGTGTTGAATGTGTTTTACGAGCAGCTTTCCTACAATAC
>JAVCCF010000057.1 GCA_030765625.1 Candidatus Tenebribacter burtonii
CACTTTCCCAGTTGAAACCGGAAGAAGCACTAATTATTGAGTTGCAATTCTACCAGAAAATGAATTATAAACAAATTGCAGAAACACTTGAAACCACACAATCTGCAGTTGATTCCAAACTTGTACGCGCCAAGAAAAAATTAATAAAAATAATAAACGCACAAAAAAAGATGCAGGAAGATAGACCAAATATTGTCTAAAGGAGTAGAGGTGAAAGAAAATGAAGCAAGATAATGAATGCAGCTTTAGCAAAAAATTAAATGCCTATATCGCTGGCGAACTTAGTGAGATGGAACACGAAGAAGTTCGGGCGCATATTAGCAGTTGTCACCTCTGCCAGAAAAAGATTAGAGAACTAAATCAAGTAGAAAATTTCCTTATGCAATATACTGATGAAGAAGTTCCTACCGGACTCAACGAGAAAATATTAAATTCAGTATCAAGAAGTTATGTAAATCCATTCAAGAGAAAAGTTGTCAGTTTTTCCATTGCTGCATCAATTATTGTTTCTTTTGTTACTGGAATATTTCTCAGCGATATTACATTCACTCAGGAAACTGAATCCGATTTTGATTTTGGACAAAACACTTTGTACAGTTATTTTGAAGGAGAGTAGGAATGAAAAATCATACTATAAAAATTTTATTAATTATCTCTTTAGCTTTCAATATTGCTTTCCTGGGTGGTGGAATTTTCAGATCTATCAAATTTAGGAAACTTCCTCCTATCCATGAAAGGATCAAAAACGAAAAGGTAAGAAATTTCATGGAACGCAAAAAAGAGATTGGTAGTCCTTTAATGCGAGATTTCCATAAAGCAAAAAATGAATTTATGAAGGCACTGACAAAACCTGAAATGGATGAAGCAGAAATGCAGATCTTGATAGATGAGCTAATTGCAAAGCAGAATGCTATGGAAAGAGAAGTTGGTAATTCCATGATCGAATTACGACAACAACTTTCTGACAAAGAAGCAAAAGAGATTTTTGGCAAATTTCAGAGATGGATGCAGCCACCGGAAGAAAAACATCCTGAACCTCGAAGAAGGTTAAAGAAAAATAATTGATTGCTTAATCAGGATATAAAAGTAAAATATAGATGTGATGTAAAGGAACAAAATAATAGTTATATTCTATAACGTGAATGGTACCAGTTAGGAATTGACTATTAAAAATTAAGGAGATAAAAATGAAAAAATTAACATTTGTAGTAATTGGAATAATAGCTGTGATAGGTTTGTTAACAGCATTCGATGGAGACTGTAGAGGAAGTAATGATGGTGAAAATCATCCAATGAGAGATAAGATGGAAAAAGATGGCGGACACCGTGGAATGCAGTATGGATATCAAATGATGTGTGAAGAATTAGAACTTACTGATACACAGAAAGATCAGATGGAAGAACTTCGCATCAGCAGTAAGAAAGAGATGATAGTTACTGAATCTGATCTGAAAATATTGGAGATCGATAAAAGAAGTGCCTTAAGAGACAAGAACTTCAAGCAGTCAAAAAAGTTAACTGGAGATATTTTTAAGATCAAGCAGAAAATGGCTGAAAATAGAATTGAACAGCAGGAACAAAGATGGAATATCTTAACTCCTGAGCAGCAAGAGAAAGCTGATGAACTGCGAAAAGAACATCCACGCAGAGAATCTCAAAATAGCCCTAAATTGAAAAAACTAAAAAGACAATAATCAGTGTGAAATGAAAAAAGCCATCTGGCAAACCGGATGGCTTTTTTTTATTGAACTGTTTCCAAGATAGAAAGCTACAAACTCTTCCATAAGTTCCTTCGTGAGTAAAGCTAAAAGACACCTCAGGATGACAGTTATTAACTTATTCAATAATTTATTTTTCCAACTTCCCAGCTTGTCTTTCTGACGTTTCCTTCACGTTGTTCTTTGGAAGAATCTGTTTTATCTTTGATCCTCATTCTTTGTGTCTTTGTGGCAAACTATCTATTTAGTAATTCTTTCACTTTTTTCAATTCGTTAATAATGTGCTTTTTTGCTTCCTTTTTATCTACAGAAAAATCCAGACTGATTTGCTCTTTATGCAGTATATCTTCTTTCAGTTTCTTTTTTGCACCTTCTATTGTAAATCCTTGAGTATGAAGCATATATTTAATCTTCTTTAAAATATCTATATCATCTGGACTGTATCGCCGGTTGCGTCCGAATTTCTTCTTAGGATGGACTTGTGAAAATTCAGTTTCCCAATAGCGTAAAACATGCGCTTTCAAAT
Source organism: Candidatus Tenebribacter burtonii (assembly GCA_030765625.1). Lineage (GTDB taxonomy): Bacteria > Cloacimonadota > Cloacimonadia > Cloacimonadales > TCS61 > Tenebribacter > Tenebribacter burtonii. The sequence continues at coordinate 2,245 of JAVCCF010000057.1, forward strand.
CAAGTAGATTACCTACTTCCCCGATAGTATAATAATATTTTTTCATTTTTTACATTCACAAATTATAATTTCTTCTTTCTGTTTATCAAATAAATAATTATAGAATAAACTAAAATTATTCCAGCTCCAATTACAAAGACAAAGGGAAACCAGAAGAAATATTTTGTAAAGTAAGAATTATTTTTATAGATATAAAGAGAATTATTTATCGTAGTTTTTTCAAATAGTGTTGTCTTTTTTAATAGTTCTCCGGTAGGAGAAACAACGAGTGAATATCCGGTATTTGCAGCACGATATATCTGTTTTCGTGTTTCAACTGCCCTGAATTTTGTCATCACAGCGTGTTGATATGTTCCTGCAGAACGCTTAAACCAGGCATCATTAGTGATGTTAACAATGAAATCAACATCGTTTTTTGCCATCTCAGTAGTTAATTGTGGAAAGGCAATTTCAAAGCAGATCAGTGGAGAAAATTTATACTCGTTAATTGAATAATATTCCAGTTTCTCACCATACTCCCAATTTGCCTGACCCAGATGAACGTTCCACAAAAAAGGAAAATATTTAAGAAAAGGAATTCGTTCTCCAAAAGGAACTAATATATTTTTATAGTATGGAGGATAAATTTTCCTGTTTTTTCCAATTAGGGTTGCAGAATTATAAAATTTATATTTATCAGGATGATTTTTACCTATATATTTATAGTGCGGAAATCCTGTAAAGATGTCGGTATCCAATTCCTCAGAAAAATCTAGAATCCATTTTCTGTATTCCATCTGCTTTAATAAATATACCGGTGTTGATGACTCTGGCCAAATAATGAGATCAGTTTTCTCTTTTGCAGCTTTATGGCTAAATTTTTCATATAATGCAAAGGTTGAATCTTTGTACAATTCTTCCCATTTCTTATCCTGAGGAATACTCACCTGAACGATGGAAACATTAAAATCGGTTTTTGTAAGATGAATTGTTTTAAGCCGAATAACCCCATAAGCAGACCAGACAACAATAATAGCAGAAAGAATGATAGTATTACGTCTAAAATTCTCTCTTAATTCAAAAAGAAGAATATTAATAAATAAGATCAGCAAAGAAAAAAGTGCTAATCCACCAAACTCAGCAAGTTGAATGAACGGCAGATAATCTGCCAGTGAATATCCTAAATTAAACCATGGAAAACTGAATTCACCAAAATTCTGCAAGAATTCAAAACTTATCCAAACGAAGATAAATCCGAGATAACCAAATCTTTGATTTTGTACCTTTATAAAATAATATAATTGAAATACAATATAGAAATAAACCGCAAATAAGAAAAATATTCCCAGATAACCGGGAAAGGTAACCAATGATATCCAATGCAGACAGACAAGAGTATAGGCAGAACCAAAAGCTGCTGCTGCCAGAAATATCTCTTTCTTTTTCCGCTGTTCACTAAAGAAATAAAACAAAGGTATGAAAGCAAAAAATACGAGAAATCCAAGATGAATAGGTAATCGACTTAATCCTAATAAAGTACCAGCTAAAGCTGGAAATAGATATGTTTTAAGTTTTGTTTTAGCTCTTATTGAAACCAATTTATTTTTCATTTAGCTCATTATAAGTAAGTTTTCCAATCCATATTCCATTATCAGAAAGCAGAATCACATTATTTTCAATTGAAAAATCATTCCATTTGTTTGTAGAAATTGCAAATTTACTATCACTTTTGGGATGATAAATAAAATAGTCTTTCAAAATGTATTGTTGCTGTTTCTTAATTTGGATATTACCTTTCACTTCATTACGAAATCTACCCAAAATACCAAAGATCATAGTAGAGTTTTTCTGCTCATCATAAATTGTGATCTCATTTTTCCCTAAAATTATTTTACTGGGATCACTTAGTTGAAATTTTCCAAAAGTATACCAGTCAGAATGGTTAAGTGTCCGGCTTATCACTATCTCTTTAGATGCATTGTCATAGATGTAATAAGTTTCATCAATAGCAACTGCAAAGAGTGTAGGCTCAATGAAATCATTTAAATTAATTTCTGCAATAAGTTTTCCTTCAATATCAAATTTCTTAATTTTTTTTTGGAAGCTATCCAGTGCTAAAAGATTTCCATCAACAGAAAGTGTAATATCTGCCAATTTATTGAAACTTGAAGCAGTAAATCCAAGACCACCAATTATATTAATCTCTTTTCCATTCTTATAAATATGAATAATATCTGCTTCTTTTTCCAGAATAAAAATAGTTTTGTTTATTGAAGAATAAAGGCATTTTTTAGGAACAAAATCTGTTCGGATCTTTTGGATAATATTAATTTCTTCTGGAACTCTATAAGGTTGTATTTTGATAGATGAACAAGAAGCTAAAAACAGAATAAGCAGAAGCCTAAAACTGTATTTCTTTTTCATATTCAATAATCCCATTCATCTTGAACGGGAATTCGTAGATCTTTTAGTTTTCCCTGAATTGAAGTTCTCCCCTGCCATGTATTAAATTCTAGCGAATAAGCAATATCAACGTTTGAACCTTTTTTCAGGAAAGGCAAATAATCTCCCAGATTAAACCCGATAAGATCAAGTTCACAACCATCCTTCATAACTTTTATTTTGAGGTGGTTCTTTCCCACATTATAAGGAAAGCCAACAATTGTAACCTGCTTAGTTAAAAAAGTGGGACGCATATTCCCTGGACCAAAAGGTGCAAATTTTTCTAACCATTCAAGCAAATTGTCGTTAATCTCGAATAACTCCAGATTTGTATCAATATTGAGTGGCGGAATAAATTGATCTTCTGTCGTATGTTCTTTTACATATTTTTTTAATTTACTCTCAAATAAATCTATATATTCAACTAAAATCTGCAGACCTGCGGCATATTTATGTCCCCCGAAAGTCTCTAAATATCCTTCCACAGAAACAAGAGCATCAAATAAATTGAATCCCGCAATACTTCTGCCTGACCCGCTTCCAATTCCTTCTTTGAAAGTGATCATTATTGATGGGCGGTAATATTTTTCTACTAATTTGGAAGCTACTATTCCGATAACTCCGGGATGCCAGTCATCAGATGAGACAACGATAATCGGAGTATCATCCATATTCTTATATTTCGCTTCAATTATGTCGCATGCTTCATGGAATGTTCGTTGATCGATCTGTTGTCTTAATGAATTCTCTCTCTCTATGATTTGAGCAAGCTCATCACTTTCTTCTTCGTCAATACTCACCATAAGTTCAACGGCTCTCATAGCACTTCCCATTCTACCTGCAGCATTAATTCGTGGTGCGATTCCAAATACGATATCAGCTGAGTTCAGCTCTTTTTGGGAAAGTCCGGCAAGTTTTATAAGTGCGTTCAATCCTATATTTTGTTTTTTTCCTAGTCTTTCCAAACCAATACTGGCAATTATTCTGTTTTCACCTGTAAGAGGAACAATATCAGCAATAGTACCAAGTGCAACAAGGTCTATATATTTATCAATAAGTTCATCTGTATTAATTTCCAATTGGGAATAAACTGCGATAAGAAGTTTATATGCAACACCAACACCGGCCAGCATATCATAAGGATATTTACAATCTTTAATTTTAGGATTTATGATAGCAATTGCATTGGGCAACTCTTCTTTGGGGTTATGGTGATCCGTAATGATCACATCCATGCCAAGGTCATTGATCTGTTCAACTTCTTCAACTGCATTAATACCGCAATCCACACTGATGATAAGTTCTGATCCATTCTCTTTAAGCTGATCTACTCCACTTAAAGATAATCCGTAACCATCGATCATTCTATGTGGAATATAATAATCAATATTGGCACCGATCTTTTTCAAGCCGAGATACAATAGAGCAGAAGAAGTTGTCCCATCAACATCATAATCACCATAAACCGTGATGAGTTCTTTTCTTTCTATAGCTAAGATAATCCTCTCAGTTGCCTTTTCCATATCTTTGTAACTGAATGGATCATGCATGTTATTTAAATTTGGATGGAAGAATTTTTCAATTTCGTCAATTTCTATGATCTCTTTTCGAATTAGCATCTCTGCGATCATTTCAGGACATTTTATATTTTCGACTATATTTTCTTTCTGTTGCTGTAATTCCCCTGTTAAAGGTTCAGATATTTTCCACCTTTTCTGCATTTATCATCCCTTTTTTCTATAATAAAAAATAATCGTCAAAGAAGATATTAAGCCGAATTCTGTAAATTGCTTAATAAGCAATCCAGTGTCTATTTCTCTAAACCGGATATTGCTATACCCAATCGGGTTCATTACTGACCGGTTTAAGCTGCCCACCCGAGAACTTAACAAGCCGGGCCGGCTCTCATTCTCCTATTTGGCATTGCACCGGATAAGGCTTTCCTAGCTTCCCGATTCACACCGGGAACTGGTGGTCTCTTACACCGCCATTTCACCTTTTCCAAATATCAAATGACATCTGGTAGTTTATTTCTGTGGAGCTAGCTTTCTGTTACCAGAACTTCCCGTTAGGAAGTATCCTGCCCTTTGGTGTTCGGACTTTCCTCCTGACCACTAAATTATGGAATTTTTCCGTAATTTAGTGGTCAGACAGACACTTTATCTTCTTTGACTAAACTAAATATTTTATAAATGACTTACAAGAATTCTTCCGCAACTTTCGCAATATATTATAGAATTGCCTTCTTTTATGTCAATAGCAACTTGAGGTCGAATATTATAGCCGCATCCACTGCAAGCATTATTATCATTAAAAACAATAGCTTTACGATTTTTATTTTTTATTAATATACCGTATCTGCGAATAAGCTCTCTTGGAAGATCTTTTGCCAAAAAGTTTCTCTTATTTTTTAAATCTTCGATATCTTTTTGTACTTCCTGAATTTCTTTTTCAAGCTTTTCTTCGTTAGCTTTAAGTTCATCAGAAGCTTTTTTTTGTGTTTCTCTTTCTTCTTCCAGGTGTTTTTTAAGTTCAGATTCATCTTCCATTAAACGGATCAACTTATCATCAATTTCAGAATTCTTTTTTTCTAAATGATTTATCTCACTGTTAAGTGCTTTATACTCTTTATTAGTTTCAATAGTGAGAAGTTGATTTTTATATTTTGTTACTTTGGTATTATTGTTTGCAATGTCGAGTTCTCTTAATTTTTGATCTTTTAAGTTTTCATCAAGCTCACTTTTTGTGATCTCAACAGCCTCAGTAGAATTCTTTAGAGATTGCTTTAAACTATTCAATTGCTGGGGTAATTCTTTTGTTAGAATATTTTTCTTCCCAATAACTTTATCGAATTTTTGCATTTTAATTAATGTCTCTAATTGCTTAATCATTCATACTCCTTAAATCTTTTTTAGAATAAAAAAAAGCATTTACAGCTGTAAATGCTTTTATCATTTATTCAAAAAATCTTTTTTATCTATTATTTTAATCCACAGATACTTCACTTTTTCTATACCCACTAATTATTTTTATAAACAAAAGATATTTAATGTTATAATTTGTCAACTTCATTTATCTCCAAACCAGAATCATTTACTGATATTTCAATACTACATTTTTCCTCAGAAATCTCAAGAATATCTTTCAATATCCTGATATTTGAATTTGGATAAACTTTTCCTTCAATTGAGATCCTTAAAGAACCAGCATTATATGATTTTTCTATTTCATCCTCAAATTTGGAATGTAATTTTTCAAGTTCTTCTATAAATGATGAGATTAAAACGTTATCTTCATCTGAGTTATTTTTAGTATTAGTAAGTTTATTTTGGACAATGCGTATTTGTTCTTTTATAAATGGTGCAATTGCAATTTCCACTTCAGTAACAACACCATGATCATTTCCGGTAGAATACACTTCTATACTTTTACCACTTTGGATAACCCCACCTGAAATTGAGCTGAATTCTTCAGCTTTTATTGTTCCATTTGCTAACACTAAACTGTTACGAGCTTTCTTATTTATTGTGATTTCCCCTGATGCAACAATTCTGGAATCTTCAACATAATTAATTATTATATCTCCATGAACAATAATGCCAACATTATTGCAACTTCTAATACTTCCCTTAACCCAAAGATCACCAAAAATTTCCAAGTTGGAATTTGAAATTATTCCGTCAATTATTGTGTTACCGTAGATAGTTTTAGTTGTATCCAGAATATCTTGAGATATAAAAGTAGATTTCACACAAATTTTATTATCATGATCAAAATATGGATATCCTGCTTCTGAGGATAAAATCTGATTTGTTTCTGCAGAGTAATAAACATTATTTCCTAAAATATTTTCTACATCTATTTGAGATTTTTGTTCAGAAGATACCTCATTACCAAAAATATCAATTCCAGCCTTATGTGTGTCCGGAATATACATTTCTGCCAGAGGTTGATCTTTCTCAACTTTCACAAATTTTGATAAAGCATCTATTTCATAGCGTTCATTAATATTTATACAAGACTCAGAATCAAATGTATAAGATATTCCATTTTCAACTTTCTTAACAGAAGCAATGGCAATGAGAAATGGTTTACCTAGTTTTTTTATTATTTCATTTTTTATATTAAAATTAATTGCTGCTTCCAATCTATTCTTTATTCCTGCAGATGAAATAAGAGAAGAGATTTCCTCTTCATCTATCATATTACTATTGTCTTCTATAGTAAGATAGGCGGATAGATTATCTTCTGATATTGTTAAGGTAAGTGTTTTATCCGAATTTGTATAAACTTTCCTATCAGTGATTTCATTCATCTTAAATACTCTCTTTAAAAATCTATTAAGCCCTAAAGGCGAAAGCATTAATAAGTTCTTATGTTTTGCGTCAACTTTTTTTTGGGTAATTCATTGATTGACACATAATATAAGAAATATTTTTTTATTCTATATTTCTATTATTAGGAGAGTGTAAAAAATGTTTTCTACTGCGGTTTTAGGTTGTGCGTGGGGAGATGAAGCAAAAGCAAAGATAGTCGATGTTCTGGCAAAAGATGCGGACTACGTGGTTCGCTTTCAAGGTGGGAATAATGCTGGGCATACAATAAAATTAAAAGAAAAAAAATTTGTGTTTCATCTTATTCCCTCCGGTATATTATATCCGGGAAAAACTTGTTTGATTGGAAGCGGAGTTGTTATTGATCCTTTTCAATTATTAGCTGAGATGAAAGGATTGAAAGCACAGGGCATTTCGTTTGAGAATAGATTTTTTATAGACCCAAGGGCTCAGATAGTACTCCCGCTGCATCAAGAATTGGATGGAAAAGCAGAAGCAAACAATAAGCAAACAAATATTGGAACAACAAAACGCGGAATTGGACCTTGTTATTCAGATTCAATTGCCCGTTATGGAATACGATTCGGAGACCTCTTTGATAAAGAATACTTGAGAGAACGTCTGGAAAACATCATGAGATTCCATAATTATCCAATTTCAAGAGTTGATAACATCCTCAATGATTTAACTGCTATAACTGAAGAGCTGAAACCATTTTTGAAGCAGATCCCATATTTATTAAATGAAGTTACAGATAAAAATATACTTTTTGAAGGAGCTCAGGGAGCTTTACTTGATATAACATTTGGTACATATCCTTTCGTTACATCTTCTCACACAATTTCCGGTGGAGTTGCTGTTGGAGCTGGATTTGGAAAAAAAATAGATCGCACTGTAGGTATCTTTAAAAGTTATTATACCCGCGTTGGGAAGGGACCATTTCCTACTGAACTACATGATGAAATTGGAAACAAAATAAGGATACAGGGAAATGAATTTGGTTCTACTACGGGACGTCCACGTCGTTGCGGCTGGTTTGATGCAGTAGCAGCCAAATACACAGCAATGCTGAATGGAATCGATGAAATTGCATTTACTCTTCTTGATGTTCTATCAGGTTTTGAGATAATAAAGATTTGTACGGAATATAAAATTGAAAATACTGTAACTAATGAATTCCCACATTCCGCTAAAGCTCTGGAACTGGCAATACCTCAGTACATTGAACTTCCAGGATGGAATGATGATATCACTGGAATTACAGAGTACAATAAACTACCAATGAACGCACAAAAGTATATTACAAAAGTTGAGGAACTTATTGGTAAAAATATAACCATGGTTTCTGTGGGACCTGAGCGTGGACAAACTATCTTCAGATAGCACCGTTAAACTGTTAAACAAATAATTCTTGACAGTAAGACTTTGTATTTCAGTTTGTTCCAGCCTTTACAAAAAGGTATGAAATAATGAGTTATCTGATATATAGATTGGAAATATTTAAAGGAGATTTAAGATGAAAAGGACTTATCAACCTCATAATAGAAAGAGGAAAAATAAGCACGGCTTTAGATTAAGAATGTCTACAAAAGCCGGTCGCAAAGTTTTAGCAAGAAGAAGAAGAAAAGGTAGAACTCGCTTGACTGTAAGCGATTAAATGCTATCGATAACCTCAAAAAGAGAATACCAGAGTGTTTATAAGAAAAATATAAAAACAGAAGGTAATCTCTTTGTTTTTTTAAAGAAGAAAATACTTGAAGATTATTTTGCAGTTGGAATTGTAGTTAGTAAGAAAGTTGGTAATGCGGTAATTAGAAACAAAGTCAAGCGTCGCGTTCGTGCTTTCTTGAGAGAACATGAAGAATTACATCCGACTGGTATGGAACTGATAATTGTAGCAAAACCCTTAGCGGGAACTGCTATTTGGCAAAAAATTAAGGATGATTTAATTCAATTATTTGAAATTATATAAAAATGAAAATTTTTAACAAAGTTACATTATTGATCATAACTTTTTATAGACGATATATTTCTGTTGTTTTACCACCTTCCTGTCGATTCACACCAACTTGCAGTCAATATTCATATCAGGCATTCTCTAAGTATTCATTCCTTAAAGCCCTGAAACTATCGATCCTCAGAATATTAAAGTGTCACCCTTTTCACCCGGGGGGACACGATCCGCTACCGTAAGGAGAATTTATGGACAAAAAGACACTATTAGCCGTACTGTTGATACTTGTTGTATTCTGGTTAAGCAGCGAATTTATTTGGAAAAAAAATAAACCAATACAGCAAACTCAACAGCAAACCACAGAAAATGCATTAGATCTATCAAACCAGACAGCAGAATCAATTGATCTTAATTCTACACCGCTTAGTGAAACTGAAATTACAGTTTTAGATAATGATATCGACATTAATAACAATATCGTATTGGAAAATGAACTTATTAAACTCAAATTCAGTAACAAGGGTGCTGTGATCAATTCGGTTCAATTAAAAGACTTTTATATGAATGACAAAGTTGCTTTTGTTGAATTATTAAACGAGAATAATGGCATATTAAACTGTAAACTTATAGATTATGCTGGTAATATTTCTAACTATTCCAACGTACCTTTCCAATATGAGTTGAATGAAGTAAATCGTAAAGTTACGTTTACTTCTAACACAGAAAAGGGAACAATAAAAAGAATATTTACTTTGTCTGATGATTATCAGGTAAGCATGGAAACTCAACTCAATGGATTTGATAACCTGGTCGGTTATGAACTTGATTATGGCAGTGGAATTGCAGATACAGAAGAATATTTGAAGATGAAAAACAGAGAATATGCTGTGATCTCTCAGATTGATAACGACATCAATAAACTTGCACTTTCCAAATTGAAAGAAGAGAGAAAAGCAACTGGAAGTATAGATTGGGCTGCGGTTCGTTCCAAATATTTTACACTGGCTATTATGCCCGATGAACTAATTGAAATGAATAAGATCTCAGCCTTTAAAATAGAAGAAAATCCTTCGATGAAATTATCTGTTTCCACGATCGGTTCACAGATCAACCACAAATATGAACTTTACATGGGACCACTTGATTATGGAAGATTGAAGGAATATAATAATGGTATTGAAAATATTGTGGAAATAGGACCAAAATTTTTGCAGCCACTCAGCAAAATTTTCCTCTGGTTTTTATCATTTTTATATGGTTTTATCCCAAGTTGGGGTTTAGTTATTATTATTTTTTCTGTAATTCTCAAAACTCTCCTTTATCCTCTAACTCACAAGAGTTTTGAATCTACAACCAAAATGCAGAAGATTCAACCTCTTACCAAAGAGCTTCAGGCAAAATATAAAGGTGATCCGCAAAAGATGAATGTTGAACTTAAAAAATTATACAAGGAACATGGAGTGAATCCTCTGGGTGGCTGTCTACCAATGCTGCTTCAAATGCCGGTGATCTTTGCTCTTTATCCTTTGCTTAGATATTCAATATCTTTAAGACAGGCAAGTTTTGGCTGGCTTCCTGATCTCTCAGAACCTGATCCGATCTGGTTGCTTCCCATTTTAATGGCAGTGTTTATGTTCGTTCAGCAAAAACTGATGGCCCCCTCTAAGAAGACGTTAGATGATATGGACGATAAACAAAAAGCACAACAGCAATCTCAAAAAATGATGATGTATTTCATGCCAATTATGATGTTCTTTATTTTTAAGGGATTATCATCAGGACTGGTTCTATATTGGACTGTATTCTCAATAATCGGTTCATTTCAGCAGTATTTTATCAAGAAAAAATTTATGTAAGGGTATATAAACATGAAAGAAACTATAGTAATAGGAAAATCAACCTCAAAAATAATATCTGAATTTATGAAAGAGCACAATCTTGAGCTTAATGATTTCAAATTTGAAGTAGTGGATGAAGGTTCAAGCGGCTTCATGGGATTATTCGGTTCTAAGCCAACAACTATCAAATTCATTTATAAAGAGAGCAAAGCTTATCTTAGAAAATCCAAAGCAAAAAGTGTTGAAAAAACCAGAGTAAAACGGGAAAAGAAAATCAAGAATAAGATTGGTAAGAAAATTAGCTTTAAAAAGGAAAGTACAGCAAACAGCAACCCCGAAGATATAATTAAGATGACCAAAGAATTTACGCAGGGAATCTTGGCAAAAATGAATATAACCTCTGGAGATGTTGAGGTTATTCAGGATAACGGCATCTATAATGTCACCATAAATAATTCTAAAGATGCAGGTTTCATTATTGGGAAAGAAGCAAAACTACTTGATAGTTTCCAACACCTCTTAAATCAGATGGTAAATAAAGCTGAGAAAAAAAAAATTCAAGTTATAATAGATGTCGATGGCTACAGAGATAGACGGAGAAAAGCCCTATTAGAGAAAGTTGACAGCATTGCCAAAAGGGTAAAAGATACTGGAAGAAGCTATACTTTCGAGCCACTTCAAGCCAGTAATAGAAAAGTTATTCATCAACAAATAGAGAAAGACAATGCCCTCCGAATCAGAACAATTGGTGAAGGCTCCAGAAAACGTGTTGTTATCCTTCCGGCAAATAAGGCAAAATCAGGACAGAAGAAAGTAAAATAGGTAAAATAGCATAATTATTGGGCACGATTCTAATAAGCAGTTTATTGGGTTTGGAAGTAGAAAAACTTATCCTAATATTTGTAAACGTTAGCTATATTATCATAATAATTCATCATCATCCTTGATTTTAAGTTCAATTTGTTTTGCTTTTTTTACAATATTAGCAATGAAGTCTTGATGTTTTTTTATATCATTCATTGTTAATTTAATTCTGTATCTTCCACTTCGCTTTTCATAATCCATTAAATCAAGACCCTTTTCTTCAATTTCTCTTTCTAATTCATCTGAACGTTCAAGACGAATTTCCATCCTCATAAATTTTTTTTTAGCTCGAAATATAATGAAATTATCCGTGTTACCGTTTTGGGCTAAACCAATATAAAACTTATTGTACTTAAGCTCATAGCCCGGAAGAATACTTGTGATAATTGAAAGAGCTTCATCCACAATCTTTACAGTTTTTACTGTTCCTTTAACATTTTCCCAGTAATGTCTATCAGTTTCTAAACTAATATCTTCATCTTCATCAACTAGCCCTAAGTTCATTTCATCAAGAACAGTATTAAATGTTAAAAAATAATCTTCCACATTTTTGTAAGCTGTTAATTGAATTGCTATCAATGGGATATTACCATTAAATAAGCTAATTACATTTAAAAATCTACTAGTAATTTCTTCTGCAATAATTACCGCACAATGTTCATACTGAGGATATCTTTTTCTTTCTATATCCCAATACTCAATTGTTCTAATAATATGGCTTTCGTCTGTCTTTCCTAATTGAATTTCAACTTCATACCGCTTGTTAATTTCAGCATCTTGTAATAAAATATCCAGTCGTCCTGCACGAGGTTGTTTTCGTTCTTTATCTTTTAATACCAAGTCACCTAAACCTAATATTTCAGGATCATTTGCTATAATATTTTGTAACCACTGTTCATTTAATATTGAATGATTTCTTAAAAATACTTTTTCAGGTTTTATTAAATTGATTTTTTCCATTTTAATTTCTCCTTTAATACATTAATCCGTATAATTTTTAAATTATTAATATAATCTTTATTAAACACCACACAGAAAAATTGAATCATTTCCGATGTCAATATTATAATTTTTTCTTGTTCAATATTTATAGATTCCCGCTTTTGCGAGAATGACAATTACATTTACTTTTTCACTGTTCGCTTTCACCCTACATTTGTCACACTGAGTTTATCGAAGTGTAAAATCTATTTGTAAGAAAACTCTATCCTTCGACAAGCTCAGGATGACGGAAGAGATTTATAAATGTTGATCCACCTTTGCGTCTTAGCGTTCTTTGCTGTGAATATTTCTCTCACTCCCAAAACTTCTTATCCAAGCTTCTATACTGAACAGCCTCACTGATATGTTCTACACCAATATTTTCACTTCCTTCAAGATCGGCAATTGTACGAGAAACCTTTAATATTCTATCATAAGCTCTGGCAGATAATCCCATTTTATCCATTGCCATTTTCAAAATGGATTTACTGTCATTATTTAAAATGCAATATTTCCTAATCTGCTTGGAACTCATTTGAGAATTACTGAAAATTTTACTATCCTTAAAACGTTTTAATTGGATTTCTCTAGAATTATTTACACGTTTTCTGATAATTGCAGATTTTTCTCCTGTAGGCATACTGCTGAGTTCATCATATTTAACAGCTGGAACTTCGACATGAATATCGATGCGGTCAAGTAGTGGACCGGATATTCGGGAGCGGTATCTTTGAATATTTCCAATAGGACAGGAACAGGTATGTCCCTTCACTTCACTTCCAAAATAGCCACAAGGACAAGGATTCATCGAAGCAACCATCATAAATTTTGCAGGGAATTCCAGACTTTGCGTAGCACGAGAAATAGTGACAACTTCATCTTCCAAAGGCTGACGCAGAACTTCCAAGACAGATTTCTTGAATTCGGGAAGCTCATCTAGAAACAGAACTCCATTATGAGAAAGTGAAACTTCTCCCGGTTTAGGATAACTTCCTCCACCAATTAAAGCAACATCACTAATTGTATGATGCGGAGAGCGAAATGGTCGGCTGGTTACGATTCCTTTTTGAGCACCGATAAAACCTGCTACCGAATGGATCTTTGTTGTTTCAAGAGCTTCTTCGAGTGTAAATCCGGGTAATATTGTGGGAATCCGACGAGCCAGCATGGTTTTACCGGATCCTGGAGGTCCAATCATTAAAACATTGTGTCCTCCGGCTGCAGCAACTTCCAAAGCACGTTTAACATGAAATTGTCCTTTCACATCAAACATATCAACCGGACTTTCATCTAAATGTGAGAACATCTCATTTTTATCAACTTTAAAAGGTTCGATCTTTAATTTATCTTCCAGAAAATTTACAACCTCATTTAAAGAAGTTGCCGGATATACATTCAATTCATCGATAATTGCTGCTTCTTTGGCATTTTCATAAGGAAGAATAAGCCCATCAAGTTTATCTTTCCAGCAAGCGACAGCAACCGGCAAAACACCATTCACGGGACGCAGACTACCATCTAAAGAGAGTTCACCGATGAAAGCATATTTTTCTAATTTTGCGGTTTTCATTTGATTTAAGGCATAAATCAGAGCTAATGAAGTGGGAAGATCAAGAGCTACTCCATCCTTTCTAATATCTGCAGGAGCCAGATTAACGGTATAGCTATGAGTAGGGAAACGAAAGCCGGAGTTCTTGATAGCCGCCGAAACACGATCTTTGCTTTCTTTAACTGAGTTCGAGGGTAGACCGACAATAGAAAATTTTCCCAATCCTCCTTTTATGTCAGCTTCCACTGTAATTTGTTGTGCATCAATTCCCTGAATTGCATACGAAGTTGTTTTCCCATACATTTTCTTCTCCCTTTTCTATTAAATTATATCACAAAATCCAATTATATTTCATTTGTCATTCTGACGAGTCTTGCAAGATACTCTTTTCAGGAAGAATAGATTATAATAAATAATCTTCTCCTATTCTTCGTTAAGAGTAACAGCAAGAAGATTCCTCAGAAAGACGGAGGTTTTAACTTTGCAAAGATCGAGAAAAACAGGATGCTCGACAACCATTCGCAAGGTTTTATTTTCCAATCACAACTGTTATCTTTTTTGAATATACTTTTTCACTTTCCCTGGCAGTAGCCTGCATCAACACAATATAAACTCCAATAGGTAATTTCTTCTCATCATCATTATAACCATCCCAGATTATATTTCCACTAGATGATTGCAAAACTTGATCCACCAATCTTCTTACCATTCTTCCTTTAAGATCGAAGATACGTAAAGTTACCGTACTTAAAATTTCAGGAAGAGCAAAATAAAATATTGTTCGCTCATCTCGATATGGTGAAAATGGATTTGGAGATGCGTTCAGTTTCATATTATTTGGAAGTATTTGTACAAAAATGCTATTTGTTTTTCCCGGAGTACACAAATTTGTAGAAGGTCCCCAATTCTGTGCATCAGCATGAATTTTTGGATTTACTCTCTCTATCGAAACACCATCTAATTTATCATTCCAATCTGGTTGAAAGAAAAATTCTTCGATCAGATTTCCACATTCATCCATTAATAATATCTGTTCTCCGTCGTTGGAAAGCCCGGACATTCCGGTAAAAATGGTAGTATCATAAAGATCATATTTCACTTTGAGGGAATCAGCATTGTTACTTGTACCTGTAACCAAATAATAGTTTTCATCGCAATATGGAATTTCAAGAGTATCTTCATCAATTACGAGTATTATCTTGGTTAGATCAGAAATATCCATGTTATTAGTTATTTCGAGCCATTCAGGTTTATCTCCGTCGGGGTCGTACATAATTTCATTAATTACAAATGGCAGGAATCCGTTATTATAAAAATTGAAGTCAATATTGTTAGCGGAATTCATATCATCTTCAGAGATCACTTCATATAGAAAACTGAAATATCCGCCTTCTACAATATTAGTTGTAAATTCATAGTATAATGAATCATTTATGTTTATCTCATCTGCAAAGATATTTTCTGAAGGATATTCACCATTAATTATCAAATCACACGAAATAACTGCATCCAATATATTTTCCAAACCGATATTCCTTATAATAACCGAATGATCGATTGAATTTTCATTTATTTGCATTTCGGTAAATTCCAGACTTAAATCATATTGTATAGGAAGAACACTGTTCGGAAAAGTTGGAGTTCCCAAGCTGTCAGTGCAAATACTCCATTGAATATTTTCATCATCAAAAGGATTTACTCGTTCAATTGAGAAACCTGCTGGACAGCTATTTCCGTTATAGGAAGTTGAATCGAATTTTGTTTCAAATTCATCAGTTAAAATTAATGTTTCTTCTGCATTATTCAGTGATGTCCATTGTTGTGCAAAAATAACTTTTTCAGGATCAATTTCAGGGTAGGTTTGTAAAAGCAAAATAGTATCCTGACAAACAACAATAAAATCTAATGGTGGTATATTTCCGTAAAAGCTAATTGTACCACCAGATGCATCCATTATCCTAAAGTTATCCACACTATATCCACAATCTGTTCGATTGAATATCTCAACCCACTCCTGATTAGTGCTGAGCGGTTTAAACATGATTTCATTTAGAACAAAAGGTGAAACACCATTCAGTAGTGAAGTTTCGACATGATTATTCCATAACACATTATCGTACAAATAGATAAGCTCTACTGCAATTTGATGATATCCAATTGATATTTCTCCAATTTGACATAAGAAATCAATTGTACTTTCTGCAGGTATATTTGGAAGTTCGTAAGTCCCATAAAGTGTGTCATTTAACATTACTTCGATACTGGAAGTGAGGTTATCCACATTTTCCGTGGATAAATTTGTGACCTCTGTTTGAAGCCAGTATTCATCTTCATTTTCATAAATTTCAAGATTACTGATTGCCAAGTCGATAGGGTAAAAATTTGATTCTCCTGGAGTAGGTTCTAAGCACTCAAAAAAATCTATCTCACAATTATTGGAATCTTCTCCATCGTGTTTTCTGGCTATAGTATTTCCGCTACTTACATCAATTGCAAAATATTCACTCGGATCAGAAATATCATCAGGAAGTTCATTGCTGTTTGGAGAATCATATAAAACAGTATCTGTGTATAATCCAAAAGGAGAACTTAGACGAATCCCGTCTGTTTCAGAACCGCCATTTTGAAATGCAAGATCAGCAGAAAGATCAGTATTGGGAACAAACTCTTCACCGATAAGCATAAAACTATTTGGTTCAATTTCGATATTAGGAAAAGTAAAGATTGATTCAAATGAAAGTCCTGCTTTTTCAATTGTCCAATCCTGTAAGTTCACTGCCTGATTTGAATTATTATACAATTCGATCCATTCATAACCTGTGTCGGCACCATCAGGATCATACAGTACTTCATTGATTACAACATCTTGAGCAAAAAGAGATACAGACAACATAAAATACAAAACAAACCATAAAATTCTCATAATTTATTCCTCTGCGAAATAAGAGCGATAGCTTTTTGTAGTTTCTATTTCTCTCCAGAATGGAGATGTATTCCTTTGATCAGACAGAAATGATTGAATATTTATTAAATACTTTTAATTATATTTCTAAATTATTATATTTAAATATTGTTTTTTCAATCATTACAAACCTGCTCGTTCAGAAATTAAATTTATTGATTTTTTATGTCTGGTTAAAAAAATGAATAATTAATTACCATGTCAATACTTAAATATATTTTCAATAATATCCGAAGGGATGATAGAAGCTGGTTTGCGGATTTCTGCAAGCTTTTCTGCGGTTTCTCCCATGAGGAATGAAGCCGATACTGCAGCATTTTTTAGTGAAAGTTGTTGCCCTGCAAATGAAGTAATAATACCGGCAAGTACGTCACCGCTCCCACCTGTGGAGAGTCCGTCATTTCCGGTTGTATCAAAGATAAATCCGGTTTTGCCACAATAAATAGAAGTTGCACTTTTAAGCAGAACATTACATTTATATTTAGCTACAAAATTCTGTAAGTATCGTAGAGGATCTAATAAAATATCTTCGGTTGTAACATCACAAAGTCGTGCAAACTCACCAATATGTGGAGTAAGAATTACTTGTTTGCCGGAAATATTTTCAAGAATATTTTTATTATCAGCAATGATGTTTAGCGCATCTGCATCCAAAATTAGGGGTTTGTTCCAGAAAACAGTTATCTGATCTAATAAATCATACATCTCTTTAGATATCCCAATTCCAGGACCAATTAATAGAACATCCATTGAATTGAGTTTATTGAAGAATTCACTCAACCCCTCTGATTCCAATAAATTGGACTTTTCTCCCTTTCCAAAGGGGAGCTTAGGAATTATATATGTCATTATTTCCAGTAATTGATTCTCAAAAATTGTTTCCAGACCCTGTAAGTGAAAAAGTGTGATCATTCCTGCACCTGCACGAAGAGCCGCTTTTGATGCCAGAATAGCAGCACCGGTAAATCCTGGAGAACCGGCAATAATTCCGACCTTTCCATAATTTCCTTTGTGAGAAAATCTGCTTCGGTAAGGGAACACAACATTATCATATGTTGCAAGTTTTCCTTTTAAAGGAAATTGTAAGAAAACGTCCCCGGGAATACCAATATCAATAACCAGAATTTCACTGCTTTTTTTTCTTCCTTCTCCCAATAATTGACCATACTTCATAGCAGCCATTGTGAGTGTAAAATAAGCTTTTATGGCATTTTTTGCCTGCCCTGTATTCGCATCAATCCCACTGGCAATATCGATAGCTACAATAGTTTTTTCAGATTCATTTATTTTATTTATTACATTCGCTTGCCAGCCCTTTATTTTGCCCTTTAATCCGACTCCAAAGATAGCATCAATTATCAGATCGAAATCATTGAGGTCATCCGGTTCTTTTTCAATTTTATTTATTGAGATACCAAGTTCCTTGCATCTATTAAAATTGATAAGAGTTTCCGGACTCATTTTATCTGTGCTACCCATTAAGAATATTTTAGATAAGTGCTTCCAATTATGCAAATATCTGGCAACGACAAATCCATCTCCACCGTTATTTCCGCTTCCACAAAAAATTGCAATTTTACTTTCCGGTAATATTAGATCATTTATAAATTTGCTGCATTCTTTCCCAGCATTTTCCATAAGTTCTTGTCCGGGAATTCCAATATTTTCAATTGTATATTTATCAATTGCATACATCTCTTCACGGGAAAGTACAAACATTTTTAATTCCTCTCTAATTTTAGCAAATTAATTAATTGAACATAATAATCTAAATACTCGATATCCAAAAAAAAGTTGTTTGCTACTATAAGTAAATTTATATTATACTTTCGGCAGCACGATCTCAAATGTTGTCCCAACTTCTACATCACTTTCTAAAACTCTTATTTTTCCATTATGATATTCTTCTACGATACGTCGTGCTAAACTTAGTCCTAAGCCCCAACCACGTTCTTTATTAGTAACTCCGGGACGGAATATTTTCTTAAACATTTTCTTCGGCATTCCATTTCCTTCATCTGCAATATGAATATACATTTTATTTTTATGTGAAAAAGCTTTCACACCAATAATTCCACCTTTTTTTTTCATCGAATCAATACAATTTTTAAACATATTTTCTAAAGTCCATTTTATCAGATCGGGATCTAAGTTTATCTTTTTATCTTTAATTTCACTTTCAAATTTAATTTCAATTTTGTTGGAAATCACAGGTAATCTTTGTTCAAAATATTCTATAGTTTCCTCAATGATATTATGCAGACTGCAGGATTGAAACTTCAATACAGAACCCACCTTACCAAAACGTGAAGCAATCTTACTTAGTCTTTCTACATCGCTATGCATAAAGTTCAGCATATCTTGAAGTTTTTTTCCGTTTTTGCAATTTACCATTTTAGGATATAACACATCTATCCAGCCGCCCAATGACGAAAGAGGTGTTCCAAATTGATGCGCAGTTTCTTTTGCCAAGCCTACCCAGAGAATATCACGTTCTGTTTTTTTTATTGTATAAACTCCATACATTCCCAAAAAAATATAAAGAAATATAAAGCCCATACCTACATAAGGCATCATTTTTAGCTGAATCATCGTTTGAGAATCACCATAAAATACATAGCTGTAAATTTTATCATCGTCATCACTTATTTTAAGCGGGATCATCGAGTGTTTTGATTCCATTTTTTTTACCATGTTTATCAGTATGTTTTGTTGCCGTGTTTCCAATTGATTGAAATCATCTTTTGGAATATCTATGTTTTCCCAGGAAAATGGTGATTTCAGGCTATCGGTAAGAATAATAGGATAATCAATTCCGGGTAAAATTTCTTCCATGAAATATTGGAACAAAAATTGTTCCAGATTTACATCGGCTGGCATACCAACAAATTTTGAGTAAAGATCAGGTACGATCTGCACATCTTTTTTTACATTATTAATAACAACATTTGTAAAAATAATGAATAGAACAAGCAGAAGCACGCTTCCAGCAATAAAATATATTTTAAGAATAAGATTTCTTTTACTCGCTTTCTTTTGCAATTTCCCAGATTTCATCTAATTGCTCCAAGCTTGCATCAAGCATTTTTTTGCCATTGTTAATAAAATGACTTTCTACCTTTTTAAAACGGTTCTCAAATTTTTTGATTGTTTTTCTTAATGCAGTTTCTGTATCAAATCCAGATTTCCTGGCAATATTAACTATTGAAAAAAGCATATCACCCAATTCATTCTGCATTTCTTCGATGTTTTTGTTTTCATAAGCTTCCTGAAATTCCTTAACTTCTTCTTCCAGTTTATCTACTGCAGGAGCCAAATTGGGCCAGTCAAAACCTACAGAAGCAGCTTTTTCCTGCATTCTTTGTGCTACGATAAGTGCCGGCATTTTTTGCGGGATTCCATCAATTACAGAAGTACGGGTTTGCTTTTTTTCTTCCAGTTTTATCCGCTCCCAATTCATCTTTACGCCTTCAGCATCAGTAGCATGACCATCTCCAAAAATATGCGGATGGCGCCGGATTAATTTATCATTAATTTGTGTAAGTACGTCTTCCATCTTGAATTTATTATCTTCTCTGGCAATTTGCACCTGCATCACGATGTGCAGCATGAGGTCACCTAACTCTTCGGATAGATGCTGGTAGTTTTTATTTTCTATTGCTTCAACAGATTCATAAAGCTCTTCTATAAAATTAGGAATTAAGGATTCGTGGGTCTGTTTTAAATCCCACGGGCAGCCATTTTCTTTATTACGTAGTTTTTCAATAACATTTATAAGTTCATCAAATTCTTTCATTTTCCCTCAAATTCAGATTCTTATTCTTCACCATTTATTTCTTCAGGTACAATATCAATATTGTCTCCCCAGCTTTCAACTGTTTTTTTATTCTTTATTTTTTTTCTTATCACACCCACTATCAAAATAAGTGGAAGCACGCCCCAAATTAATCCGGAAGAAGCCATTAATATCTCTGTTCTGAAATGAGTTCTGGAATAATCTTCAAATTGGTCTGAGAATGTTCTGGTTGTCATGAAGAAGCTATTTAAAAAGGCTCTTTCGAAGTTCCCTGTAGTTTCGGCTTTATCCCAGAGCAAATAGAATGATCCTCTTTTTTTTGAGTAGAGATATTTAACTGCTAACCCAGATTTTGCATAAAATGATTCCCACTCGATCATATTTTCTGGATAGGTTTTTTTCATTTTTTCAAGTGGAAGAGAATTTCCTAAAATATAATTTTTTGCGAAATTTAATTCACGTTCAATTCCCATATTATTAGAAAAAAATACAGCCATACCCTCGTTGAACCAGAGCGGTGGATCTTTCCAAAAAGAACCAACAAAATGATGAATGTATTCATGCAGTAATAGTTTATGGATATTAGAAATATTTTTAAGATACTTTGGATTTTTCAAAAAAATGGTTTTATTCCTTCTATTATAAAAACCTGAGCTATGTTCCAAAATTGTTGAGTGTTTTTGTACCCAATCATCATAAACCCTATTATCTGGTGCTATGATCACATTTACAGGAATATCAAGATATGAACCTACACTTTTTTGAAATGATTGAATATCTTTATCTAACTGGACAATAAATTGGAAAGCTGCAGTTGTATCCTTAGCTTCTGCAAACAAAATAATATCCTGAAACTGGATCTTTTCATAATTGATATTTACGGCTAATAATGAAGAGAGAAAACAAAACAAGATGAGAAAATTAAGTATGTATTTTAGCCTGAACGTGTTATTCTCCCAGAATACGTTTTTTTATTTTATCTGTGAGTTTTTTTATGTCAAACGGTTTAAAGATTACATCTTGTAATCCGGCTTGTTTAGATTTCACGACAACATGATCAGGATCATATCCAAAGCCAGTCATCATAATTATCGGCAAATGCTCATTATATTCTTTAGCACGGGAATAGAGTTCATAGCCGTCCATATCCGGCATGGCAATATCTGTAAGTAAAAGATCGATACCTCCAGTCATAATTCTATTTAATGCTGAATATACTTCATTTTCGCAGATAACTTCCAATTCGGAACAACATTCTTCCAGTTCAATTTTAAGGTAATCTGTTATCGCAACATCATCATCTACGATTAAAATTCTATGACCCATTGCCAAACCTCTGCTTAATTATTCATATCAGGTAAGATCCGATCTAATCTTAAGCTGTGACTTTTTATAGAATTCATTTATTTTATCAAGAATTATTTTATCATTTTTGTTTTTGAGATATTTATAAACTATCCAGCGTTCTACAAGTTGATCTTTATTGAAAGCCAGTACCTCGTTATCCCTGAATTCTACAGTAATAAGCGGGGATTTGTCTTTTTTCCCATTCTCGATAATTTCGTTCAATCTTCCGTCTTTAATTATTAAAGTTCTTCCACTTTCATTAAAGTCCAAATTTAAATTTTTGGTAATCTTCAAGAATTTCAGGTATTCAAAATATCTCTCAATTAAATTAATTTTATTATTTAGTGTTTCAGCTTTTTCAAATTGAAGATCATCAAACAACTTTTTATATTCTTCTTGTTTGGAAGATAAGAAATCTATGGGTGGAATTATGTATGGAAGAATGGCCTTAGAGTAAGTTTCATATTTTTCTTTTATGCACCAGCCAGGGCATTTATCATTTTTGTATCTCTCGCAGGGATATGGTTTTTCATCCGGACAAATCGGAAATTGAAACAATTCTGACATGGCATCCAGCAAATCAAATAAAAAAAATCTATCTCTGAAAGGTCCAATATAAAACCTGTTTTCTTGCGTATCTTCAACAACTTTGATGTATGGCGGCTCATCAAAATCAATTCCAAGATAAACATATCCTTCATAAGATTTTATTATAGAATTAAATTCCGGATAACTTTTATTTTCCAATTTTTTTTGATGAATAAATGCTGCAAATATTGATGTGTGCTTCTTAAAACCAATTCTAACTGTTTGAGAAACAAGCTGAAAAATATTTTTATCATCTTTGGCAACTTTAAAAAATCGTCTGATGCTTTTATCAAGATTTGACGTTTTATTAACATATAAAATTTTACTTTCATTCAATAAGGTAAAAATACCAGCTCCAGATGGGATTTTTTGTTTATCAATTTCTGTTTTATTAAATTTAATCATGAGGTTTAATGTTTGAAGCTGCTTTTGAGCGTCAATAGAAAAAATGATTTGTGATTATAGTTTCGAATTATAAATATTTTGATATATCTATTTTGCCAACCAATTTGCGGTTACTAAAATTTTACCGTTCTCCAAAATTCTACCGACAAAAAAAGAACCTTTATTCACAACACCCACACCTTTGGGAGTGCCGGTCATTACTATATCACCGTCATTCAAACTCATGAATGTCAATAGCTCAGACAAAATATCTTTGGGTTTATAAATCATTTGGCTGATATTACCGGATTGGATATTCTCTCCTTCGATGTCTAATTCAATACTTAAACTTTTGTTAATGATGGGTATCTCAATAAATTCACTGAATAGAGCAGCACCATTAAAAGTCTTGACTCGTTCCCATGGGAATCCTTTTGATTTTAGTTTGGATTGTAATGCCCTTTTTGTCAGATCGAGTCCAAAACCAATTGCTGAGAACTTGCCTTTTTCATACAAAAAACAAATTTCTCCTTCATAATGAATTGGCTCTTCCTGAAAAGATAGTAGTTCATTAGATATTGCAGAATTTGGTTTCAGGAATATAATCATATTTTCAGGGATCTCGTTATTCAATTCTCTTATATGCTCTACATAATTTCTTCCTACGCAAATAATTTTGGAAGGTACAATCTTTCTATTCCCAACTATTATTGTATTCAATTCACTCTCCATTTTGATTCAACCATAATAATTCTGAATAATAACAATTTTGTCTTTGCGAAGGATTTATTTCAGAGCATTTCATACCAACTTAAGAATACACACTGCTAAAATTCCAATGATTATTCTGCTATTATCCTAATTGTTTTATATTTTTCTTCCTTACCAAGTTTTCTTAATAATTCATTTACTTCTTTTCTTGTTTCATTTAGCGTTAATTCTCTATTAATTGTAATATCATTGATCATTATAAGTTGCTTCATTTTTGATTTCAGCTGATTCTCCGTCTGTTTACGCTCGCTTATATCGCGGGCAAAACCCAGAATCATTCCCTCATTATTTATGATTACTGGGTGGGTTAATATTTCTACTTCAACTGTTTAACCATTCTTTCTTTTTAATGTTTACTCGTCAGGTCCAATGGATTCACCATTTATGTTTCTTGCTAAGACATCTAAAGCTTTCTTGGCTTGGATTGGGTATAGTATTCCAACCTCCACAAAATTTTTACCTATGAGTTCTTCCCGTGGGTAACCCAGTAATTTTTCAGCTGCTTTGTTTCCATCAATGAATTTGCCTGTAAAATCATTAAGATAGTAAGCATCTGGTGCAGATTCAAATAAAATATTTAGTCTTTCTTCTGAGTTTTTTAATGCTTCTTCTGCTTTCTTACGCTTGGTGATTTCTATCCCGATACTGAGAACTCCCGATGTTTCTCCATTTTCGTTTTTTAAAACAGTATTTTCCCAATTGGTAATTCTTTCAGAACTATCTTTGCATAAAATTGGATTTTCATAGGAAGAAACATCCGGCATTTCTTTGAGAACATCTTGGAAAACTTCTGGAATCACAGATCCATTGCGTTTAGAAATGAAAAGATCAAACCAATTCTTTCCCAGAACTTCATCCTTTTTATAGCCGGTAAGTTTTTCTGCAAATTTATTAAAGAGAGTGATATTGGCATTTACATCTAAAGTAAGAATAAATGCATTGGCATTATCCAGAAGGATTTTGGAGAATTCTTTTTCTGTTGTTTGCACATCTTTATCCAATTTGCGTTCACTTCCAGATTTTTTCAAATCATCAATTTTTGCTCGTAACTGATCTATCTCTTTCATTAGTTGTTCTTTGCTTTTTTCAGAATTCTTCATACTATTCCTCCTATGGTCTTATAAGCTGCAAATTTTGGACTTAATAGCCGAAGGCGTTGAGTCAAGAATCGATGATAATGCGTTCTTTTACAAGTTCTTACATCCTGAATTGTTTCGTTTGGATTGCTCGCATTATTAAAAATATTTTTCATTATATTCCTCTTAGATGATCATATTTTGAGTTTTGTAATCTTTTTTTACAAGAGAATGTCTTCTTCGAAGTTCTTAAGTATAATTATAAATTTTAAAATTTTAATTATGTCTACAAGGAATTTAATCACTCTACTCACAATTTCACCAATTCCAGCCTTCTTAAGTTGAACTTATTAACAAGTATTAATGAGAAAAGTGCCTAAGTTAATAAGTAAAAGTAGAATATTGTTCCGGTTTATCAGCAAAAAGACAGATCGTATTAAATCTTTTCTTCCTCTTTCGCTTATTTAGCGAGTATGTTTTTTAATATAAGTCATTATTCTTGACGTTATCAAGTCTATTTTCAAATTGCAATTTATGAGTACATTTTATAGTAAAATTAGATCTCTGATAGATAAATCGGAGTTCATAAAAAAAATCGATGCTGAAATTGCTGAGAATAAAATCGGGGATTTGTTTTATAATCTTAATCGCTCTGCTAAATCATTGCTTCTGTCACGAGTATTCGAGCAAACAGGTAAAAATATAATATTTGTAACTGCGGATGATAAAGTTGCAGAGGATTATCTGGAAGATCTTGATCTGTTGATTGGAAGAGACAGATCACATTTTTTACCTGATTATGAAGTTTTACCTTATGAACAGCGTTCACCTCATTATGTGCTGCGAGGTCAAAGGATAGAGACTCTCACAGCGGCGGTATCTTCTAAAGCGGGAATTTATAATATTTCTATTCGCTCACTTCTGCGTAAAATAACTTCAGCAGCAATTTTTAAAGAGAATATAATCAGGATTTCTGTTAATGAAGAATATGATCCCGATGTACTTATTTCTAATCTGGTTGGAATGGGATATGAGAATCAGTTTCAGGTTTCTAAAGTTGGAGAGATAGCCCGTCGTGGCGGTATCATTGATGTGTTTAGTCCCAATTCTCATCGTCCAGTAAGAATCGAATTTTTTGGTGATATAATTGAATCGATCAGAGTATTTTCTGTAAATTCTCAACGTTCTACCGGTGAGGAATTAACTAAAGTAACTTTAATTCCCTCCCGTGAATTTTCGTTACACGATATAGATACAAATGAGAAAATGTGGCAAAATATCCATGATAATGGATTTTATGATGGAATTGAGCTTGATGTTTCTATGCTTATTCCCAAAATTGAAACTTTCTTGGAATATTTCTCACCTGAAAATTGCATAATTTTCTGGGATGAATTTCAATATCTTCCTTCTTATTTAAAAGAAATATTTGAAGAAACAACCAATCTTTATCAAAAAATTAGAAATAAATTTAAAAATCGTATTATTCCTCAACCAGATGCTCTTTTTGCCAATAAACGCTTCGTAAACAAAATACTAAAGAAATATCCAAGTTATTTTCTTTCAGCTTCTTATCAGGAATTTAAAGAGATCACAGCCAAATTCAAAGCTCCAGTAGTCTCTCAAATAAATCTGCAGGGAAATCTAGAATTATTTGAAGGTGAGCTCAAAGAAAAGCTGGAAACCGGTTACAGAATCATTATACAATCTGATAATAGCAGTCAGAGCAAACGAATGCGTGATCTATTACCGCAATATGATGACAAGATTGATTTCACCATTGGTGTTTTACAATCCGGATTTTATCTTACCGATGCTAAAATAGCAGTTTATACTGATCATGAAATTTTTAGTCGATATAAACGGAAACGTCATCAAAACAGGTTTTCCAAAGAAGAAGCTCTGGTAGATTATGATGCTTTAAAACCCGGAGATTATATTGTTCACATTGATCACGGAATTGGCATTTATGCAGGGTTAAAGAAATTAAATATTGAAGGAAATATAATTGAGACTCTCACTTTGCGTTATGCTGGAAATGATGTAGTTTACGTTCCAACCTTTCAACTTTCGTTAGTTTCCAAATTTGTTTCGGAAGAAGGAATAACGCCTACGATTCACAGACTCGGCAGTAAGAAATGGGAAAATATGAAATCCCGGGCACAAAAACAAATCGAGCTTATTGCCGAAGATCTGATAAAATTATATGCAGAACGAAAAGTTAAAAGAGGTATTGCCTTTGAACCCGATTCTGTCTGGCAAACCGAGATGGAGGAATCTTTCATCTACGAAGATACGCCAGATCAGAAGACAGCTACCGAAGAGATCAAGGCAGATATGGAAGATAATACTCCTATGGAACGTCTGTTATGTGGAGATGTGGGATTTGGCAAAACAGAAGTTGCTATCCGTGCTGCTTTCAAGGCTGTGAACAGCGGGTATCAAGTTGTCATATTGGTTCCAACAACACTTCTGGCTGAACAGCATTATCTCGTTTTTAAGGAAAGATTAGCCCAATATCCAGTGAGTATTGCCATGTTCAGTCGATTCCGTTCTAAAGCTAATATTAACAAGGATCTTGTAAAACTATCAACTGGTGAGATCGATATTGCCATTGGAACCCACCGCTTACTATCTAAAGATATTAATTACAAAAAACTTGGGCTTCTAATAATTGATGAAGAGCATCGATTTGGTGTACGGCATAAAGATAAACTACGGCAGATAAAAACAAATGTAGATACACTTTATATGAGTGCAACACCAATTCCACGTACTATGTATATGGCACTTTCTAAATTGAAGGAATTATCACTCATTCGTACTCCACCCAAAGCGAGATTACCAATAAGAACTGTTATTGTTCCTTACGATGTTAATATTATTAAAGATGCTATTAACCGTGAAGTTGACCGTGGTGGACAGGTTTTCTTTGTTCATAACAGAGTACAGACAATAGAAAGCATCGCTGCCGAACTGCAGGAACTTCTTCCTCATGTAAGTTTTGAAATTGGGCATGGACAATTGCCAGAGAAACAGCTAGAAAGGATAACACTTGATTTTGCGCATCATAAATTCGATGTACTAATCGCAACTACAATAATCGAATCCGGCATTGATATTCCCAATGCTAATACAATGATAATAAATCGTACTGATATGTTCGGACTTGCCCAATTATATCAAATGCGCGGCAGAGTTGGAAGAAGTAATCGGCGTGCTTATGCGTATCTTATCATTCCGCCCAAACTGAATGAAATTGCACGCAAAAGATTGGAATCACTTATCGAATATGAATCCTTGGGAAGCGGCTATCAAATAGCAATGCGTGATATGGAACTACGTGGTGCCGGATCACTTTTGGGAACAAAACAAAGCGGAATTATAAACTCAATTGGATTTAATTACTATAACCGTCTTTTAGAAAGTGCAATTAAAGAATTACAGGATAATGAATTTATTGGAGAATTAGAAAAAGAAAAACTTCTTCATATAAAATTAGATATCGACCATTATTTTCATGAAATTTATATTTCTAATGAAAAAGAGAGATTGGAAATTTACAGGAAACTTTTGCATTTTACTTCATTAAGTGAATTTGACGATCTCGAAAAAGAACTAATTGATAGATTTGGCAAAATACCTGAAAAATCAGCAAATACAATCTTATATTATAAATTGCGCATGTTGGCTTTGCAAGCCAATCTTCGTTCCCTTGATATTATGAAAGATAATTTCATAATTGAATTCGATTCCAAACGTCTTCCATCCCGTTCATTGATCTCAAAAATTATCGGTGAATTCAATTATCCAATCAATTTTGATACAACAAAAAATCTACGAATAGTTTTCAATATATCAGAGACAGCTAAAGCAGCCAAAAATAATCACATGAAAATTTCCCTTAACATATTGCAATTCATTACTAAAAATTCTTAAAATAGTATATTTGCAATTATATGAAAATATTTGACAAAAAAGCTTAACTTTAGAATTTTTCATCATCTTATAAAGAATGTTGTTAGTTAGCATTAGTAGTTTGGGAGGTTTAATGAAAAATATATACAAAGTTGTGCTGGTAATGACCATAGTGTTTTCTTCAATTTGTCTTTTTGCACAGGAAAATATCAGCCAGCAATATACTAATAATATCATGTACAATGTATCCGTTGTCGGAGCAGTTAAAAATCCAGGTGTATATCCGTTCCTACCAACCAGTCGTGTTTCCGAAGCTATTAAACTTGCCAACACACTTCTTGATACGATCAATATTCCTATACATGTTGTAAGCAACGCTTCAAAAAGAAACATTACCTTAAAGAGAAATGATGAAATCATAAAACTTGATCTGTTAAAATTCCTTGTGCTGGGTGAAGAGAATTCGAATCCATATTTAAAAGATGGAGATATTATTATTGTTCCTGTAATTAAAGAACAAGTACAAATCTTCGGAGCGATTGCTAACAGAAATGAAGAAGAGCTTCCAAATTATATCGAATTGAAAAAAGGAGATAGAATATCTGACATTATTAAACTTTCAATGGGTATTTTGCCGGGTGCAGATAATCAGAATATTGAAATTGTTAGATTTATTGGAAATTCATCTTTAACTGAATCGATCAATGTAAATCTTAATCTGATCATGAACGATCCCGAGAGTAAAGAAAATATTATTCTGCAAAATGATGATAGAATCTATATTCGTGAAATTCTTGAATATCATGATAAAAGTTTTATTACATTAATAGGTGAAATTGCTTACGAAGGAACTTATGCAATTGAGAATAACAAAACTACCCTTTTACAAATAATTACAAAAGCAGGCGGACCTACTGAAGATGCAGATCTTTTT
Source organism: Candidatus Tenebribacter burtonii (assembly GCA_030765625.1). Lineage (GTDB taxonomy): Bacteria > Cloacimonadota > Cloacimonadia > Cloacimonadales > TCS61 > Tenebribacter > Tenebribacter burtonii. The sequence goes on from JAVCCF010000057.1 coordinate 31,962, forward strand.
AATGCCTATCTTCAAAGAATAAGTAAAGAAGATCTTCGTGATCCTGAATATCAGCAATTAAGAAAAACACGAGATGAAGATATGTCTCATCTTGAATATCGCTATATGAGAAATAGGCTAACGGAACCAAACGGCGTGTTTGTAAAAAACTTTGATACATTATGGAATAATAAGGAAATAGAATACGATATTAACCTGAAAGATGGAGACGTAATATATTTCCCAGCAAAAGCTGTTGCTATTAAAATTAGTGGTGAAGTAGCAAATCCTGGTTTGTTCAATTATGATATTGAATTGAATTACCTTGAATACATAGAATTTGCAGGTGGGTTTACGGGAAAAGCATGGAAAGGAAAGATAAAAATAATCCGTGCCAAGACAGGCGAATGGATAAATCCAAATAAAAACACCAAGCTAAATCCGGGTGATACGATATTCATTCCACGTAAAGAAAGATTTTCTTATTACTGGCCATACATTCAAGAAACCATTGCTTTCATAACAGGTCTTGCTACAAGCATAATTGTAATCAGAAGTTTAATGAGTCCTAACTAGGAGAATAAATGAACATATTAATAACAGGCGGTGCAGGTTTTATTGGATCACATCTTGCAGAAAAATTATTGTCAGAAGGTCATTCTGTTTCCGTGATCGATAATCTATCAACAGGAAAATATTCTAATATTATCCATTTAACAAAAAAAAATAACTTTAGTTATATCATTGATTCCATATTAAATCGGGAAGTTTTAGAAGGATTAATAAAAAAATCCGATCAAATATACCATCTTGCAGCTGCAGTAGGTGTAAAATATATTATAGACAATCCTCTTCTTTCGCTTCAAACTAACATTGGTGGTGCTGAAAATGTTTTGGAATTTGCAAATAAATACAAAAAGAAAGTTCTCTTAGCATCAACTTCCGAAATCTATGGAAAAAGTGATAATATCCCATTTAAAGAAGAAGATGACAGATTGCTGGGATCTACACATATTTCCAGATGGAGCTATAGTACCTCTAAGGCGATAGACGAATTTTTTGCTTTAGCATATTATAGAGAAAAGAAACTTCCTGTTGTTATAGTACGATGTTTCAATACTGTTGGTCCACGCCAGACAGGACAATATGGAATGGTGATACCAAAATTTGTAAGAAATGCTCTTTTAAATCATCCAATAACAATTTTTGGTGATGGGAAACAAACCAGATGTTTCTGTGATGTGGATGATGTGACTGATGGTTTTATCAAATTAATGAGCAATAAAAAGGCAATAGGCGAAATTTTTAATCTGGGAAATGATATAAGCATCAGCATCGAAGAATTAGCACATCTGATAAAAAAACTTACTCACAGCAGATCAAAAATTGAATATATTGATTATGCAGATGCTTATGAAGAAGGTTTCGAAGATATGCGTCATCGTAAACCGGATTTATCAAAAGTAATTAAATTGATCGATTACAAACCTAAATATAATCTTGAACAAATTCTTAAAAGAACGATAGACTATTTTGAGGAGTAGTAAACAATATGAAAGTTCCAATGCTTGATCTAAATGTGCAATATGAACCAATAATGGATGACATAAAAATAGAACTGGAAAAAGTATTTGAATCACATAAATATATCCTTGGACCACAAGTCAAAGAATTTGAAGAAGATATGCAAAAGTATTGTCAGTGCAATCATGCTGTTGGCTGTGCTTCCGGTACCGATGCCCTCGTTCTCGCACTAAAAGCTCTTGAAATACAAGAAGATGACGAAGTTATTACAACAACTTTTACATTTTTTGCAACTGCCGGTTCGATCTCGCGAGTTGGTGCTAGACCCGTCTTTGTAGACATCAAACCAGATACATTTAATATAGACCCTCAAAAAATTGAAAATGCAATAACGCAAAAAACCAAAGCTATAATTGTCGTTCATCTATTTGGTCAACCTGCCGAAATGGACAAAATTATGGAAATTGCCCAAAAACATGATTTGAAAGTAATTGAGGATAATGCCCAAGGAATTGGCGGCAAATATGATGGAAAAATTGCCGGAACTTTTGGAGATATTGGTACACTTTCTTTTTTCCCAAGCAAAAACCTGGGAGCAATGGGTGATGCGGGAATGTGCTTGACAAATAGTGATGAACTAGCAGCGAGATTGATTCAACTTCGTGTTCATGGTGAAAATCCTCAATATTTTCATAAATGGGTAGGGTTGAACAGTCGACTTGATACGATACAGGCAGCAATTCTAAAAGTGAAACTTCCTCATCTAAAAAAGTGGAGTGATGCTCGCCGAAAAAACGCGCAATATTATTATAAAAATTTGAATGATATCCCGCAAATAAAAACACCCTTTATTCATGAAAAAGCTACTTCGATCTATAATCAATTTACTTTAATCGCAGAGGATCGTGACAGATTGCTTAAACATTTGAGAAAAAACAACATCGGTTGTGCAGTTTATTATCCAAAACCTTTACATATTCAAGAGTGTTTTTCTAAACTTGGTTATAGAAAAGGTGATATGCCAATTGCAGAAAAAATTTCACAAAAAGTTATTTCAATTCCGATATATTCTGAGATTTTAAAAGATCAGCAAGACTATGTAATTGAAAATATTAAGGAATTCTACGCACAGATATAACAGGAGCAAAAATGAATATTATTGTTTGTATCAAACAAGTTCCCGATACCACCGAAATTAAAATAGATCCTGAAACAAATACTCTGATTCGTGAAGGTGTAGAGAGTATTATCAATCCATTCGACCTCTACGCAATTGAAGAAGCTATTAGATTAAAAGAACAATATGGCGGAAAAGTTACAGCAATCAGTATGGGACCTCCACAAGTAGAATCCGCTCTTAGGGAATCCGTGGCTATCGGTGTCGATGAAATAATACTTCTTACTGATCGTAAATTTGCTGGAGCTGATACTTGGGCTACCAGCCTCACATTAGCTGAAGCAATAAAAAAAGTTGGTGGATATGATATTATTTTATTCGGACAACAAGCAATTGATGGTGATACTGCTCAGGTAGGACCTGGCGTAGCTACACATCTTGGAATTCCTCAAACCGGTTTTGTAAAAAAGATTGAAGAAATTAAAGATCATAGAATAATTTTACAAAGATTAATGGAAGATGGCTATGATAGATTGGACATACCGCTTCCTGCTGCCATAACTGTTGTGAAGGAGATAAACGAACCTCGTCTTCCTTCTCTTCGCGGGAAGAGAAATGCAAAGAAAACTGAATTAAAAATCTGGACGGCTGAAAATCTGGGGTTAGATGAAGAAAAAATTGGATTAAATGGTTCTCCTACTCAAGTCATTAAAATATTTACTCCTGATCTACAAAAAGATGGAGAAAAGCATGAGCTTCCCGCTGAAGAACTTGTTGAAATACTGTATAATAAACTAAAAAAACTTGGTAAATAGATATTATAGATGCTACAATTCCCTGAAATTAATCCAACAATTGTAAAACTTGGAATGTTTGAAATCCGCTGGTACGGTCTATTTTATATCATCGGATTTTTAATTGCTTTCATCTTTATTAAGAAAAGCTATGCTCGAAAAAACATCAAATTAAAAAAAGAAGATTATGAAACTCTTCTTTTTAATTTAATGCTTGGAGTGATAATAGGCGGTAGACTTGGATACATTCTATTCTACAATTTTCAATACTATTTGAGTCATCCATTACAAATTCTTGCTGTATGGCAAGGCGGGATGTCATTCCATGGTGGAGCAATTGGCGTAATAATTTTTGGGTATTTTTTCTGCAAAAAACATAATTATAATTTTTATCAATTGGCTGATCCTGTTGCGCCATTTGCATCAGTTGCACTTTTCTTAGGAAGGATAGGAAATTTTATAAACGGTGAACTATGGGGACGCGTTACAAACGTATCTTGGGCAATGATCTTCCCTGCAGATTCACAACAACTTCCACGTCATCCTTCACAACTTTATGAAGCTTTTTTAGAAGGTGTATTACTATTTACAATTACCTATATTATGTTCCATAAAATAAAAAAGCCGGGGATAGTTTTCTGGAGCTGGATCGGATTATATGGCCTTTTTAGAACCTTGGTTGAGTTTGTACGTCAGCCCGATGCAAATTTGGGTCATTTGATTGGTTTCATGACAATGGGACAAATTTTGAGTTCTATGATGATAATTTCAAGTTTGATTGGAATTGGTTTAATTTTTAAAGTAAAAAAAGATGAAATCGAATAAGTTTTTTCTTTTATTTATATTATTATTATTTGTTACGAATTGTGCATTTCTAGTAAAGTCCGTAGATAACGATAAAGAAAAATTACTTTCTTCACACTTTAAATTCTGGGAAAATATCCGGATTGATGGAATTATCAAAGCTAATTACAAAAATTTTGCCTTTCGAAAAGGCATAACCATTAAAAAAAATAATTCCGCTTTCAGGATTGATATTTACGATTCAGGAATATTCGGAATGCGATCGACACCATTTATTTCTGCCTATTACGATTCTGTTCTAACGATCCGCACTCCAGATCAGAAGATAGAACAGTTCAAACCAGAAAGCAAAGAAGAAATTGATTTATCATTTTTTTTCCAATTAACAGATTTGTTTGCAATGAAAGATGAAATAATTATGAATCATAAAGTTACAATAGATGATGTTACAATTATTTTTTCTGATGAAATGAAAATCATCGAGATCAGCAAGGGTAAAAGCTCTTCAAAGATAACCTTCAACTATTTACAAGACTTGAACTCTATTACATTCCAAAAAGAAGAAAAAGAAATTATTTATATTCAAATTGACAAAATTACGCATCCGAATGAAGAAATAAATAAATTGAAATAACTGAATTGCTTTTTTATAGAATGCAATTCTGAGGTATATTATGATTGATAGATATTCACGGAAAGAGATGTCCAAGATCTGGGATTTGCAGAATCGATTTCAATGTATGCTGGATGTAGAGATCGCAGCCTGCAAAGCCATGAATGAATTAGGCATGATTCCTCAAGAAGATCTAGATGTGATCGTTGAAAAAGCAGATTTTGATGTTGAGAGAATAGTTGAAATCGAAGAGATCACTCATCACGATGTGATTGCTTTTCTTACAAATATAGCAGAATATGTAGGTTCTTCATCTCGCTGGATTCACTTTGGAATGACCTCTTCTGATGTACTTGATACAGCTTCTTCGATTCAACTTAAACAAGCTGGTGAACTTATTCTTCGGGATTTACAAAAATTTTCTGAGATCCTTAAAATGAAAGCTCGTGAATACAAAAATACACTTTGCATCGGAAGATCTCATGGAATTCATGCAGAACCGACAATATACGGTCTGAAATATGCACTCTGGTTTGATGAAATCCAGAGAAATATTACCAGAATGGGAAATGCAATTAATGTAATTTCTGTCGGACAAATATCTGGGGCTGTTGGAAATTATGCTCATCTTTCTCCTGAAATTGAAAAAATCACTTGCAAATATCTTGATCTTGATCCGGTAAATATTTCTACACAAGTTATTCAGAGAGATAGAATTTCGGAATTCATGAACACTCTTGCAATTATTGGCTCGACTATAGAGAAAATATCTATTGAGATCCGCCATCTGCAAAGAACCGAAGTTTTAGAAGTTGAAGAGAATTTCTCTAAAGGACAAAAAGGTTCCTCGGCAATGCCGCATAAACGTAATCCTATTATTACGGAACGTATGTGTGGAATGGCTCGTATTCTCCGTTCTAACGCAATAGCAGCATTGGAAAATAATGCACTCTGGCACGAAAGAGATATTAGTCATTCTTCCGTTGAGCGTGTAATCTTGCCTGATTCTACTATCTTGATGAACTATATGTTGAATAAAATGATCCCGCTTATAGAAAATTTACTGGTTTATCCAGAAAAAATGATGCAGAATATTGAACTTACAAATGGTCTCGTTTTTTCTCAAGTTGTGTTATTAGAGCTTGCCAAGAAAGGAATTCCCAGAGAAAGAGCTTATGCTATGGTTCAAAGAAATGCAATGGAATGTTGGGATACTAAAAAACCATTTGAAGAGCTGCTTATTGCTGATGAAGAAATCCATAAATTCCTTTCTGAAGAAGAACTACATGATATTTTTTCCTACGAAAGATATTATAGAAACGTTGATTTTATCTTTAGTAGAATTGGAATTTAATAATGTTAGAATATACTCCAATTGAATATTTAACAAAAATACAAAAACTAAAATATAAAGCTGCTATTTTCCCAATTTTATTAGTGATTATTAGTTTTGGATTAAATATGATCTTTGAGCTTGATCAAGCTAAATATCTCTCAATTATCGGATTGATATGGTATATATTTATAATAATCCGTTTCAGAGTTAGAAGAAATTACCCACCGGAAAATGAAAATGAGATAATTCTTTCTCCAATTTATGGAAAAGTTATCAAGATAGAGAATAATTTAATTACAATAAAAAAAAGATTTTTTCAGCCTGCCGATATTCGATATTCAGGAAAAAATATTATAGTAAAAATAACATCTAAACATACAAATTATTTCGAAGATCAATCTTCTCTTGCCGGAAGATTAATTGGTATAATTTCATCCTCAGCAATTTGCATTTGTGAGATTACAAACGACTATAAAATTGAAATAAATGTTGGCATTAAAATAGTAGCTGGTGAAACAATTTTGGCGGTTAAATGAATACAAGTAATTTAAAATACTTAGTACCAAATTTTTTCACTGCTCTTAGTCTTTTTTTAGGATTATCTGCACTTCATTTAATAAGTTTAGGTAATTTTTATCCCGCCGCCTGGTTAATTGGATTTGCAATGATCTGTGATTTTTTAGATGGAAAATTTGCCAGAATGTTAAATGCACAAAGTAAATTTGGAGCTCAATTTGACACCTTATCAGATTTTGTAACCTTTGGAGTTACTCCAGGATTTTTAGCTTATTCCAGCTTATTGAATGAAGTACATATTGTTGGTGCAACAATATCAATTTTCTATGTTTTTTGTGGGGGATATCGATTAGTAAGATTCACTCTAAAAAATAAAACCACTTCAAAAAAGGAACCTTTTATTGGATTGCCCATCCCTGCAGCAGCTGGAATGATAGCTTCATCTATTATCTTTAATTCCTATTTTACAGATGCAAAATTAATCGTTGATTTTTTATTAATTTCTACTTTTTTAGTATCAATTTTAATGATAAGCAAGATAGAATATCTCCCACTTGAGAAGGGGAAAAAATTATCAAAAGAATCTAAATTCTTTATTTCTTTAGCAATTTTCAGCGTTATCTTAGCAATAAAATTTTCTTATTTTATCTTCATAATATGGATGTCGATCTATATTCTTTATGGCGTGTTAAGACAAATTTTGCTTATCTTTAAAAAGCAAACTCACAAAATTATAAAACCAGAAGACACATCCATATAAATTTAAAGTATCGTGTGTCATAACTTCATGTATATAATTGATATACCGTTAGTAATATTAGTGTGTCATATATTTTATTCTTGACTTACATTGCCCCATCCTTATAAAAGACATATAAATGTATTTAAAATTTGAATTATTTGTTTTGTGAGAATCATGTAGCGTATTAAGGAGATATTATGGCAATATTTAAAGATAATTATTTTACAAATGATACCTATTCACTCCGTACTGAAAGATTAAAGATCATTAAGAATTATATTCTCGATTGGTCGGGGTATTTGTCACTTCCAAAAGAATTACTCGACTGGGGAATGACTGCTCTGAATAGATGGCAAAATATTTTAAAAAAAGTAGAAGAAAAAAAAAGTGAGTCAAACGATATTTTTTTGAAATTAAAAAAAATTGATGAAATAACTTTCAAGTATTATTTACGATGTAAACGCCTTATCAATAATAAATATTCTGAAAATATAAAGATACTGCACCGTTATGGAATAGACTCAAAATTTCCCAGGAACAGGCAGGAAAAAATTTCTGTAATAAGGAAAATGCTAAAAACTTTTTCCAAGCAAAAAAAACAAAATGAACCCGATATTATTCCCGAAGATTTCATTATTAAACTTGAGACTTTATTACAAAAATCGGAAGCACTAAAACAAAAAACTCAATCAGATGGTAGATCAACTTCTGCCAAAGCAGTTGAAAAACAAATTGAAATTTTTAAAGATGATTCTAAAAAATTACGTACATTATATTCATGGACTTTAATGACTTGGGAACCAGATGAACCTTATCTTGTTCAACTTGGATTCGCCGTAAAACCTAAGAAGAAAAACAGTTTTGAAGATGAGACGGAAGAGGGATTGGAATAAGATGAATATTCTACAAACATTCACCGGACTTTTCTTTCCAAAATTATGTTTAAATTGCAATGAACTTTTATTAGAGAATGAAAAATTTATCTGTTCAAATTGTTCTAGATCACTTGTATTTTTAGAAGATATTTGTCATATTTGTGGAGCACCGAAAACAGGAGGAAAATGTAAGGTTTGCGAAACTAATGAATTCCTATTCGATAAAGCTCGCTCGGTTTTCATGTTCAATAAAGTTGTGCAGAATTTGATCCACGAATTTAAATATAATGAAATTACACGGATTGCAAAATTCTTTGGAAGACTTTCACAGGAATATATTAAAAAATATCAGCCTTTTGAACATATTGATTATATTGTACCGGTTCCACTTCATCGAGTAAAAAAACGTTCTCGTGGATTTAATCAATCTGAATATTTAACGCATGAAATATCTAGACGAATGAATTGGAAACACCTTCCAAAGCTGATAATTAGAAAGAAATTCACTAAAACTCAAACAAAACTTAACAGACAGCAAAGAAAGATTAATGTATCACTTGCTTTTAAAATAAATCCAAAACATAATATTAAGGGAAAGACTATTCTATTGGTAGATGATGTGTTTACAACCGGTTCTACAGTAAATTCGATTACTGCTGCCTTAAAGGAAAAGCAGGTAAATAAAGTTTATGTCTTTACTATCGGCAGAGCATTGTAATTAAATATTTATTTATAATTAGTAACAGATGAACTTTTTATTGTTACAATCCATTTTTATTTTATGAAATCATCACGCAAATTTTTACCTATAGAATTCCCTATAAATTTTTCTTGCCATAATTGACCGACATTTTTTTTTTAACTTTCTCGATTGCAAATAGTTAGATTATGTTAGTGTGATCGACATCAAAAATGGTTAGGAATATAGTATGGTAGGGACTTCAGATATCAGGAACGGATTGATCATAAAGTTCAAGAACGGACTCTATGAGATCATTGAATTCCAGCACGTCAAACCTGGTAAGGGTGCAGCTTTTGTGCGTACTAAACTTAAGAATATAGAAACCGGCAAGGTAATTGACAACACCTTTCGAACCAGTGAAAAATTAGAAGATGTAAGAGTTGATAAAGAAAAGAAAGAATATCTCTACTTTGATGGAACTTTCTATGTTTTCATGGATATCGAAAGTTACGAGCAGATATCGGTTCCTAAAGAAGTTATCGGTGATCTCGATAAATTTCTGATTGAAAATATGACCGTTGCCATGAAGCTTGATCCGGATAAAAATATCCTGGGAATTGAATTACCTACAACCGTAATTCAGGAGATCGCAGATTGTGAGCCAAACATAAAAGGTAATTCTGCCTCAGTTAGCGGCAAAAATGCAACCACATCAACAGGATTAAACATTACAGTACCATTCTTTATTGAGATTGGAAACAAAGTTAAAATTGATACTCGCTCATCTGAGTATATTGAAAGAGTTTAATAAATAAAATTATAAGGAGAGTAAGATGCCAAAAACAAGATCATTTTCTGCAAAACTTGCTCACGATATCAGTACTGAAGGAAAAATAATCTGTCCTAAGTGTAACCAGGAAATAAAGAAGGTTAAACTTGTCCGTGCTCGTAGTTCAAAAGCTAATTCATGGACACCAAAGTACGAGTTTGTGAGTATGTGCAAATGTAATGAAAAAGATATTTTATCAGGAAAAGTATAAACATATTTTTTTAAGTTAGTAAAAAAAAACAATTCAAAACCCTCTTGTCTTTGCCGATAGGAGGGCATTTGTGTGTGAGAACAGGATGGTAAAATGAAAAGATTGATTCTAATAATTCTTGTTGCATGCGTTGTCAGTACATTTCTCTCTGCAATGCCATCGGTACCGGGAAAAACAGACTATCAAAATTTTAAAATATATCCTTCAGAAAAATATAGTAGGAATAATTCGGTAATCAGAGATGAACTTCCCCAGAATATTCTAGCAATTATGGTTGAATTCAATGATATCACTTTTGATCTTGTTCCCGATTATCCAGATTCACTTGCCCATAACAAAGAATATTTTGAACGTCTCTTTTTTCATCTGACTTCCTTTTATGCCAATGCTTCTCATGGAAATTATGTACTCACGGAAGATAACTACACAGTTTGGGATAGCATTATCACTCTTTCTCAACCAATGGGATATTATGGAGAAAATGGAGAAAATGGTGATCTGATAGAACGCAAATGTGAGTTTGTTCAGGAAATCGTAGAATTGATTGATGATCAGCTGAATTTTAATGATTATGATGCAATTATAATTATTCATGCAGGAGCGGGTGAAGAAGCTGCAGGGCAAGACGAAAATGAAGATCAGCTGAGTAGTACCTTCCTCTCACGTCGTTCTTTACAAGCCGGATTAGATCCAGAAAACGATGATTTCCCAGGTATAGAAACAGAAGATGGTCTTTATCTAACTGAATTTGTAATAATTCCTGAGACTGAATGGCAACCGAATGGTGTACCTGGTGAAGATAAAATATATAGTATTTTCGGAGTTTTAGTTCATCAATTCGGGCATCAGATCGGCTTACCAACACTTTTTGACAATAACAAAGACAATGGAAAATCATATGGAATCGGCGGTTTTGGAGTTATGGGAACCGGTGTTTGGAATGCAAACGGTTTTGTTCCACCCCTACCTTGTGCTTGGTCTCGTTATTATTTAGGTTGGGAAGATGATAATATCGTAGAAATAAATTCTACATTTGAGAATCTATCACTTGTTTTCCCTATGTCGGAAGATGAAGACACACCTAAACTTTATAAAATAAATATTTCAGAAAGTGAGTACTTCCTTATTGAGAACAGGCAGCAAAATCCGGATGGAAGCTTTTTCATAAATACTGATGGAGACACGCTAGCCACCTTTACATTTGAAACTATTCCAAATCAAAAAGTATATCCTGCAGGGCATCCTTATGCTGGACAGCCAAAATTCAGTTTTATGGAAAATTCCTACGCCGGTTGTGAGTGGGATTTTTATCTCCCCGGATACGGTTTTGGTGCTGCCCCAGAAAACGATGGCTCAGGAATTCTTATCTGGCATATTGATGAAAATGTTATTAACGAAAATTTCACTCCCGATTTTGAAATTCATTCTGTAAACGGCGATGCTTCCCATAAAGGAGTAGATCTGGAAGAGGCTGACGGAATACAGCAACTTGATTCTACACTTCATGGATACAGTAGTTTTTATGGTTCAAAAGATGATTCATACAGAGAAGGAAATAACACTTATTTTGGACATGATTATAATAATGGTATTTTTTCAACACCTATTGCCAATAGCTATTATGGTGGGATTCCTCTTGAGATTCATAGTATTAGCAATTCCGACTCAATAATGATTTTCTCTGTGGATTATGAATGGTCATTAGCAACGGATTATATAGGAGAAAATCCATTTCCTGCTGCATTAATAGATTTTGATGGGGATGGTGAGAATGAAATGTTCTACACAATGCCCAATGGAGAAGCATATATTTGGAAAGATGACGAAATTCTATCAGCATTTACATTTGATCCAATAGACGAATTATTTGCATTTAATGAAGCTGATGCTACAATTTTAGTTCCTCACCATGATCCTCAATATTTTTTAGCAACATTGACTATGATAAATTCAACAGGATATAATAATTTATTCTTTCCAGAAAAAGACTGGGCAGCATCACCAGTTGTGAATCCTGATGTAAACAGTGAAAACAGGGTTTTTGTTCCATTGCATGATAATAATTCTACCGGTAGTGAGATTATTATCCTGAACAGCGATTACGAGATATTAGAGACATTACCCACAGAGCATATTAACTCCAACTTGATGTACAAAGATGACGAACTGTTCTTTGTTGATGACAACTGGAAAATTCAGAAAATTACCCTTACGGATTATGAGCAAAGTGAATTTGAGTTAGATATTGAAGAACCTTATCCAAATATTTTATCCGCTCTGCTTGTAGATATCGATCTTGATGATTCCGATGATTTTATTATCACAGCATCAGATTCAACTCTTTACGTTTTTGATTCTGCTGGGAATAATCTTGCTGGATTTCCACAAATAATCCCACTTAATTCATTCGCTCTTCCATCAATCAGCGATATAGATAATGATGGCTTCCTTGAAATATTGATCGGTGGTGAAAATACTTTTGCTGTGTTCAATAAAAACGGAGAAGTGTTTAAGCCAAGCAATGAACTTACCGACCCTGATTCCTCATTTATCGCATCAGGCATCATCGCTTTAAATATTGATGATGATGATGAAAAAGAGATACTTGGAAACATGTCGCGCAATAGATTTTGTGTGTGGGATAATGTAAATTATAATGATTTTGAATTAAGCAGAAATTATAATATCTCGTTTGGCAGTCGCAGTTTAAACTATCCGTTGATCTCAGATTATTCAAATACAGGAATTGAAGCATTTATCCCTTCTAATAACGGTACAATTTACAAAACTGGCATCACTGCAATGCAAGAAGATATTGACTCTGAAATATGGCAGGTGGAATATGCCAATCTCCAAAGAACAGCATCACTTCTTGCTCCATCAGTAGAACCACCGGAAAATAGTAACAAGGTTTTCAATAAAGCTCGAACATATTTTTATCCGAATCCTTTAAGCACAACGTTCAATAAAGCAATTAATTATCACTCCCGGATTCCTGCTGAAACAATAATTTTACGGATCGAAACATATCAAGATGTAGATGTAGAAATAAAAATATTTGACATCGCAGCTAACAAAATCTATGAAAACATCAGTTCTTGTGAAGTAGGAATCGATACCAAAATCAATATTGATGCATCAGATCTTTCATCAGGTGTTTATTTTGCAATATTGAGTGCAAAAGGGAAAATTTTAAAGCTAAAATTTGCTATAGAAAAATAAGTTAGTTCTTTAAATTTATAAGTTATAAAAAAGTGTTTTCTGTCATCCTGACGAGTCTTGCACGTTGTTCTCTGGAAGGATCTCATCTTTTTGCGAGAAGTAAGGCTGAAAGCTCTTCCAATAGATTCTTCATTGGTAAAGCAAAAAGAAACCTCAGAAAGACAGTATGTTTTCGTTTTAGAAACACTTAACGGAGGAAAAAATGTTAAGAATAAATAAAATATTAATGATCCTAATCATCTTCAGTTTAACCGTAATACTTTCTGCTGAAACCAGTGGAGAATATGGCTTTCAGTTACTAAAGATAGCTTCAGGAGCGGAAGGTGCAGCCCAAGCAGGAACAGGGGCGTTTTCTTCCGGTGAAGCTTATGCTTTTATGTTAAATCCAACTGCGGGATTGTTTGCAGAGCAAAGAGCTATCTCGATAGCACAAAATTATTGGATATTCGATACAAAATTGAATAGTGCCGGTTATGTTAATACAAATGGCAAAACATCATTTGGTGTTGCTTACCGCTATCTAGACTATGGAACGCTAATAAATACCACTGATAATGGAACGATTACTGGTGAGTTCCACCCGATGGATTTGATATTCTCCCTTAATTTTGGTTACCGAATCACTCCAAACCAATATGCTGGAATTAATGCGAATGCACTTTATGAAAAGATCGATACTTCTTCAAGTTATGGATACACTTTTGATATTGGTTACACTTACCTTTCCTTTATACAAGGACAGAAATTCAGTGCTGCAATAAAAAATCTGGGACAAACTTCAGCAATGGAAAATGAAACCATTGATCTTCCAATCTCCTTTGAACTTGGAGTTATCCAAAAATTTAATATTAACATAATTAAATTATTCACCGAATTTAAGATGATAAAACATATTGATGATGATGAGTTTAGGGCAGTATTTGGTACAAAAATTAAGCTAAATAGAATTTTAGACTTCAAACTGGGTTATAAATTAAATTTCGATGCAGAGAACTTTACTGCCGGATTTGGTATAAATTTAAAAAAAATAGCAATGGATTATGCATATGTACCATTTGAATATCATATAAATGATGTGCATGTGATAGGTTTAACATATAAATTCTAATGAGGTGGTCTTATGAAGTTGAGTTGGAATATAATTCTGATAATGGTAATTTCCATTTCTCTTTTTGGAATGGATTATGTTCCCAATCAACTCATATTTAAAACTACTACTGCAAAACTGGTAAACAATAACATAATAGGTCTTGAGAGTTTCGATAATTTTTTAACTATTAGAAACATTGATAATTTAAAATCAATCCTGCCAAAATCGGATAATAAATATTTTATAGCAAACTTTGAAAATGATATTGATTGGGAGAATATAAAGAATTATCAATTCGAAGGGATTGAATATATTCAACCCAATTTCCTCAATACATTTAATTTGCATCCCAATGATCCGATATTTCCAGATCAACAGTTGCATTTTGATAATTGTAACATCCCGCAAAGTTGGGATTACACAACAGGAAATGAACAGATCCTTGTTGCTATTGTCGATTCCGGTCTTCATTTTGATCATCCTGATTTACAGGATAATGTTTTTATCAATGAAAATGAAATTCCTGATGACGGAATTGATAATGATAATAATGGCTATATTGATGATACTCGCGGCTGGGATTTTGTGAATGCACCGGAATTAGGAAGTATTGCACTAGGTGATTACCTTGAACAGGATAATAACCCTGAAGACGAAAATAATCACGGAACTCATGTTGCAGGTATAATTTCTGCCGATACAAATAATGAAGAAGGTGTGTGTGGGATTTCATGGAATTCTAAACTATTGATCGTTCGTTCAGGATTTAAATCTATGGATGGCGGTTACCTGCAGGATGATGATGCTGCCGCCGGTATAATTTACGCTGCTGATATGGGAGCTGATGTTATAAACTTAAGCTGGGGAGATACTAATTATTCCCAGATAATTGCCGATGCCTGTTATTATGCCCATAACAAAGGAAGTATTATTGTTGCCGCAGCCGGAAATGAAGGCGCAACCAATGAACACCAAGTTGTATATCCTGCCCAATTATCCACCACCCTTGCTATTGGTGCTGTAGATAGATATAAGGCTCTTGCTTCTTTCTCCAGTTATGGTCCGCAAATAGATATAGTTGCACCGGGGCAACTTGTTTTAAGCACATTTGATACTACACCCGAAAATCTTTATAAGGAGCAATCTGGCACTTCGATGGCAGCTCCTTTTGTGAGTGGTGCAATTGCACTTCTTTTATCTGTTGAACCCGAATTAAATTTTTCCGAAGTAAGAGGACGTCTCATTTCTTCTGCAAACGATCTTGGTGAAATAGGTTTTGATCATGAATATGGAAACGGACTTCTGGATGTATGTTCACTACTTACAGAAACTTCCTACCCGGTAATAGAGATAACAATACCTCAAGATAATACTGGTTTAAATTCTACTTTTGATATTATTGGAACTATACAATGTCCAGATTTCTGGCGCTATTCAGTTAAATACACTTCTGCGGAAATGCCGGTTTCAACAGATTGGCATGATGTTGATCCGCAAATTGATTACTACTACGAAATGGTAGAAAATGATTTTATCGCACAATTTGTAGTTGATAATTCTGTGCTGGATGATACATATACAATAAAAATTGAAGCAATAACAGCTGATAATCAGCATTATACGTATTTCAGAACCATTCATGTTGATCAAACAGCTCCAGAATTCTATGCAGCATTTGCAACATATATGAAACGATATGCGGCAGAAATTCCAGAATATTATATTCAAGCTATCTTTAATGAAGATGTAAATATCTTCCTCAGGCAATATCCTTCAACTGAATTTATTCCTCATTTTGGTAATGCTGATTCACTACAAATAGCTAAGATCGATGGACTTCCTCAAACTGCTATAATAGATATTAAAGCAAAAAATCTTTGTGACCTGGAAACAATTGTTAATGATGCTTATGAATTTGAAACAGATCAGGATGCTATTGATATTCATGCTTTTAACCAGGCAGCTATTGGAAATAAACTTACCTGCACCCAGAAAACATATGATTTTGATGGAAACGGCAAAAATGAAGTTTTCGCCCTGGAAACAGTTAATGAACAACAAGCTCTTAAAATTCTCGAATTAAATAATGGTCAGCTTGTCACAAAACATGAATTCTCAGCAGTTTTCTGGCCTAATGATATAGGAAATTCCAATGCTGACGGAATGGAAATTCTAGGCATTCAATTTAACCGTCCACTCATCC
>JAVCCF010000046.1 GCA_030765625.1 Candidatus Tenebribacter burtonii
AAGTATTTCCCATACCGGTTTATGGTGTTCTAAATATTCGCCCGGAAGGTCCTTGCGTGAATACCAGGGTGATGACTGAAAAAATTGAATATGCTCTGAAAGCAATAATAAAAAAATGAATAAGAAACGAGATAAAAAAAAGTTTAAACGTAAGAACATCAAGATTTCTAATATTGAATTAACTGATATTGATCACTTTACCGATGATACAATCCCTGAAGAAAAACGTGCTGAAAAAAAACTGATTGCAAAAGGAAAAATTAGCAGTAAACGTAATCTGAAATTAGAAAGCGGCAGGATTTTAGAAGTAAGATCAAATTATAAATGTATTGTAAAAATTGATGATAAAGAACTGGTTTGTACTTTGGGTGGGAGATTTAAACAGGTTAATTTTGAAACAAAAAATATTGTTGCTGCTGGAGATTATGTGAATGTTGATGTTTTAGGTGATCCTCGTATCGAAGAGATCATAGATAGAATTAATACACTTTCCAGGTTTTCCGATAAAGATTTCCAAACTGAAATTATCATCGCTTCGAATATCGATCAGGTGATAATCACCTCTTCTTATAAAGATCCACAACTTAATTTGGGTTTGATAGATAGATACATCTGTGCTGCCAAAATTAACAATATCACCCCCGTGATCTGTATAAATAAGATAGACTTATCAGAATCCCTTGAAAAAGTAAAACAAGCAGGATTATTTTATGAAGAGCTTGGTTTCAAAGTAATTTATACATCAACAGAAACAGGCGAAGGTATAGAGGAACTTAGAAAATTGTTAAAAAATAGAGACAGCGTTTTCTCCGGTCATTCCGGCGCTGGAAAATCATCATTAATAAATAAATTACAACCAGAGCTGAAATTAAGAACAGCCGAAATTAGTGATTATCACAAAAAGGGAGTCCACACAACCACACGCAGCAGATTATTAGAATGGGATTTTGGCGGTTATTTGGTTGACACACCCGGAATTAAAACATTTGGTTTACACCGGAATGATAAAGAAAAACTAAAAGGGATATTTCCAGGATTATTTGCCTTAGCAAAAGAATGTAAATTTGATAATTGTTCTCATTCTCACGAAATTAAGTGCGGTGTAAAAACAGCGGTGGAAAACGGTTCATACCCAAGAGAAAGATATGAATCTTATCTGCGTATTTTAGAATCGTTATAAGGAGATAAAGATTATGCAAAATTTTGGGATCTTTTTTAATCCGAATTATAAAATTACAAAACCAATTTTCGATCTGCTCAGGAAATTCCATAACAACAAAGACCTTCAATTTTTCAAGTTCCCGCAACAAAAAGAACTATTTCCCGATTTCATTAAATGCATCGAAAAAAATAAGCTTGATTGCATTCTATCTTTTGGTGGTGACGGAACCTTTCTCAGAGCAAGTCAGATATCGGTTAAATATAATATTCCGTTAATGGGAATAAATCTCGGTAAGCTTGGTTTCTTATCAGAAAGTTCACTTTCAGAACTTGAAAAATCGATAGATGATCTGAAGAAAAATAAGTTTAAAGTTCAGCAGAGAATGTTGCTTAAAACAGTTGTGAAAAGAAATAATAAAACCATATTTACTTCCTCAGCCCTGAATGATGCGGTAATCTATAAAGGAACGGAACCCAGACTTATCGATATAAGATTCTATTCGAATAAGCGGTTGGTTGTAGAAACCAGATGTGACGGACTTATTATATCCACCCCAACCGGATCGACAGCATATTCATTATCTGCCGGTGGTCCCATTTTGTCTCCGTTGATGGATGCATTTGTGGTTACCCCTTTAAATCCGCATATATTAAGTGTGCGTCCGATGGTTTTTGCTTCTGATGATAGATTAAATTTTAAACTGCAAACAAATGGGAGTGAGTGTATATTGCAGCTTGATGGTAAGAATAGCCAAAACCTTATTGATAACGACGAAATAATTGTGACAGCTTCAAATAAGAAGGTCAGTTTTATCAAACTAACGAATAAAACATTTTATCAGATCCTCAGAAAAAAAATGCATATGGGAAAAAGATGATACAGCGCCTGAGCATAGAAAATTTTATTATTGTAGAAAATCTTAACTTGGAATTTGAAAATGGACTTCAAGTTCTTACCGGTGAGACAGGAGCTGGGAAATCTATAATTGTAGGCGCTATAAATATTATTCTTGGAAGTGATATTCAAGCCGGAATATTGTTGGATGATTCCAAGCCTGCAAAACTGCAAGCTATTTTTGATATTGATAAAGAAAATAAGCAATTTATTGAGTTGCTAAAAAAAAATGATATAGATATATCTAAAAATGAATTATATATTTCCAAAGAAATAGGTATAAATCTTAGAAGTAAAAGTTTTATCAATGGCCGAAGAGTCTCAAAAGATATTATAAAAAAATTCCGAACCATTCTTATGGATTTCCATAGTCAGCGTGATCAGCAAAAGCTTTTTGATACTGATTTCCAGTTAGAAGTACTTGATATTTACGGTAAACTAACACAAATAAGAGAGCAATTTACTTATAAACATAAAGAAGTTGAAGATAAAATCAAAAAATTAAAAAAACTACAAAAATCAGAAAGTGAGCTTGCTGAAAGGATAAAGCTGTATCAATACCAGATAGATGAAATAGAGAAAATTGAACCCGTAATAGGTGAAGATGCAAAATTGCAAGCGGAGCAGAACCTGCTTACAAATGCAGAAGACATTTTGAATATCGCGAATAAACTGGAACAGGAAATCTATGAAAAAGAAAACTCAGTTTACGATGTAATAAGCTCATATATTTCTCAGCTTACTAAATTTAAAGATGATAATAATAACATAAAAAAAGCAGTACATTGTCTGAAGGATGCATCTGCAAATTTGGATAACTCCATTAACAATGTCAGAGAAGTTCAAAATATTATTGAATTGGACTCATCCCGATTGGAATATATCCAAAGTCGTTTATCTGAACTTAACAACCTCAGCGTTAAATATAAGCGGAATATTGAAGAAATTTTGGAGTATAGGCTCAGTATACAGCAGCAAATTGATTCTTACTCTTCCCGAAAAGAAGAAATTGCCGGATTAGATGATGAGATCGTAATTGATCTAAAAAACATTAATAAACATGCTGCTGAACTCTCTGCAAAAAGAAAAACTGCTGCTATAAAATTTGGGAAAGAGATAATTTCTAATATCAAGAAACTGGCTATTCCAGATGCGGAAATAGAATTTAAATTCGATGAACCAGAAAATTATATTGGGGCTTTTGAGGGAATGGCTGGATTAAATGAAACTGGGAAAGATGTGATTGATATCTATTTTTCTGCCAATAAGGGTGTAAAACTCCAACCTTTCAGAATTGCTGCTTCCGGTGGAGAACTCTCCAGATTCCTGCTGGCAATAAAGAAAATCCTTTCGGACAGACTGGATAAGAGAACAATAATATTTGATGAGATTGATTCTGGAATTGGCGGAAAAACGTCTGAGCTTCTGGCAGAATTCATTCACGATATTGGTAAATACCATCAGGTTTTATGCATCAGTCACTTACCACAAATCGCATCATATAGCGACCGGCATTTTTCCATTGAAAAGATAAGCGGCAGTAAAAGTTCTGAAGTTAAAGTGAAAATACTGGACGAAAATGAGAGAAGAGTTGAAATTGCCAGGATGCTGTCAGGCTCTGATACAGAGTTGGCTTTACAGCATGCAGCTGAATTAATGAAAAAAAAATAGAGGGGAACGAATGTTTAGATTAAGAAAAGAGATAAAGATATTTTTGATCTTATTTACAATTTTAATATCATTATTTATAGGGATTAAAAGATCAAATTTGGATAAAATATTTGTACAAGTAAATGTTACAATTGACCAAAGTACTGCTATCGACATTTTTGAAAATTCATTTAATAACAATAAAATGAAATTTGAATATTTTGTGGAAGATATATCTGAGATAAATACCCTTCTTTATGAGATCGGCAAAACAAAAAAAGCAATTACTTTGTATTCGGAGATAAAAAATAATTATAATCTGAAGGTTTTTGAAATTCCGGCAGAAATATCTGACGAAATATTAACCAAGTTAAGAAATATTGACGGTTTAAATAATGAAAATATTCAAAAAGCTGGGTTGATTACGAAGAATACAGACCTCAAAGAAAATCTTAACAATAATCAAATCGCAAAAAAACGGATTCAGAACCTGATTAACGGAAGTGTTTCACCTGACAGACTAACAAGTTTTAGAAGACAACTTGATATTATTCAGGCAAAAATTGATAGCTTAAGCATTCAAGAAGATATTAAAAAACATAATGCTGAATTCAGTGTTGTTATGATCTCAGCAATTAAAAATGTTAATGGAAACGCTACACTTCGTAACAATTTAAGTATTTTTCTTTTAATAACAATAGCCAGTTTAATTCTAATAATTATTGGATTGATCATCAGTTATTACATTTTTGTTCTTATGTATAAATTAATGTTGATTTTGGGAATCAGAACTTCAAGAAGCGGAAGCTCTAACTATAATTATAATTACAATAAAAAAGGATATGGTAGAAATGTTAAAAGAATTTACAAGGATAAAAATGGTAAGGTGATTAAAAAAGACGAATAAAAAATATTGGAGGTAATTTATGGAAATATTGTCTGAACCTTGGGTCATATGGGTAGCGATTGGAATAATTTGTGTTATCATTGAAATATTTACTCCCGGGTTTCTTTTTTTTAGCTTTGGAATTGGAGCTATTCTCACGGGACTTGCCGCTCTCATTATTCCATCAATTACATTTCAGATTCTCACATTTGCTATTTTAACACTTATTGTTTTTGTGTTAAGCAGGAAATTCAGTAAGAAATTGATCTCAACTAATTATGAAGACACAAATGTAAAAGCTCTGATTGGCAAAACCGGTAGGGTTACACAGAAAATTCCCGCTAATGAAAAAGGTTATGTGAAGATCGGTGGTGAAGAGTGGGTGGCTGTTTCTAAAGATAGTAAGGAGATAAAAAAAGACGCACGAATTACAATTAATGATATCGAAGGAAATAAAGTAATTGTAACTGTAATTGAAGAATAATTAATTAGTTATTAAATACCATAACAAGGAGGGAAAATGACAATTGTAATAATCATCTTTGCTGTTTTGATAATAATATTGATCTCGAAAGGATTGGTAATTGTGAAACAGGCAGAAGTAATGATCATTGAGAGGTTAGGTAAATACAGTAGAACGCTTGAAAGTGGATTGAACATTCTCTGGCCGGTAATAGATAAGCCCCGCAATATAAACTGGCGATATTCAAGAACTGATATGAAAGGTAATAAATTTGTTCAGGTAAAATCACAAAGTAGAATAGATCTGCGGGAGACTGTTTATGATTTTCCACGTCAGAATGTGATCACCAGTGATAATGTCTCTATTGAAATTGATGCCCTGCTATATTTTCAAGTAACAGATGCCAAAAAAGCAACTTATGAGATTAATAATCTTCCTAACGCAATTGAAAAACTTACTCAAACAACTCTTCGTAATGTTATCGGTGAGCTTGAACTCGACAAGACGCTTACCTCAAGAGATACGATCAATACTAAATTAAGAGTGATCCTTGATGAAGCTACTGATAAGTGGGGAGTTAAGGTTAATCGTGTAGAACTTCAGGATATTAATCCTCCCCAGGAAATTAAAATGGCAATGGAAAAACAGATGCGTGCCGAGAGAGATAAACGAGCTAAAATACTGGTAGCAGAAGGAGATAAAAGATCTCAAATACTGGTAGCAGAAGGTGATAGAGAAGCCAGGATTACCAGGGCAGAAGGTGAAGCGAGGGGGAAATACTTGGTTGCCGAAGCAGAAGCAAAAGCGATTAAAGAAGTTGCTCATGCTGTGGAAAAAACAGGAACCGATCCTGCTCAATATCTACTGGCAGTTAAATATATTAAAGCTTTCAGTGAGATCGTGCAGAATAACGATAAAACAATTGTTGTTCCTTATGAGGCATCTGCCATGCTGGGCTCTGTAAAATCATTGGAGAAAATATTTAAAAGCTGATCTACAAAAACATAAAGTTTATAAATTTGACAGAATATAGGGAATAGGGCGACTTGTTCCCTATATTGTTTATTATTTAAGAAGGAGATAGATATGTCAGAAATTTATGCAATTTACGGAAGAGAAATTCTCGATTCCAGAGGGAATCCAACGGTTGAGGTTGATGTTTATTTGGAAAATGGAATTAGAGGCAGAGCTTCTGTTCCAAGCGGAGCATCTACTGGTGAACACGAAGCAGTTGAACTTAGAGATGGTGACATCAATCGTTATCTTGGAAAAGGTGTATTGAAAGCTGTAGAAAATGTTAATGAAATAATTGCACCAGAAATTATTGGAATGGAAGTATCTGATCAGGCAGATATTGATAATATAATGATTGAACTTGATGGAACTCCCAACAAACAGAAACTTGGTGCAAATGCAATTCTTGGTGTTTCTCTTGCCTGCGCAAGAGCAGCTGCTGCAGAAGAGGGAATGCCGCTTTATAGATATATTGGCGGAACAAATGCCAGATTGCTTCCTGTTCCAATGTCAAATATACTTAACGGCGGACAGCATGCAGATAATACCGTTGATTTGCAGGAATTCATGATAATGCCACTGGGTGCAAAAACATTTAGAGAAGCTTTACAGATGAATGCAGAAGTATTTCATACATTGAAAAAATATTTGAAACAACAGGGATATGCTACCAGTGTTGGTGATGAAGGTGGATTTGCTCCGAACCTGAAATCAAATGAAGAGGCATTGCAGATAATCGTGAAAGCAATTGAACTTGCCGGTTACAGACCCGGTGAAGATATCTCTATAGCCCTTGATCCTGCCGCAAGTGAGTTTTATAAGGATGGGAAATATCACCTTACAGCAGAAAATGTTGCTTTAAGTTCTGAAGAAATGGTGGATTATTATGTTAAACTTGTAGATAAATATCCTATTGTTTCTATTGAAGATGGCCTGGCTGAAGATGACTGGAACGGATTCAAGTTGATGAAAGAGAAGTTGGGAAATAGAATCCAAATCATGGGTGATGACCTTTTTGTAACAAATGTTGAAAGATTGAGAACAGGGATTGAAGAAAATGCAGCAAATTCTATTTTGATAAAACTTAATCAGATAGGAACACTTACGGAAACATTAGATACAATTGAACTAGCAAAAACAAATAATTATACAACGGTGATCTCACACAGAAGCGGCGAAACTTCCGACACGATAATTGCAGATCTGGCAGTTGCTGTAAATTCCGGGCAAATTAAAACAGGTTCGATCTGCCGAAGTGAAAGGATTGCAAAATATAATCAACTCCTGCGTATTGAAGAAGAACTGGGTGAATCTGCAAGATTTATTGGAAAAGACGTATTTTATAATTTGAAGTAAAAAGGTTTAGCACAGAGACACAAAGACACAGAGATGCAAAGAAAATGATGAAAGATAAGTTCGTTTTTGTCTATTAATTGTCATTCAAAGAATATTGTTCAGGGCTTGTGTCATACTGAGCCATTCGACAAGCTCAAGACAGACTCTGTCGAAGGACGAGGGGAAAAACAGATAGAAGCATAGAGAGATAATAAGTGTAGATCATCTACCGGGTCGAAAAAAGCAGTGACCAAACAGTTCGCTGTATGTAGGAGATGTAATGAGAAAAATATTAATTCCATTATTATTTATCATCTTTCTGGCAGGCTGCTCAACAGAAGGTGATATAAAAATAATTAACCGTACTGACCATAGTCTTTATTTTACGATCAAGGGAAACGATTATATTCTAGAAGGTTCTGAAACTTCTGATCCCAATATGACTGTTAGTGTGGATACCGGTAAACAATTCCTTTTTTACAGTAAAGATTATGTTAAGGTTGATCTGCATTTGGAAGGTGAAACATTTATGATGAAGGATGAGTTCTACGGACCTCCAGATTGGGAATTTTTCACTGAAACCACTTTGCAAGTAATACCCAAAGAAACGCTCAAAGTTTATTGTGATCCAACCCATGCCGGAGTAAAACTGATAAATAATTCTGCTGAAGATATTCTTAGGCTGGCATATTGTACTGCTGGTTCAGATTCACTAAATTCTATTATTCAGTCAGTAGCTTCTGGCGATTCTGCCTGGAGTAGATTAAAAGCATCTACAGATTATGATTCAATTTCATATTCATTCATTATTGAATTTTCCAATGGTTCTGTTGATAGTACAAACTATATTAATATTAATGAACTTACGGTTGATGAACAGCTTACGATAGAATTAAAATAATTTCTAAAATACCTCTTGTCTAAATTTTGCTTTGTTTTACTAACATCTTATTATTAAGATTAGCTAATGAATATGGTATGAAATATAACCAAATGAAGGGATTTTTCAGGAACTATTATGAATGCTTTAGACAACGATATTAAATATTTAAAAGGTGTGGGTGAATTTCGCAGTAAATTATTGAACAAACTTAATATTTTTACTATCGGTGATTTGTTGGAACATTTCCCCCGCGATTATATCAATCGTAGTTCTGCTGTAAAGATCCGGGATTTGAAATTTAGCGAGAACTGTTCATTCGTCGGCAATATTGTATCGGTTGAAAAGAAGAATAATTCACGTAAAAAGTCTCAACTTAATGTTGTAGTAACAGATGGAGAGGATTATCTCTTTCTTACCTGGTTCCGTTTTGGCAATTGGTTTATAGATCAGTTTAAGAATGGGAAGCAAATCTGGGTAAGCGGTATTGTTTCAGAATTTCGTGGTTCTCCGCAAATACTTCATCCCCAAATAGAAATCATAGATGAAGAAGATATGAAATTAAGTTTTTGGAAGACAAGATCAGTTCTTCCTGTATATCAACTTACCGAGAAAATCAGCATGAATGTGATGCGAAATTTAATTTATAGTGCTTTTGAACTTTATGCTGATGAAATCACGGAAAACCTTCCCACCTATGTTTCAGAAAAGTTCAATTTCCCAGATCGGAAAACAACAATGCAGAAAATCCATTTTACCCAGCATCCCATGCAAATTCCAAAAGAAAAAATACGTTTTGCTTTTGAAGAACTTTTCTTTACGCAGCTTATGCTGGCTCGCAGTAAATACGGACATGAAAAAAAACTTAACGGAAACAAATTCACCTTAGAAAAAACATTCACGACCAAACTTAAAAACTCTTTACCTTTCGAACTTACAAATGCCCAAAAGAAAGTGATTCGTGAATTTGTGGAAGACATGACATCCAACAAACAGATGAATAGGCTCTTGCAGGGTGATGTTGGTTCAGGTAAAACTATTGTAACGGTTTTTGCCATGCTTCTCGCTATAGAAAATGGATTCCAATCTATACTCATGGCTCCCACAGAAATTCTAGCAGAACAGCATTTCAACAATGTTTCCCAACTCCTATCAAATCAGCCAAAAATAAGAATTGCTCTTCTTAAAGGGGGAGTAAGTAAAGTCAAAACAGAACTCAAACAAAGAATTAAAAATGGTGAAATCGATATAATAATTGGAACCCATGCGCTTATTCAAAAAGATGTTGAATTTAAAAATGCCGGTTTTGTAGCAATTGATGAGCAACACCGTTTTGGAGTTGAGCAAAGAGCTGTATTAAGCCATAGAAACAATAATCCTGATCTGATGTATCTTTCTGCTACTCCTATTCCCCGCTCGCTTGCACTAACGGTTTACGGTGACCTTGATGTGAGCATTATTGACGAGCTCCCCCCCCATCGGAAAGAGATAAAAACCACTTACTATAATTTCAATAAAATTTCTGTCGTTTATGAAAAAGTGGAAGCACAAATAAAAATGGGAAGACAGGTTTACATTGTTTGTCCGCTCATTAAAGAATCAGAAAAAATTGATCTACTCGATGCAGAAACACTATTTGAAAGACTAAGCACAAACATTTTTCTAAACAGAAAAATTGCGCTCCTGCATGGTAAAATGAAAACAAAAGAAAAAGACTCTATAATGGAACAATTCAAAAACGGAGAATTCGATATTCTGGTTTCCACAACTGTTATTGAAGTGGGAATAGATGTGTCGAATGCAACGGTGATGATAGTTGAACATGCAGAGAGATTCGGGCTTAGCCAACTGCATCAATTACGCGGTAGAGTTGGACGCGGCTTCGACAGATCTTATTGTTACCTTATTGTCCATCCACCGATAAGTAAAGAGGGTAGAGAAAGATTAAATATCATGATCGAGACAAATGACGGGTTTAAAATTGCTGAAAAAGATCTTGAAATAAGAGGTCCCGGAGATTTTTTTGGAACCCAGCAGTCGGGAATTCCCATCTTTAAACATGCAAATATTATTCGTGATAGAGAATTATTGAAAACTGCAAGAATTCTTGCATTTGATATCATCGATGAAGATTACAGTCTTGATCTGATAAAAAATGAAATTCTTAATAAAATGTATTTTAGTAAATATGCCAAGCGAGAGAAACTGTTTGATTTTTAACGTATTAACTATGAAAAATAAATTTGTATCTTTAATCTTTATTCTTTTCATTTCAAATTACACATTTCTTATTTCTAATTCTTCAATTGCATTCGCAATTGAAGTAGGCGGTCACTTAACCGAAGATACAACCTGGTTACCTGAAAATAATCCTTATTTGGTTACAGAAAATTTCTATGTCAATTCTGGTATTACTCTAACAATTCTACCAGGAACAGTTGTAAAAATAAGCGGAGCATCCTGTACAAGTTGGCAAGAATTCGATCAGAATTTCTGGTTATATAATGGTGTATCAATTGCTAAATTCATCCAGGTTGATGGCAGGTTAATTGCCGAAGGTACAGAGCAAGACAGTATAATCTTCACTCGAATGCAGAATGATCCTGATTTCTGTTGGGGAACTATACGGATAACAGAAGATGCGGAGTTATGTAGATTCAAGTATTGCAAGATAGAGCACTCTTGTCTTATCGGTATTATGATAAGTTATATCTCAAAAGGATTAGATTTTTTTAATGGTAACGGAAGTGTAAGGAATTGCACATTTCTTAATAATGCTGTAGGTATAAATTCTAATTCTTATACGAAAGAGCTTGAAATTATTAACAATGAATTCATTATAAATAATGATGTGAATCCTTTTTTACCGGTATTTAATTATGGAAGAAATCACATCATGTCTTCCCGCAATAATTATGTCGATTCACCAGATCTATTAATCTGTAATAACAATTTTGAGGGGTATGGAGCTTATACTGCAGTAAGTGTCGAGCAATTGTCTTTTAGTAATAATACAGTTTCAAATTGTGTTGGATCCGGTGGAGCTAGTTATTTCTTTAATAACGAATTCATTAATTGTAATTATGCCATAAATGGTTATAGTGGTGATTCCCTCTACATCAAGAACAATCGTTTTATCGGTGGTTATGATGGTATTAATATAGATTATGGTTATGTAGAGATCACTGATAATTATTTTGAGGAGTGTGATTTAGATACCGGATTTAATACGTCTGGGTTAGTATTTAATAATATTATAAATAGTGGTTCAGCTTATTGTCCAGGGATAGTACATTTTTTTAACAATATTTCTTATAATAATGAAAATGGCATTGGTATTTGTGCAACTTCTCAAAGATTATCTTGTACAAATAACATATCAATGAATAATCTATATGCATTTGAAGCTAGTGCATCCTTCAATAATTGTATTTTTATTGGCAATGAAGAACTTGAACAGTTTAGTGTAACAGGCAATCCCATTTTTCGTAACT
>JAVCCF010000066.1 GCA_030765625.1 Candidatus Tenebribacter burtonii
GACAAGCATATTGTTATCACGGAGTTTGTGCACTCTGGTTGGATAATCTCATTTATAAATCCTTTTATACCAGCTTCGATCTTTCCCAATTCACAGATGGTAATGATATCGAAATGATCATTACTGAGGCAATGGAGTGGTTCAATGTTGAAATTGTAACGAATGATAATGTGGTGCAAACAGTACCCAAAACAGTACTTGAACAGAATTATCCCAATCCTTTCAATCCAACAACCACGATTTCTTTTTCAATAGCACAAACGTCCTCGTATGTTACTCTTAATATTTATAACATCAAAGGGCAGAAAGTTAAATCGCTCTTGAATGAAAAATTGGATGCAGGCACACATCAGGTTATGTGGGATGGAAAAGATGAGAACGGTAAATCTGCAACTTCAGGTATTTATTTTTATAAGTTGAATGCTGGGGGAAATTTTTCCCAAACAAAACGTATGATACTTTTGAAATAAAATGGAATGCAAAATAGCGTGTTTTTTCTATAGGCTAAACCTTCTCTTCGCTGGAGGATTTATCCTCAAGATGGTAAGACATAGGTGAGATGGAGATTGTATGACAAATAAACTAAGGTTTGTATGAAAGTAAAAACTGTTATTAAAAAATGGTTAATAAACATAGAAATTGAATTTTATAAGGAAATTAGATAATTTTGTTTATTAATTTTTTTTTCGTTACTATCGTAACTAAGGTGTAGTTTATTTGATTTTAATTAATCTGTCTCAAAAAAAAATTATGGAGAAATTATGAAAAAATTATTTTTGTTTTTTACAATCATGTTATTCGCAGCAAGTTTGGCTTTTGCCCAATGGCAAATTGATGAAGGGTTTGAAGGAGGAGTAATTCCAGCAGATTGGACTACTAGTACCTGGAATGTTTATAGCACTGCTGGTTTTCCTCATACCGGAACTTATCTAGCAACAAGCAACGGGGGAAATGATTGGCTGATTACACCACAAGTGTATATTCAATCTGGAGATTCCTTCATATTCTGGGCAAGAGCCTGGAATGGTATAGAAAGTTTCAATGTTAATCTTTCCACAAGTGGAAATGCTATCGGTGACTTCACTATGACTTTGGGGACTAATTCAGACGTTGGAGAGTCATGGGTAGAATATTCGTACGATCTGTCTTCTTATACAGGAAGTGCTTACTTGGCAATCGAAGTGATTTCCGGTGGGGATTATATCTTGGCACTTGACGATGTAATAGTAGGTCAAGAACCGGTTTCCTGTCCTGCACCTTCTTTTCTTAATGCCACAAATATTCTTGAAACTTCAGCAGATCTCGGTTGGACAGAAAACGGAAGTGCAACATTATGGAATATCGAAGTAGGGCTTCCCGGATTTACTCCCGGCACTTCAACTTATGTTCAAGCTCATCCAGGTATAACATCAAACCCTTATTCTGTAACCGGATTAACCGCATTTACTGCTTATGAATTTTATGTTCAGGCAGATGATGGTGCAAGGGAGATCAGTAATTGGGCAGGTCCCGAAGCATTTTCAACAAGTTATGTTGGTGTTCTAACAACAGGAGATATAGCTTTTACAGCTATGAATGCGGATGGAGATGATGATTTTGGTATCGTGGCTTTAACTGATATTCCTGCAAATACTGTTATCTACCTTACAGATAATGAACCCAATGCAGCTGGTACAGGTCTTGAAAATTTTGATGAAGGTGTTATTGAATGGGTTACCGGTGGTGCTGTTATCAGTGCAGGTACAATTATAGTATTTACCGACACTGATAGCGATGGAAATGCGTTGTTTGGTGCTTCGATTGGCACAATATCAGTTCCAGTATATAGTGAAGATTCTGTGAGACTTTCAACTGGTGGTGATGCGTTTTATGCTGTTGAAGGAAATCCTGAGGGGAATAATATTGGTGTATGGCTAGCAGGTATTCAGAGTGAAGCCGGTAATGAAGGTGATAATTTTAATGCAACAGGATTAACTGTTGGAACAACCTTTATCAATTATTACATTACAGGTAGTCCTGATGGTGGATATTATAATGGAGATCGACACCAAGAATCTTCTTTTTCGGCTTATTTAGCATTATTGGGTGATAATTCAAACTGGATTATTGAAAGTTCTAATGGTGAAGCCATTTTACCTATTTCCACTGAAGCTTTTTCAACTTTTAGTGGACCGGATAATCCTGGCAGCTTTGCTGCTATAGTGGCATCAATATCTGAAATTGATTTAGATTGGACACAAAATGGAAGTAATGATAATGTTTTGGTAGCTTGGAGTAGTGATGGTACTTTCGGAGTATCTGTTAATGGAACTACTTATAGTGCTGGTAATCCAATTACAGGTGGTGGAACTGTTCTTTATTACGGCTCTGATCTGCATTTTGATCATACAGGCTTAATTGATAACACTCCATATTATTATAGAGCCTGGTCATATGATAGTAGTGAATATTCATTTGGAATTACTGATAATGCCACCACAGATTACATCCCTTATACTGCCGATTTTTCTAATAATTTTGATAGTGAAACTCCACCGGAATTGCCGGATTGCTGGTCTTATTTAGAAGTTTCTGCATCTACAATTGGCTATGTTGAGACAAGCACAACAAGTTCTTATTCTGCGCCTAATAATGTAAGGATGTATAAATATTATGCAGCTGATGATCTCTTGTTAATTACTCCTCAACTTGGTGATCTTACTTCGAAATCTAACCAAATCAGGTTTATGGCAAGAGTAAGTGGTTGGGCACAAGATCTGATCATTGGTACAATATCAGATCCTACAGATGAGACAACCTTCCATCCCTTCCAGACAATACCGATTACTGTATGGGATGTTTATGAGGAATATACAGTTATGTTTGATGAATGTTATACTCTTACGGATGAATACATAGCTTTCAAACATGGAGCAGATACTAACTACAGTTACTTGAATATCGATGATTTTGTTTATGAAGCGATTCCTTCCATTCCAGATCCTCCAGTAGCTACTGCAGCTATTACAGATGGAACCCTAACATTCTTTGCAAATTGGAATGCAAGTACAATAGCCACAGGATATTATCTTGATGTAGCCACAGATGTTGGCTTCACTACATTTTTATCAGGATACGAAAATCT
Organism: Candidatus Tenebribacter burtonii; assembly: GCA_030765625.1. GTDB lineage: Bacteria > Cloacimonadota > Cloacimonadia > Cloacimonadales > TCS61 > Tenebribacter > Tenebribacter burtonii. The sequence continues at coordinate 3,125 of JAVCCF010000066.1, forward strand.
TGATGTAGGAGATGTAACTACTTATTCTGTAACAGTGTTGAGTGCAGTTAATCATTATTATCGTTTACGTGCTTATAATGTGGTTGGTACAAGTTCAAATTCGAATATAATTACTGTGTCAGATTCAGCTTTACCAGTATCTCTTTCATCATTCACGGCTATTCAAACAGCACAGGATTTTGCACAACTAAATTGGATAACTCAATCCGAAAACGCTTTGGTAGGATATAATGTTTACCGAAATACTAATAACGAATTACAAACAGCTTTGCAAATCAACAATTCGATAATTGCTGGAACCAATACTATGGAAGAACAACATTATACTTTCACGGATTCGTATGTTGAATATGAGCAAACATATTACTATTGGTTAGAAAGTGTGGAAACGGATCTTACAACAGAATTTTATGGACCTGTTTACTTAACTATTAATAATCCTGATATTGTCGAATTACCGAATGCAACTATGTTAAGCTCTGCATATCCGAACCCCTTTAATCCGACAACAACAATCGAATTTGATATTAAAGAAGGTGAGATCGGTACTTTTAGTATCTTTAATGTTAAAGGTCAAATAGTTGTAAACGAAAGCTATGAAGCAGGAGATTATACTTATATCTGGAATGCAGATGATATTTCTTCAGGTGTTTATTTCTATAAACTGCAATCAGAAAGTTATCGACAAATCAAGAAAATGCTCTTGATCAAATAATCGAGAGTTAATCTAAATTCTACAGCCAACCGGAGAAATCCGGCTGGCTGTTTTTTTTATCACTAAACAACTATCTCGAAACTAGAAAGAGAACTTTCAAACTTCCCCCGAAAACTCCTATATCATTCAATTGTAAGCATTATGATTATTACAAGAATAAGTAGTTCAGCCTGAAAAAGTGATTTAGCATTTCAGTTTAAACTGCATAGTCTAAGTACAAATATTTTTTTCGCTGCTTCATGTAATAAATTCGAAACGCGATAGATTACCGTGACTTCTAACGACTATATGAACTTTTGCATCTCAAGTATAATCATGCTTTCGATATCCTAAATCAACATAAACATCTAACAATTTACCCATATCCTTAATATTCTTTTCTGCTAATCCAAGTGTTTTTTGTAGAGAATGATCATCATAAGGATTACCATGAAGAGAAGGATAAGACCTTCTTTGGAAGTGCTGGCAGATCCAACTTTGAGCGGAATGCGAAAGGATTCACTTCAGGAATTTATTTGTATCTATTGAAGGTAGAGGGGAAAACCATTGCAAGTAGAAAATACTTATTATTGAAATAGCAAAATGGTGTTTTGTCATTTTATTAAGTATAATATAAAAAATACTATTACTAACGGATAAGATATAATTCTTAACTAAATTAAAAAAAACTTGCAGTAATAAATAGAATAAGCAATCTTTGATTTTGTAATATTTAATATTCACACATTAATTAAATATATACGGAGTTGAAATGCAGAAACAGATCAATATTTTAATTGTTGAAGATAATATTATTTTTGCTAATGATATTAAACAGGCTTTAGAGAAATTTAATTACAATATAGTTGATATAGCAAAAACAAGTAAATCAGCATTAAAAATAGTGAAGAAAAGTAAACCTGACCTCGTTTTGGCTGATATAATGCTTGAGGGTAGTCTTGATGGTATAAATATAACAAACAAAATTCAACAAGAATACAATATTCCTGTTATTTATGTTGCTTCATATTCCAATAAAAAAACAATTAATAAAATTAAACTTACAGCACCTTATGGCTATATTACAAAACCAATAAGAGATTATGCATTATTTTCCTCCATAGAAATAGCATTATATAAATTCCAGATTGATAAAACAATGAAAGAGACAAAAGATAAAATTGAAAAACTTCATATTCCCGTAATTGAATTAACAACCTGCAAAAGTAATAAAAGCATTTTAAAAGTGACTGAAGGTGCATTACGGAATATATTTGGTATTTATAATTTTGCATTTTACAAAAAACAAAAAGACCAAATAGTTTTACTGACAAAAATAACACTGAAAATATTCAAAGCAAAATATCACATTTCAGAAGGTATTGTTGGAAAAGCATTCAGTTTAGATAAGTTATTTATATATAATCGGCATATTGAATTTAAAGACATAGAACCTGAATGGAAAAATATTGGTTCGGTAATAAGCTACAAATTGAATTCTGAAATGATTTTTCTTGCAGTTTCCAGCAATGAGATGGCATTTGACAAGGAATTTACATCAATATTAAGTATACTCTTTAAACACACCAAAGAAGCCTTTAAAAGAATAGGTTATGAGAAGCGTCTAGAAAAAAAAGCAATGATTGATCCGCTTACTAATGTATATAACAGGCTTTATTATAATCAGACAATCGAGCAACAGACAGAACTTGCAAAAAGATATAATAATAATATTGGATTCATTGTAATTGATATAGATAATCTAAAAAAAATTAATGATAAATTTGGTCACAGTATGGGAGATGAGGCTATTAAATTTGCCGCATCGATAATATTATCTCAAGCCCGTGAATCAGATTATATAATTCGAAGCGGGGGAGACGAATTTCTGATCGTGCTTCAACAAACAGGAGAAGAAGTTGATTTTATCAAGAACAGATTAAGAAAAGCGATGGTCGATTTCAATAAAGAAAGTAAACTTCCTTTTCCTGTATATTTTTCAATTGGCAGTGCTTTTTGGAATTTTGATATGAATAAAACTATTGATAATATAATAGACGAAGCCGATAGTAATATGTATATAGAAAAACATGATTCAACCGATATTTAGGAATGTAGATGGAGAAAAAAACTATACTCATTGTTGAAGATGAGAAAATTATTGCAGAAGACATAAAAAATATAATTATAAATTTCAATTATAATGTTCCAGCAATTATAACCGATGGTGAAAAAGCAATTCAAAAAGCCGGGGAACTTAAACCTGACTTGATCCTGATGGATATCATGATTGAAGGTAACATTAATGGTATTGAAGCAGCAAAGCAGATTAACCGTAAATTTGGTATACCGGTTATTTTTCTTACTTCTTATGCTGATGAAAAGATCATTAAACAGGCTGCGAAATCATCTCCTTATGGTTATATAATTAAACCTTTTGAAGATAGAGAATTGCATGCAACAATTGAAATAGCGTTATATAAATCTGAAATGGAAATAGCTTTTTGGAAAAACAGAAATTTTCTTTTGAAGGTTATTGATACAGTTCCCAATAATATCTTTGTTAAAGATAAAGATGGAAAATACTTAATGGTCAATAAATCTGTTGCTGAGTTATTTAACACAATACCCAAAGATATGGTAGGGAAAACGGATAAAGAATTAATTGTACAATCTATGATCAAAAATGAGGACTTAGATAATCTTATCAAAGATGATCTTGAAGTGATCAAGAAGAAGAAGAAAGTACTCATACCTGAGATATCGATCTCTTTAGAAAATGATAAAAAGATCTGGTTCCAAACGACAAAAGTTCCACTAATTTTACAGGATGATTCGGAAGCTATGTTGGGTGTCTCAGTTGATATCACAGCTTTGAAGAATAGTTTCCTCCGATTGCAGGAATTAATGGAGGAGACAGTTAATGGTCTTGTATCAGCAGTTGAGAAGAGAGATCCATACACTGCTGGACATCAACGTCGGGTTTCCTTACTTGCAAATGCTATCGCTGTAAAAATGAAATTATCAAAATTTCAAGTTGATGGATTAAGAATTGCCGCAATTGTACATGATATAGGAAAAATTAATATACCTACTGAAATTCTGAGTAAACCGGGTAAATTAACAAATCAAGAATTTAATCTCATTAAAACCCATCCGCAAGCCGGTTTCGAAATTTTATCCACTATAAGTTTTCCATGGCCTGTAGCAGAGATAGTTTTGCAACATCAAGAACGAATAAATGGAAGTGGCTATCCGAGGGGACTAAAAAATAATGAAATTCTTATTGAAGCACGGATTATTTCTGTTGCTGATGTAGTTGAAGCAATTATGTCATACCGACCATATAGACCTTCTCGTGGTATAGATTTTGCTCTCTCAGAAATTAATTTACATAAGGGCATATTGTATGATGAAATTGTGGTAGAAACTTGTTTGAATTTATTTAAAAATAAAGAATTTGCCTTTCCTGATAGTAACAAAAATTTATAAATAATTGAGTACATAACACCATACTATAAAACTTGACACAATAACGCTATTTGAATCCATAACTCAAAAAAATACTGGAGGAAATAATGGTAAAAGAAAATTTGCTCTATACTGAAACCCATGAGTGGGTAGAAGTTATTGGTGGTGAAGCTGTGATGGGCATTACTGACCATGCTCAACATGAACTTGGTGACATTGTTTACGTGGAACTCCCAGAGATTGGAGATAATATTATTAAGGGAGAAGGTTTTGGTTCAGTTGAAGCAGTAAAAGCAGTTGAAGATATTCTTTCTCCAATAAGCGGAGAAGTTATTGCCATTAATGAAGATCTTGAAAATACACCGGAAATGATTAATACTGATGCTTTTGGAGATGGGTGGATCATGAAAGTTAAAATAGCCAACATGGATGAACTTGAAGATCTTATGAATGCAGAGCAATATAAAAAGTTAATAGAAGGTTAAGTACATTATTTTGAGCAAAGAAAACAAAAAAAAATTCTTAATCATTCTTATCTCACCTTCTGGTGGTGGGAAAACTGCGATCTTTAAAAAAATATTAGCAGAAAACAGTGAAATAAAATACTCTGTTTCCTATACAACAAGAAAATCTCGTATCAACGAAAATGACGGAGTTGATTATAATTTTATTTCAGAGAAGAAGTTTTTGGAAATGAAAAATTCGGGCGATTTTCTTGAGTCAGCTAAAGTTCATGGCTTTTGGTATGGAACTTCCAAAAACTACATAAATAAAGTGTTAAATAAAAATCATATCATCATGGATATTGATGTTCAAGGTGCAAAACAGATCAAGAATTCAGATGTTGATTATATAACTATTTTCATTCTTCCTCCTTCAAGAGAAGTTTGGATGAAGAGATTGAATGGCAGAGGAACTGACTCAGATGAAGTGATTCAAGTTAGAATGAAAACTGCCGAGAAAGAAATTCAAGAGATCAAAGATTTTCAATATTTGGTAATAAATGATGATCTTGAAAAGGCTGTTAATGATATTAAAATTATAATTAAAGCTGAAGAAAATAAAATTGAAAGATATATTAATATAGAAAATTATTACGGAGGATAAATGAACGAGAACGGTGATTTACGAATTGTTGAAAAATTTCTTGAAGAAAATAATATGACTTATCTCTTCTTGTTGCTTGCAAATCTTGAAGCAGAAAGGATTAGTAATTTACCTTTTACTGTTAAAAAAGCATTAACGGGCAAGGTAACAACAACTGCTTTAGAACACATTGCTTCAAATGTAATTCCAGATTATATTGTTGAGGTTGAAGACGAAGATGAAGATGTAACTTAGTCTATTGAGAAACATTTGCATAATAAAGCTATTAAACAATATCTTGAATGCTTAAAATTATCTGGTATTCAAGATATTTTTGTTAAACCTCCAATTCAAATAAACAAAGCTGAGTTATTAAAAGAGTTAGAGGAAAATTATCATACTTGCACGAAGTGTGCTTTGCATTCTGGACGTAATAAATTTTGTTATGGGAATGGAAATCCAGATGCAAGACTATTGATAATCGGAGAAGGACCAGGCGCGGATGAAGATAGAATAGGTAAGGTATTTGTAGGAAGATCTGGACAATTACTCACTAAAATGCTGAGTGCTATAAACCTCTCTCGAGATGAAGTGTATATCACTAATATTGTGAAATGCCGTCCCCCTGGTAATCGTAATCCGTTACCAGAAGAGAAAAAAGCTTGTCTACCATATCTGGAAGAACAGATTTCCATAATCCAACCGGAGTTTATTCTGATGCTTGGAAAAGTCGCAGCAGTTACATTATTAGAAATTGATCAAACATTAACAGCTTTTAGACAGCAAATCTATAACTTTAGAGGGATAAAAACATATGTTTCATATCATCCTTCTGCATTACTGAGAAATCCAAGTTGGAAGAAACTTGCATGGATCGATCTCCAAAAATTACAGAAAGATTACTTCTAACATTAATTAATTAATCTTATCTGCGTTTATCATAATATTATTTCAAAAAAAAGTTGCACAATTTCTACCATATTAAAAATTGATTAAAAATTATATTATTAATAGGAAATATTATGTCAAAAAGAATTGAAAGACAAGTGCCAAATGATATAAATGCCGAAGCTGCAGTTCTGTCTGCAATGATGATAGATACCTATTCAGTTGCTAAAGCAATTGAAATGCTTGATGTAGAACATTTCTACCGTAAAGTGCATCAGATTATCTTTAAAACAATTTGTGACCTTTTTGAGAGTAATATTGAAATTGATATTATTACCCTTATTGATAAATTAAAGATTGGTAAACAGCTTGAAGCAATTGGTGGTGAAAGTTTTATTAACGAATTATCTGATGTTGTTTTGAGTAGTGCAAACATTGAATATCATGTTGATATTGTGCTTAAAAAGGCATTGTTAAGACAGCTTATAAAGGCATCCAATAAAATTATTGAAGGGTGTTATATATCTGATAAAGATACAGATGATATTGTTGATGAAGCAGAGCAGATGATCTTTAATATTGCTGAGCGTCCAAACCGGAAATCTTTTGAGTGGATACATAAAATAATATCTAAAACTGTAAAGAATATTGAAGAAACAGCTGCGTCTAAGAAAAGTGTTTTGGGAGTACCAACAGGTTTTATAGATCTAGATAGAAAGCTTGGAGGTTTACGCCCCGGGCAGCTTATCATTGTTGCTGCTAGACCAGCAATGGGGAAGACATCTTTTGCTTTAAATTTAGCAAGTAATGCAGCTATACAATATGATAAAAAAATTGGGATATTCACGATGGAGATGGAGAGTGATGAGGTCCTTATGAGGATGCTGAGTTCAGCTTCTGAAGTTAGTATGGATAATATGCTTAAAGGATTCGGTATGAATCAGAAGAAAATGCTTCGAATTGCAGGAGCTGCGGAAGTTCTTTCCGGAAAAGAAATTTACATTGATGATAATGGTTCGAACACGATCTTGGATATTAGAGCAAAAACCAGACGTTTGAAAGCAGAGTTAAAGGGACTTGACATAATAATTATTGATTATATGCAATTAATGTCTGCCAGCCGTAACAGGGAAAACAGACAACAGGAGATATCAGAAATTTCCCGTTATCTTAAAATCCTGGCAAAAGAAATTGGAATTCCTGTTATAGCGTTATCTCAGTTAAATCGTGGTGTTGAAAACAGAGATGATAAAAGACCAAAACTTTCTGATCTCAGAGAATCAGGTGCAATTGAGCAGGATGCTGATATTGTAATGTTCATCTATCGTGATGAAGTTTATAATGAAGAAACTAAAGAACCTGGCATTGCAGAGATAATTATTGGGAAAAACCGGCACGGAGCAATTGGGAAGATCAGATTACGCTTTATACCAGAATTTACAGCTTTCAGAGATTTAAATGAATATGAAGTATAAATTCACATTCATTAATTTGATTGGTGAATTTGTTCTATTTAATGTGGCTATTTTTAATCATCTCACTAAAATAAAAAAACGATTTAATGAAATAATGAAACAGATGAAAAGAATCGGTTATGATTCTTTTTTACTTATTGCTGTAACATCTGCATTTACGGGACTTGTAACATCTGTTCAAGCTTCCTATCAAACCAACGGCTATATACCTGTAAGTCTAATTGGTGTTCTTATTGGGAAATCTACAATGATAGAACTTGCACCTGTACTTACTGGGCTTGTATTAGCAGGAAAAGTTGGTGCATCTATCGCTGCCGAAATTGGTACTATGAAAGTTAGTGAACAGCTTGATGCTCTGGAAACAATGGCTATAGACCCAGTTGACTTTGTTTATATGCCACGTATAATTGCTGGTGTTGTCATGTTCCCAGTTCTCACAATTTTTTCCAACCTCATTGGGATATTTTCTGCCTTTTTATTATCAGTTTACAAATATCATATTAATGCATTCAGCTTCTTCACGAATATGCGTGATTTCTTTCTACCATCTGATCTTATCGGCGGAATGGTGAAAGCGACCTTCTTTGGATTAATAATTACAGTAGTAGGTTGTTTTGCAGGAAGTAAAGCAAAGGGTGGAGCAGAAGGTGTGGGAAGAGTAACAACCATCACAGTAGTTTATTCTTCAATTTTTATCCTTATTACAGATTTTATTGTAGCTGCTTTATTATTTGGAGCAATTTAATGAAAAAGATAATAACATTTCTTATAATAATTTTAGTATTATCCTGTAATAAACAAAATGAAAATGAAATCCCAAAGAAAATTCGAACATTAAATATTTATGCTGTAGATGTTTTCCTGAATGAAGATTTTTATGAGAACATCATCCCAATCTTCACCGACATAATTGAATGTGAAATTGTTATAACAAAATTTACCGATGCCCTCTCAATGCTTGAAAAAGCCATTTCGGAGAAAGACAGTACAGATATTGATGTGCTTATTGGAATTGATAATACGCTACTGTTTCTAGCAGAGGAAGACAGCCTTTTATTACAGTATGAATCAAATAATTTATTAGATATTCATGAGGATCTCATCTTTGATAAAAAACATCAGATCAATCCAGTTTGTTACAGTAATATTGCTTTTAATTACAATAGTTACATAATCTCAGATCCTCCTATCACATTTGGTGAGATGCAGGATGGTAAATTTAAAGATCAGATAATACTAATGGATCCAAGAACTTCCAGTATAGGAAGAGCTATGCTTTACTGGTCAGTAGCGGCTTTTGGTAGGAATGGATACGGTCACTTCTGGCGGAGTATTAAGGAAAATGTTTTTAGTATCTTTGATAATCAGAATGATGCTTATAATGCTTATTTAGCAGGGGAAGCACCAATGATTGTTGGATTGGAAACAACTCCTATCTATCATATCCAGCATGATAATACAAATAAATACAAGTCCACAATTCCAAAAGAAGGTGGATTTAAATTCATAATAGGTGTTGGAATTTTAAAATCATCTCAGAAAGAATATCTTTCGAAAAAGTTCGTTGATTTTTTACTTTCCAAGGAATTTCAAGAATTGATCACTAAAGAAATGTGGATGAAACCAGTTAATAGAAAAGTTATGCTTCCTGTGGATTACGAGATACTACCGCAAATCACTAAAGATTTTACAAATGAACTTTCGACCAGACGAACCAGCTGGCAATATAATGAATGGATAACAAAATGGAAACGCATAATGTTGAATTGAACAATCCAAATTTTCATATTGTTCTGTATCAGCCTGAAATTCCAGCTAATACCGGCAATATCGGACGACTTTGCGTTGGCACAAACTCTATGCTTCATATTATCAAACCAATGAGATTTTTCTTAACTGATAAATTAGTAAAAAGAGCCGGATTAGATTATTGGGATAAGCTTAATATAAAAATTCACGATTCCCTGGATGATTTTATAACAGAATTTCCAGATAGTAATATCTATTTTTGTACAACAAAAACAGATAGAAAATTCACTGGATTAAACTATAGTAAAGGTGATATTTTTATCTTTGGACCCGAATCGAGAGGAATTCCTGAAGATATTTTGAAAAAATTTGAGAAACAGAACATCACAATTCCAATGAGTTCACAAATTCGATCAATTAACCTTTCAAATAGTGTTGCGATTGTTATCTATGAGGCTTGGCGTCAGATCGGATTTTAATTTCCGGTGGATTTGCAAATGTTTATTGACGGGTTATTTCATTAGAAATAATTTGTATAATTAATAGTTTTGAGGAGGATAGATGTTAAAAGGTTCATACGTTGCATTAGTTACTCCATTTAAAAATAATGAGATAGATTACAATTCTTTGGAAAGATTAATAGATTTTCAGATAGAAAATAGAACTGATGGGATTCTTCTATGTGGTACAACGGGAGAATCTCCAACCATCGCTGGTGATGAAAAAGAGAGATTGATGCGGTTTAGTATTAAAAAGATCAATGGGCGAATTCCGGTAATGATGGGAACTGGAACGAATAATTTACACCATACAATCTCTGCTACGATCAAAGCTCAGGAGTGGGATGTAGACTACGCATTAGTAATAACACCATATTATAATAAACCAACTCAGATAGGTTTGTACCAGTATTTTAAAGCAGTGGCTGAAGGTACAACAATCCCAATCGTTATCTATAATGTTCCGGGAAGAACAGGTATTAATATTCAGGCAGAAACAACAATAAAATTAGCAAAAGAATTTAGTAATATTGTCGGTATTAAAGAGGCAAGTGGTAATCTTGATCAACTTTCCCATATTGTGAAATATACCGATAAAGATTTTTCAGTGATGTCAGGAGAAGATGCGTTGAATCTGCCGATTATGTCCTGTGGCGCAGATGGAGTGATCTCTGTTACCGCAAATATTCTTCCTCGTAAAGTATATGACCTGGTTGAATTATGTTCCAAGGATAAATTTAATGAAGCGCTGAAGATTCATCAGGAACTTATCGAGATAAATAATGCACTGTTTATCGAGACAAATCCGATTCCGGTAAAAGAAGCTTTGCATCTGATGAAGAAAATCGAGCGGGAATTGCGATTACCACTTTGTTTTATGGAAAATGATAACTTAGAAATTTTAAATACAGTTTTAAAAAAATATAAATTAGTGTAGAGAAAATTGAGAAAACAAATTCGATCTAATATAAATCTTGTTGTATGTCCTAAGAATAAACAACATACAGATATTATTGTATGTGCTGCAAGTTGCGAGGACAGAAAATATTGTAAAGAATACAGAAGTAAGATCACAAATGAATTACTTATAGATTTTATTGAAAAACATCCAAAATATAAATTAGTAGGAGAGCTTATGCCAACGTTAAAAACAATTAAAAAGAGTGAAAATATCTATTTGGTGGTTTCAAAAGACAATCAGGTAGAGGAAGTACCGGAAAAAGAGATCATGGATAATCCTCAGAAATATCTCAAGAAGCAAATCTGGTTGAAGCCGCCATTTCATTATGAATTGGTAGTTTCACTTAAAAGAATTAAAGATTGATCAAGATCTTTTTAACTTTATCTTGAAGTAGAGGATTACGGTAATAAATCCAAGAAAATCAGCAAGGATATCATAATAAGAAAAGGATCTACCGGGAATCGGTATTTGATGTAATTCATCGAAGATAGGGATGAAAACCGCTAAGATAGATAATAGTTTTAGCTTCTGAGTGTACTGTTCTGTATCGAACATCTTCATGAATAAATAGGCAAATATCATGTAAATTGTGAAATGAGCTAATTTATCAATATTCAGCGTGTCATTTATAGGTGATTGTAATTTTGGGATTGATGTTAATGTAAATATTATCCCAGTCCAAATATAGAAAGCAATTTTAAAATGTTTTCTTTTCATTAAACCAATATTATTCTGTGTAAGAATTTAATTTCCAAACAACGGCAAAAGGTTTCATCATGAATTTAGCTTTTAGTGGAAGCCTTTGTTCATCATCAGAGAACCAGAAGAGAAGTGACCTTTCTTCGTTTACCAAATTATTTGTAAGCATATCAGTTCGTTCTTTTTCTTCATTCAAATAATTATGGAAATTTAATTCTACTTTAATTGCATTTATCTTACCGAATTTTGTAGAAATTCTCTCCTTATCCAAAACGGTATAATTTACTTTCCAGATAAGTTTATTGGCATCTACCCACATTTCACCGGAAGGTTCGTCAATTATTTTGCGAAGATAAAAAAGTGCTGAGAAAAAATCCCGGCTTTCGGAATTAATGGAGTATTCACAATTACGGTCAGAGGAAATGTTGCTTGTTCTTTTTGCTGTAAGTGTTCGCCTGTTATATTCAATTATTCTATTCTCAAAATAATCACCTTGGTCAATTTGTTTTTTGTATGTATCAGGTAAATAATTGTTAGAATAAACAGAACTGTATGAATTATTCATATTAGAAGCAATACTGGCAATGAAGGTTGATTTTGCTTTTATAGAAAGAGTAGAGTCTTCAGCTATTATTGAAACTTTAACAACACTTAAACCAAGATACTTAATTGAAAGATCAAAAGTTTCTGCTAAAAGAAAAACAGGAATTAAAAGTAATATAATGGCAATTAGTTTAAATTTCTTGCTCATTACTGTTATTGATGACTTCTAATGTTATATATTGTATTCTTCGAGCTTTAATTCGCTTAACTGTAAATTTTACAAGATCTTTATAAATAAAGCTCTCATTTTCTTCTGGTACTTTATTGAAATTATCGTAGATAAATTCAGCGAGATTATCATATTTATCTTCGTCGATATCTAAAATAAATTTCTCATTTAATTCAGAGATAGAGTACATTCCATTTATACTAAAAATATCATTATTCTGTTTTACTATGTTTGGTTTTTCATTGTCATATTCATCACGGATCTCACCTACTAATTCTTCTAAAATATCTTCAAGTGTTATTAATCCTTCTGTACCACCATATTCATCAACAATTATTGCTATCTGTATCTTGCGCTTTTTAAATTTGTTTAGCAAATTTTGGATCTTGGTATTTTCCGTGACAAAAAGTGGCGGACGAAGAAGTGAACTTATCGATTGTTTTTTTGGATTCAAGATGATATCTTTTGCGTAAATTATTCCAATAATATTATCGATATTTGTTTTATAAATTGGAATCTTAGAATGCCCTGAACTAATAATCACATCTTTAATTTTCTGTAATCCTTCAGAAGTATCAACTCCAGCAATATCAACTCTTGGTGTCATAATATTTTTGGCATCAGTGGAAGAAAACCGGAAGATACTGGTAATAATTCTTTTTTCATTTTCTTCTAAAGAATGCTGTGTAATTTTTGATTGGATCAGATTTTTAAAATCTTCAGAAGTGATGTCAGTTTGCTCAACTTTACTTTTATTAACAGAAAAGATTGAACTTATTAGTTCTAATATTTTAATAATAGGCCATAACAAATACTTGATTATTTCTAAAATTAAGCTGGAAGATCGGGCTGTTTTTTCCGGCGATGAGAATGCCAATAATTTGGGTGCTATTTCACCAAAGATCAGTAGTAAAATCGTCATGATAAAAATCTCGATGATTATAAGCAGAGATTGGAATTGCTGTAAGTAATTTTCGCCAATTTCAATTGCAATGTAGGCAGCTGTTGAAGCAGCAGCCACATTTACAATTGTATTTCCTAAAAGTATGATTATGAGCAACTCTCTTGGATTTTTAAGTAATCGCAAGATACGCCTTGAACTTTGATTATTATTCTTTTCTATTTTTTTTATCTGGATCTTTGTTAATGAGAAAAAAGCAGTTTCAGATCCTGAAAAAAAAGCAGAAATTATTAGAAAACCTATAATTGATATGATTGAGAAACTGATATTCACAAGTTTAACTTTTCTCCTTATTTAATAAATTAATATATTTTTTTTCTTTTGCATCCATTATCTTCTTCTCTTTTATGGACAAATGATCATAACCTAAACAATGCAAAAGACCATGCAAAAATAATATCTGAAGCTCTTCTGAAATCATTCTATCTTCCTTTTGGCTTTTAGCAACATTGGTGTCAATAATAATATCACCAATTAAGTTAATCCCAGGTATATCAGCGATAAATGAGAGTACATCGGTAATTTCATCTCTGCCCAAATATTTTTTATTTAGCTGTTTTATTGATCCATCATTTGTAAGCTCAAGGTTCACAAAACTATCAGGAGGTCTGGATTCATTATTAAGAACAATCAAAAAAAGTTCTTCAAAAATTTCTTTTTCAATAATTTCTGCTGTTTTATTTGATAAAACAACTGATTTAATTTTCGGGATATTCAAGTCGCTTCCTATAAACACCCATTAAAATTGGTAACATATATGTTTTAATCTTCTCAAGTTCTTTTAATGTAAGAGGGGATTCATCTAATTGTCCTTCATTAATAAGATTGTGGATTGTATCATCTAACACTTTCTTTATTCTTTTCTCAGAGAAGTCATCTAAAGATTTTGTGGTTGATTCGACTATGTCTGCAATCATTACCACAGATGATTCTTTTGTTAAAGCTTTTGGTCCTGCATAATAAAACTGATCTTCATCAAAATCAAGATTTGTTTCAATAGCCTTATTATAAAAATATTTTATTTGTCCTGTTCCATGGTGTTGTTGAATTATCTCAATAACAGATTTGGGTAGATTATGTTTTCTGGCTAAAGCTAAACCATCACTAATATGGTTACGAATAAGAAGAGCACTTTCTGTTGCCATCATCTTATCATGAAGAATAGTTGCATCAGGATTATTCTCTATAAATAATTGAGGATTTTCTAATTTGCCTATATCGTGGTAATAACTACCAACTCTCGCAAGTAGATGATTTGCTCCAATAGCTTCTGCCGCACTTTCTGCAAGATTTCCTACTATGAGTGAATGATGATAAGTCCCCGGAGCAACTGTTGCCATCTTTTTTAGTAATTCACTATCGAAATCAAGTAATTCTAATAATATTTGTTTTGTAGCAAGATTTAATTTTCTTTCAACAAATGGAGTTAAAAGGATCAATCCGACAACTGATGTGATACTGGATATTATTCCCCACAAAAGATGCCAGAAATAAATTGTTATGCTTTCGAATTTGATAAGTGAAACGGCAGTATTAACAGCAAGAAAAGAGATAAGTAAATATATTGTGATAGGATAGAATTCTTGTTTTTTCTTCATGTGTTTAATGGCAAGAATTCCACCGAAAGTTGTTATACATAAAATCATTGGATTAGTAAAACTCCAATTGAGAAATATTGAAACAAATATCAGAGTTATAAAATTAAATAGAATTCCAATATGTGGGTTGAATACCAAGGCAATTAAAAGTACAGATAAACTAAATGGAATGAGCAGGGAAGGAATTGTTAATATATTATTTACAAAAATTGTTAGTATTATTGATAATATGATACTGCTAAGTATAATAATCATTCTTGGAATTGATGAAAAGTTACTTGGAAAAAAAAGTATAAGAATGTAATCAAAGAAAATCATTATAAGCATAGATAGAAGAAATAGTCCCGAAGAAGACAGTGCTAACTGAATATTATCTCTTGTTGGGTGATGATTTTTTTGTGTTTTTAAGAGAGATTGCAATTTAAGTAATTCAATAGAAGTCACTTTTTGATTCTTTCCAATTATACGTTCATTTTTTTGTATTTTTCCTAGTGTTAATGACACCTTTTCTTTCGCTTTTCCTTTTTCAATATCTGTCATCTCTTGATCTACAATAATATTTTCAATTAATATTATATCTGCAAGCTCACGAATTAATTGTTTCTCATCTTGAATTGTATGCCAGTTAACCAATTTGTTCCTAGCTTCCTCTAAAGAATATAAGCGATTGATTCCATAATTAATAATTCGGTTAGATTTGGATATTTTAATTTCTTGATAACGATAATTATCTGGATAAATCCCAACACCAAATATTTTTGTAATTTTCTCACTCAGAAAATTATAGATTCTTATTCTTCTGCTATCATTAATTAATAAACCAATGTTTGTAATAGATAATTTATAACCATTTTGTCTTAATTTTCTATTGATTTGCTGAATTTCTAAATCATTATTTAGAATAAAATGTTGAAATACAAAATCCAGATTTTTTTGTGCATTAAATTTAAGATTTTCAGATATTTTATAAATAGGTTGTACTTTAGAGACAGCAGCTTTTTGTTCAACTTCTAATGATTCCTTATTTTTAAAAACATAAAAATCAAAAGGTGCATTAATATCTTTTTCTGCTATTTCACCCAATTTCAAATCATAAGTATGGGATACAATTCGATAAGGACTGAAAAAAAAATATAACAGTGCAATAATAATTGATGCGAGCAGTATAAGGTGAATTTTATGGAGTTTCAATTGTTATATTAAAAAGAAGCCTCTCTAAAAACAGAGAGGCTTCTTTAATTTAAATAGATTAATCTCTTGGGATTTCAAAGATCTGATTAGGATAAATGAGATCTGGATCTTTAATCTGATCTTTATTTGCTCTGTAAATAAGAGGCCATTTTGTAGTATTATTATACACTTCCTGATAGCCGGCAATTTTCCAAAGACATTCACCTTTGTAAACTTTCCATTCGTAAGGAAGACCACGAGGTATTTTTATAATTTGGTCGGGATAGATCAAGTTAGGATCTTTAATTTGATCTCTATTAGCTCTATAGATAATAGGCCATTTAGACATATCACCATAAATAAAACTATATTGAGCTATTTTTGATAGCCAGTCTCCCTTGATTACAGTATAATTATCTTCATAGTACTTAGGTTTTGCAGCTTCTAAGTTATTCTCAAGATTTACTATTTTATTATCAAGATCAGAGAAATCTCTTCTGAAATCTGGAACTTTACCAAATTTAGAATTCCTATATTCATTATATTCAACAACAAGAGCACGAACAGTTTTCTTGGCTTTCCAGAGTTCTTTATCTGTAAGTTCATCCCAATTAGTTATCTCTCCATTGAAATACTTAATCTTTTCCATAATTGAAGCAAAATCAGTTTCTGTTACACCTAGAAATGCAAGAATTTCAGCATGAACTTTGTCATACTCTTCTTTTACAGGAACCATTTTAGTATTAAGTTCTTCAATAGTTGTTGAATATTTTTCTTGATTTGCAATTGCATCTGCTTTTCTTTGTTGTAATTCAGCAAGGTAAGTTTCAAGGTTTTCCCAATAAACTAATCTTTCTTTTTTCTTAAGATCTTTGTACTCATCTTCAGAAAGATAAGTAACTCTAGCCTGGATTAATACGGGTAATACTAACAGTGCGATTAATGATAAAAGTATAATTCTTTTCATAGTTTACTCCTATTTCCCTGCTTCTAGTTCTTTTTGATACTCTTGTAAACTCTTAAGCTCAGCTTCTTGTTCAGCCAATTCCGCTTCAAGAGTTTTCATCTCGTTGTTCAAATTGTCTGCTTTTTCTTCTTCCTGGATCGCTTCTTTTTCTGCTGTGTCTAATTGAACCTTTGTCACCGGTGGTGGTGGAGGTGCACAGGCAGAAAGAAGGATTGAAAGAATCATCACTACAATAAAAATCTTAATTAAATTTTTCATATCCTCTCCCTTTAAAATTCTTAATAAAAACAATAATACACTTAATTAGTTTGAATATGTAATTTGTCAAGTATAAAGCTAATTATCGTTTGTTTTGATAATTTTTTACCAGCAAATTTTTCTCTAACTTTTATAATTTGACAAAATAATCAAAGAAATCATAAATAAATTGTAAACTAAATTAATCTTCAAGGGAGGTAATTATGGGCAGTAAAGAGCGCTATACAATTAAAACCGGAAAAGGAAAGATTATCAAACTTACAGATGATATTAAAGAAGCTCTTAAAATTCAAGACGAGCACAAACATGAAGGAGCTTATATTGAAGATAAGAAAAGTCCTAATAAACATAAGAAAGCTTTTTTCCATTAATACTGTGAATTTGGAGACTTATTAATTAATTAGTATCAAACTTAATACAAATTTATAATATGAATAAAAATAGAATAGTTACATTACTATCTATTTTAATAATAACTTCATTGGGATTTGCAAGTAAATTTTATGCAGGTCCCGGAGCAAAATGGTTCAACAATTCTCTTGGTGGACTTTTATATGAAGTTTTCTGGTATCTTGTAATATTTTTTATTTTAATTAAGGTAAAACCTTGGAAGATTGCATTAAGTGTGTTTATGATTACTTGTATTTTGGAATTTCTTCAGCTCTGGAATGCAATGTTTTTAGAAGTAATCAGGAGTACATTTATTAGCAGAACGATCATTGGGACAACATTTGTTCCAAGTGATTTTATTTATTTTGCCATCGGCTCAATTATTGGTTGGATTCTGCTTGAGAAAATTAGGGAATCTACAAATTCCTTACAGACATTACAGCAATTCCAATAAGAAGAGATTCCTTTAAAGTGTATCTGTCAAGTAAGATTGGTGCATAATCTTTATTAAACGGCTGAAGCAAGATCTCTTTACCTTCTGCAAAAGATTTTACTTTTTTAAGAGTTACTTCACCTTCCACACGAATAACACAAATCCTTTCATCGGCGGCAACCCAATTATCACATTGTTTTACGATTACAACATCACCATTTGAGATATAGGGTTCCATACTATCTCCACTCGCATAAAAAGCAAAATAAGAATTGAAATCTCCCGAAAGTGAACTTGTGTCCATCATAATATGATCAAGTGGTTCTGCTGAATCTATCTCTTGAGGAGAACCGCAGCTTACGGCATCGAGTATTGGTAAATAAAAATACTCTCGATTTCCCACAGTTTTAATGTTTCGAGTGGGGAACATGGGACCTTCACCTGTTATAAGCCATGTGATATTTATATTAAAAGTTGTTGCAAGTTTATTTAAAAAATCATAATTAGGGCTGGTCTTTCCTTTTATATAGCGGTTTATCACAACATTAGAAATTCCGATCTTCTCTGCCAAGCCAACTTGTGTAAGTTCAAGTTTTTGCAGAACTTCTTTCATTCTTTTTCCAAACAGCATATTGTCCTCCAACTCTATTTTTTCATTTAACTAAATAGTTAAGCAAATTATAGAGAATTAACTGTCAAGTTAAAAAAGGAAGATTAATGTATTTATGGTATTTATTCTTAATGAAAGTTCTAACTGATAACAATATTATTTTTCGCTGAGTCAGAAACTTCACCAATAATTACTGCCCATTCAATTCCAGCTGATTTCAATTTATCTAAAAGTAAATTCGCTCTTTCTTCTGGTACTGAAATAAGAAGACCACCAGAAGTTTGAGCATCATACATTAGCATTAATATGTGTTCAGGGATAGAGCTGTTTGTCCTTTTGATATGTGGTTTATAATAACGCTCATTTCGAAAGGAACCACCAGGGAATAATCCCATTTCAGCTAATTCAAAAGCCTCTTCAATAAAGGGAACAGCATTAAAGTCAAGTTCCACAGATGTATCTTTATTTATCATTTCATAAAGGTGCCCCAGAAGGCCAAATCCGGTTACATCTGTCATGGCATTCACACCGATTTCAACTGCTAATTCCGAAGCTGTTCTATTCAAATAGCTCATATGGAAAACAGCTTTTTCAATAGCACTTTGGGGAGCTTCGTCAGCTTTTATAGAAGTTGTAATAACTCCCATCCCTAAAGGTTTAGTCAGGATTATTTTATCACCGGGTTTTATGGTATTATTTCTCAGCACTTTTTTAGGATGAACTGTCCCTGTTACGGAAAGCCCGTATTTCATCTCGATATCTTCAATAGTATGTCCACCTAAAATAACACCATCGGCTTCTCTTACTTTATCTAATCCACCACGCAGAATATCATGCAGCATTTCTTTAGTTAAATGACAATTATCGTAAGCAACAATATTAAGAGCAGTATCAACCTTAGCTCCCATTGCGTAAATATCACTCAGGCTGTTTGCTGCTGCTATCTGCCCGTATAAATATGGATCATTCACAACAGGTGTGATGAAATCAACAGTTTGCACAATTGCTACATCATCAGTGATCTTGTAAACTCCTGAATCATCATTATCGGATCTATCGACCAAAGTTCTAGATGATGTAGGGAAATTTAAACCGTTTAAGATTATATCTAAGTCCGCCGGACTTACTTTACCGGCTCAGCCAGCTGCTTTTACATATTGAGTTAATTTAATTATATCTTCTTTTTCATTCATTACAAATCTCCAATAATTGTGTTCAAATGATTTGAAGTTGATTTTATGTCAAGATGAAGATTAATATCAAAAAAAGTATTAGAGACTGAATGCATTTTAAGCGAAGAATGATGGACCCAATGAAACCAAACAAAGGATCAGGAACAAAGGTCGATAAATAGACTTTTCAATGTTATACTGGCTATAATGGCAGGAATTCAGAACATTCACGTGATGCAGGGATGCTCTTAGTTGGTAGATAAATTTTGTGAATTCTTTGACAGTATTTTCGATAATAATAAGCTATCATAGAAAATATGAAATTGGGAGAATTGTAATGAAAAGACTGTTACTATTGATAGTTTTAGTATTGTTATTCGGATGTGAAAAGATTGAAGAAGCCAAGAAGGTAAGTGAAAGAAAAGTTTATAAGAAAGCTAGGGAAATAGCTGCACTAGACACTATAATTGTAACAGATATTTTCTTATCCTTCAAGTTTGGAGATACAGAAAGAGAATTCAATAGAAAAAAGAAAACTCTTGTTAGAGAAAAAAAATTAGATAACAACAATAATTGGAATGTTGAATATGAAACTTATTCAAAAGAAATGAAAGAGGCATCTTTCTTTATGCTACCTGAATTTCACAAAGGTAAGTTAAATAAGCTCAAATTAGTTGGTGAAGTTGATGATGTATTTTATAAAGGTGCTCTCTGGTTATATATGTTTCAATTAATTTTGGATAAGTATGATTTTGACGAGAGTATGCTCGATCAAAAGTATAATTCATCATATTCTGGATTATTTCATAATATGGAAATAAAGCTTCATGATAACATTCATGATCAAGTTATTATTGAATATACTAATTTAAGAACAGAAAATTTAATCAATAATGAAGCAGCAGAAAAAAGCAATATTAACAAATCAAAACACGCTGATGACTTATAAGCTTATCAACATTTTCCTCAAGGTTTGTATTTACTAGTATGGGGTACTTCTCAGTTGTTATGTTTCATGAATTTTTTCTTAAGATCGGTTGTAAATCCAGTCTAATACTTAGTTACATCTGATAAACTTTGTAAAATATATACGTAATACATGATTGCCTGCCCGGGTATTGTTTTGAACGAACTTTTTGGTGATTAGTCCGGCTTCGTAGCTTAAACTACTTCGCCGTGACATTCTTCGATTTTCACTTCGTTCAAATCGAAGAATGGTGGAGGTGGCGGGAATCGAACCCGCGTCCAAAGATAAGTCAAAAGCCAAATCTACATGCTTAGCTATTTTTAATCTCACTTTCCTGATGGAAAACAGTCAAACCAAACTGGAAAGCCAGCCTAAAAGTTTTCGAACGACATTATAGACATTTGCCGTTTATAGTTGCTAATTATGGCGGTGAACTGCCGACTTAACAACAAAGTCTAGCAGGACCGTAGC
Organism: Candidatus Tenebribacter burtonii; assembly: GCA_030765625.1. Taxonomy (GTDB): domain Bacteria; phylum Cloacimonadota; class Cloacimonadia; order Cloacimonadales; family TCS61; genus Tenebribacter; species Tenebribacter burtonii. The sequence continues at coordinate 24,417 of JAVCCF010000066.1, forward strand.
AGAACTAAGCTGCTAGTGCGAAGTTATCGTTTGCGTTTAATTAATTTATCACCGTGATTAACGAGTAGGTAATCTTCTCGGCATGCATCAGCAATCCCCTTTATCCCTGTCGAAACCAGGGCACCCCCGTATGTTTATCTAATGATCTATTTCTACGGACAAACTAATTTGGAAAGTTCTGATGTCAAAATAAAATATGAAAGTGATCAGTTTATTTTCATTTTAACTTGAGACATCATCAACTCATTTAAGAGAAATATTTTTCATCTTGACATGAAAGGTTAATAGAAATTGAAAAAAAGGTGAAAGGAGTCAGATTATGAAAATACTTTTTATTCCAAAAGTTTTTCCGCATTCCCGCATTGTGGGAGGCCCGATAATAATTTACAATCGGATCAAATATCTTTCAACAGATCATGAAGTTCATTTACTTTCCTTTATCAGGGAAGAGCAGAAACAATATATAGACACAGTAGGCAAATACTGCAAAAGAGTGGAATATGTTCCATATCCAGCTAAAAGGGGAGTTCTGCGCAATATATTCGATTTCTTTTTTTCATCACGACCAAACTATATGCTGCAGGAATATTCCAAAGCGATGGAACAGAAAGTTAGTGAGATGGTTTCACAGGAAAACTATAATGTAGTAGTTTCTGAATTCACAATGATGGCACAGTATCTCTATAAAAATAAGTATATTCCAAAAACTACTAAAAAGGTGATGTCTGTTCATGAATGTTATACAGTAGCCAGGCTTAAGCTTATGAAGAAGCAGCCATTCTCGTGGGATGCTGTAAAGGCGTTCTTTTATTATGTTCGTTTACGTCCTTATGAATTCAGAATGTATGCTGATGCCGATCTGACTCTTACGCTTACACCGGAAGGCAGGGAAGAGGTTCTACATTATAATAAGGATCTTCTTGTTAAGATCGTACCGCATGGAGTAGATGTTGATTTCTTCAATCCTGACAATCGTAAACCCGAAAAGAATGCAATCATGTTTTTGGGAAATTTCGGACATAAACCGAATGTGGATGCCGTAATCTATTTTTATCATGAGATTTTACCGCTCATCAAGAAGAAAATCTCCGAAGTGAAATTTTATATTGTAGGACAAAAACCGCCCAAAGAAATTCAACGATTTGCTAAAAAAGACGAAGTTATTGTAACCGGTTTTGTAGAAAGTGTGAAACCATATTTCGATAGATCTTTAGTTTCGGTCATCCCTGTAAGGTTAGGAGGAGGTTTTAGAGGAAAATCTCTGGAAGCGATGGCGAGTGGTGTGCCGGTGGTTTCTACTTCTCTCGGAGTTCAAGGAGTCGAAGGAAAAGACGGTGAACAATTTTTACTGGCAGAAACTCCCCAGGAATTTGTTGATAAGATATGCTTACTTTTAACCGATGAAAACTTGCACAAACATCTCTCAGACAACGGCAGGAAACTAATGATTAAAAAATATTCATGGCAGAAAGGGGTAGAAGTACTTGAAAATATTTTAAAGAAACTTATTACTGAATAAGTCGATTTTCCTTCAAGTTTCTAAAACTCCTTTGTAAATATCAATCACATTTTGCAGAGTTTTCTTCCATGAATAATTTTCAACAGCGTATTCACGAGCGTATTTTCCTTTTGTAAGTTTTGTATTATTTTTCAATTCCTCGATAATTGCCTTTGCCAGAGCATCTACATCTTCCATTTCAATAAGCTGTCCAACTTTATTATTCACAAAATCGGGAAGACCACCGGCATTTGTAGCGACTACAGGTGTTCCGCAGCCAAGTGCTTCAATAGCAACAAGACCAAAAGGTTCAATGCGGGAAGGAACAACAGAAACATCTGCAACAGAATATAATGAAGCTACATCCTCTTGAGTTTGTTGTCCTAGAAAATAAACATTATTTAATTTTAATTCTGCACTTAATTGTTTCATCTCAGCCATTAACTGTCCGTCTCCAGCCAAAGCAAAAACTACTTCAGGAATTTCATCTGTAACTATACGAGCTGCTTTAATAAGGATATCAATCCCCTTAAAATTTGTGAACTTCCCAACAAAACTCACTAATTTTTCAGGTATAATATTCAATCCGAATTTCTTAAAGATTTCTTTTTTTGTTATGTTTTTAGGTCGGAACATATCATCGTCAAAACCATTTGGATTCAACTTCATTTTCTCTTCAGGCAATTTATATAATCTTAGAGTATCATTGTGAACTTGTCGTGAAATTGTGATGATCTTTGCTGCATTATTTGCACCTTCTAAAGCATATTTGTGGTAGCGTCTATCTTTTTTAAATCCCATCAGGTCAGTGCCGTGAACGGTTACTACATAAGGAACATTACTTTTAAGAGCAGCATATGGAGTAATCCATAAATGTTGAGCGTGAATAATATCAGGTTTGAAATCTGCAACTACTTCTTTTGTAACTTTAATAAAAATTTGAACATATTCTTTGATTTGATCATTAGTAATATTATAATAAGTATTCAAACTTCTCGGATGTGTTGTAAAACAGGGGAAGTTGAAATTAAGATCGAGGTTAAGATTGAGATCATGGTTGAGGTTTGTTTTTGCACACATAATTGTTTTTTTCTGGAAAGGATAATTTGTGCTATCATATTCGCAATCTATATCTATAACAAAAACTATATGACCTTCTTTAATCAATTCTTGGGCGATGTTCAAGGTGTAAATTCCACTCCCTGAACCTTGTAACGGGAAATGGTTTATCAATAAGATTTTCATTATCCTTCCATATTATCGGAAACATCTGTTACTTGATCTTTAGTTTCCGAAAACTTTTCGGTTGTGTGCATAAGATTTTCACTGAGTTTTTTTGAAACGATCCACAAAAGTTTGGCAGAAAGCTCACAATTTTCCTCAAGAATTTTTAAAAACTCTTTATTTTTTATCTTTAACAAGTCTACATCAGTAGTTGCGATTACTGAAACTTTATGTTCAGAATTAAAAAAAATTGATGTATCATTAAAATGATCTCCCTGTTTAATTTTGGAAACCATGATATCATGATCAGAATTTTTTCTTTCTTTAAGAATATTCAATGATCCTTGTAAAACTACATAAACATTACTATCTATATCACCTGCTCTAAAAACATATTCACCTTTTTTCAAGTTTATTATTTCTGAAATGAAGAAAATACTTCTTAATTCTTTTTTTGTGAAATTCTTAAACATCTTGATCTTACGCAGGTGCAGATTTTGATGAATACTTGTTTTTTTCAGAAGTTTTCTTTTCTCGATCTGATATTTATCAAATTTGATTATCTGTCCTTTCTTAATGATATCTTTCAGGGTTTCTCCAAACAATTTTGATTGCTCTAATGTCGCTCTCCATTCTTTTTGAAAACTAAGGTAGGTTTCGAAAGTATTATAGTGTGGAATAGCGTTATATCTTGCTAAATAAATATTTTCAATTGTCCCTTTACAGGCTTCCACATCTCCATCTGCAAGATAATTTAGAGCAAGAATAATATTGGTTTTGAAAATCTTATCTCCGAGGTCAGGTTTCATAAATGAGCCTGGATAAGGATCAAAATCTTCCGGTTGGATAGCATGAAGATTAGTTTTATAAGTTTGTGTATCAAATTTAGATTTATCATAAAGGAATCTATAGATGTCTTCTCTAAATCTTTTCCAGATCGGATGCTTTTTCGCTGAAGGTAAATGTTTGATTGCTAAAGTATTATCCAGATAGAAATTGAACCCAAAAATGCGGGCATTAATAACGTAATCTGTATCTTCTCCCCGTGTAATACGTGGATCAAAAGGAACAACTCGAATTAGATTTCGATGAATTACCATTGCTCCACCAAAAGCAAAAGGCGTTTTCTTTAATCGTGGTTCGCCCCCAATTATCTTATCAAAAGCTTCCCGTTTTCCACCAAAACGATCCCAATAAGTCATCCATGGAACAATATTAACTTTATCATAATAATCATTATCTTCATTTAAATAATAACCTGCAACTCCATCAATCGTATTTCCATAAAATCTTTTACCGATAAACTCTTTAGCTTTTGTAACGAATTTAGGATCTTCAAAAACTTCATCATCATCAATTAACAGAGTAATCTCAGCATCCAAAATATATGGTACAAAAATACACATATTCCTGATATGGGCATAATTTTCTAAACTTAAAACATCTTCGCCTGAGTAATTTTTATAAAGTTCTTTTTTAAGTTTTTTCAAAGATGATTCTGTAAATAGGATCGTATCTACAGGAATATCAGCCTTAGAAAGCATTTTTTCCAACTTTTCTCTCATTGGTTTTTCATATTTCTTATTTGTAGATATAGCTATGATCACCAGTGTGAATTCATTATCTTCAAGAATATGCAGTGATTCAAGCAATCGGTTCAAAGTACCATCTTCACTTATGGGCGTAGCATGATCAAAGACTTTATCTCCTTCTTCCCATTCGCTGTTTGGTCCTGTCCAGTAGGTTGGAATTACCATATAATTTCGCATATTTATTCCTATTTTTCTATTTCAAAAGCAAGCATTTTTTTGAAGATTTTGTTTTGCCATTAACGGTTAATTTATACAGGTATAAACCTGAACTAACAGGTTTGCCATTTTCATCATCTCCGTTCCATACTATTTGGTTAACTTGTGAATTGGTTAATTGGTTAATTGGGAATGATTTCACTTTTTGACTTTTAATATTATAAATTGCAATCTCGGTATCTTCGCTGTTTTCGGTGTTTAAGGAAAATGAAATTGTTGTTGTTGGATTGAACGGATTGGGATAGTTCGATAATTGAATATTGTTGATAGAAGATTGAATATCTTCTTCATCCACTCCAGTTCCTTGATCATAATAGAAAGCCCCTATATCTGCAATTGTTCCATCGGGATCAAAAGGGGAATTTGGATTTCCTGCATCAATGCAGGGAGAATATTCTGTCAGGTGATAATCTCCATTTTCAGGATCAACAAATAATGGGTCTACATTGATATTACCTTCTCCTTCCCAACCTCCTTGAATATCGGAATATATTGCTGTAATTGTTCCTAAGCCGCAATA
>JAVCCF010000053.1 GCA_030765625.1 Candidatus Tenebribacter burtonii
GCTGGAAATACAAGTGCAAATTCCAGCTGGCAATTCAATAAAGATACTACAGCACCAGATGCACTTGTCTGGTTGTTAGAAATTGGAAACAATAATTATCCAGAAACTTCGATAAATTCAAACAACAGTATCGAATTACAATGGGTAGCTCCTTCTGAATCTTATTCCAATATTCATATCTGGCGAAAAGCATATTCTGATTTTGACACTAACTCCGGATATCCTGAATTTACAGGCTCAGCTCCCTCCGGCTCGGTAGATTTGCCAGCCGATCCTAAAGCTGCAACTGATCCTACATATGATTGGACCAAAATCACAAAAGCAAATATAACCAGCTTTACCAATGCGATCAGTGAGCGGGGATACTATTATTATGCGATCTATATAGAAGGATTGAATGGTATGATTAGTGATGCATCAATTGTTTCACCCGCTTTATCATATTGGTTGGGTGATGTTAATGGAACACCCGACGGTGAAGTAGATATTGATGATATAGGATTGTTCAGTGCGGCCTGGAATACCACCCCAACCGGTAGTATACTTGATGTAGGACCAACCAGTGATTATTCCAGAAATGCCCTTCCAACACCGGATGGAGCTATTGGTTTTGAAGATTTGATGATCTTTGCCATGAATTACGAGAATACTAACTACACAGCATATCGTTCAGAGAATATCAATGAACCGGTTCCAATTCGCATCGATCTGGAAGTAGAACAGAAGAATGATGAAGTGATAGCTACACTTATCCTGCAGCAGAATAGTGGTTTTGTAAAAGGTGTAAGTATTCCAATTCAGTTTGCATCTGATCTTTATTTTGTATCAGCAGAAGCAGGAGATATCTGGCCGGACGGAACATTCTTCAATCATATAATTGAAGATAATGTTCTGGAAGTTTCGGGCTCTGTCTTGGGTGGCAATGCTTGTATTGAAGGAGGCGGAATCCTGGCAGAAATTCACTTCCAATTAACGGGTTCGAATGATGATCTTAACTTGCAACATATGATAGCAAGAGATATCAATAATGCAGAAATTGAAATCATGAACAATCCTACAGGTAGCGATCCCAATAACATTATTCCAATTGTAAATTCACTTGGAAAGAATTATCCAAATCCATTCAATCCAACCACAACAATTGCCTTTGGATTGAAAGAAGATAGCAAACTAAATATTACTTTGTATAACATTCGTGGTCAGAAAGTAAAAACTCTGGTTAATGAAATTATGCCGGCTGGTCAACATCAGGTTGTTTGGAACGGCAAAGATGATAGTGGAAAAACAGCAGCATCAGGTGTGTATTTCTATAAAATGCAGACAAAAGATTATACTAACGTGCGTAAGGCGATGCTACTCAAATAGTTGAGTTTGCGGAGTTCACCTAAATAAGGTGAACTCCGCTTCATTATTTTTATGAATAATAATAAATACATAATTTCAAAGATAATTTTCATTTTTATATTTCTCTTATGCTCAATATCTATGTTCGGTGTTTCGGTATACACTTCACCAAATCCTGTACTAACAGAGCTCAATATTCCTTTTGTAGTATCTATTAATATTGATGATATAGTTGAAATAAGAGGTTATAAAGTAGTTATAGAATATGATGGGGATATTCTTGAATTCGATCAGGCAGATAATGGAGACTTATTTGATGGTCAACCTATTGGTTGGTGGATTGTTAATGATGATACTCCTGGAATTATACAGATTGAATGCTTAATTTTTGGAGCAGGGCTATTTGTAACCGGACCGGGAAATATTCTCGATCTTACATATACTGCTACTTCAGAAGGTATTACATCCCTTGAATTCATAGAAACTAAATTATATGATCCTACAGGATTAATAATCCCTGATGTTACATCTATTGATGGGAGCATTATTATTGGAGATCAAGCTCCTCCTCCCCAAAATCTTACAATTAATATAGTTGAAACAACTTTGACTTTATTTTGGGACGAAATCCAGTTTTGTACTTACAATGTTTATTCTACTTATTCACTTGAAGATAGAGTAGAATGGCATATTGAAGCTGAAAATTTAATGCAAAGCAATTGGTCTTGCACAATTCAGGGAAATGAAAATAATAGATTCTTTTACGTAACTGCAGAATTTAACTTTAGTCAATTAGAATGAGGTAAAACATGAATATATTAAAAATCATCAATAAAATTACTGTAGTTGTCTTATTATTTTTTATATTTGCAGTATTAAATGCAGATGTAGAAGTATCGATAATCGAGCCATCATACCAACTTGGGTATGATGAAGAGGTTACTCTATCCGTTAATGTCAGTGGTTTAACTCAGGCAATGCGTGCTTTTGAAATCAATATATCATATAATACAAATTATTTCAGTTCGGCTCAATCTGATTTAAAGGAAGGTGATTTTCTTAGAGATAGCGGTGATGAGACTGAATGGTATGTGACTGGAGAGAATGGAGATTATACTGTTACTTGCTCGATACTGGGCGTGTCTTCCGGTTCCTCCGGGTCAGGTACACTTTTTACATTATTATTATCAAATCAAAATCAAGATATTTTTGCCGGTACGGAAATAGTATTAAGTAGAGTTATTTTAAGGGATTTACTAAATAATGAAATTAGTGTAGATCAAATTAATAATAGTATAATATACATAGATGCTTCACCAGTTTATATAAATATAAATATATTGTTAGAAGGTCCTTATTTAAATGGTGGATCTATGAGTCACAATTTAGTTGATGCAGGATATATCCCAACAATATCTCCTTATGATAGTGAAGATATTGTTTCACTACCGGATGTAAGCCCACACTTTATTGTTGATTGGGTAAATATCCAATTAAGAACTTCAGCAAATGGTTCTACGGTTAAATCTTCAAATGCCTTTGTTCTGAATAATGGTTTGGTGGTTGATGTAGAAGGTAACAGCAGTTTGCCGTTCTATTTTACTTCAGATGTAGAGTATTTTCTAAAGATAGATCATCGTAATCATTTACCGGTTATGACTCGGAATAAGATTATTTTATCAGATGATCCTGAAATTGTTACAGAATTGGATTTTACTGATCAAGCTAATGCTTATGGAAGCGGTAGCTTAAAACAATTGGAATCTGAAGAATATGGTCTCTATGGTGGTGATGCTGATCAGGATGGTAATATTTTCCCCAATGACCGCAATGATTACTGGCGTGTACAAACCGGTCAAAGTGGATATAAAAGTGCTGACTTTAATCTGGATGGAAATGTTTTACCGACTGATCTGGATGATTTGTGGAGGGTAAATTCCGGTATAAGTTCGCAACTACCTTAATTATGATTAAATAAGAAATATAAAAAATATTATAAGGGGATGTAATGAAAATTTATTTATTAATTGTTATATTAATAATTCCATTTTTCTTAGTGGGTATAGGTATCAATTTTTCTTTTGATAATGATGAATTAACCAATAATGCAGGAGTTGATTATTTTGAATTTGATATAATGGCAAATGCTACTGCTACTGGTACAAGAATTGGAACAGGGATAGTGTTAATTGATTATAATATTAATGCTTTCGGACAATCTGTTTCCAATAATAATAAATTAACTGTAACAAAAGGCACTTTGCTTCAAAATCCTGTAAATTCATTTTATAATGTAATACAAAATGATAATCAACCTGCCAGATTTGCAATTACTTTTGAATATTTAGGAGATGATAACGGTAACCAGCTTCTCTTGGGAGCACAGCAGCTTCTGCATGTTAAACTGGAAATCGCTGACACTCAAGAATATTCTGGTCTAAGTTTTAATTCTTCTTTAATGGATGGACAGCAATATTATTCCAATAATACAACTAAATACGATCCGGTTACAGCGAATGATGTACTTGATGTTCCTTTACCGGTTACATTAAGTTCTTTCACTACTGTATATTCAAATAATCAACCAATTATAAATTGGGTTACACAATCAGAATCCAATGATATTGGATGGAATATATATCGTGCAAACTCTTCTAATCTTGGTCAGGCTTCTATCCTTAATTTTAATACTATTCCCGGGAACGGAACAACTTCTGAACCTTCATACTATTCCTTTATTGATGAATATGATGTTTATGAGAATTTTACTTACTGGTACTGGTTAGAAAGTATATGTGGCTCTGGTGAAACTGAAATGTTTGGCCCGGTTTCTTTAACTATTCCTTTGGATAATAATTACATTCCAGAAATTCCAATGGAAACTGAGCTGAATCAGAATTTCCCAAATCCATTTAATCCCAGCACATCCATTTCATTTGATATAAAAGAAAATGAAACAGGATTACTTTCAATTTATAATGTAAAGGACAACTTATTGTAAAAGAAGAGTTTGCAGCAGGCAAGCATTATTTTGTCTGGGATGCCCGAGATTATAGTTCGGGAATATA